>JAJDDM010000165.1 GCA_029260315.1 Phycisphaerales bacterium | reverse complement strand
CCGATTCGCGCGTGATCCCGCACCACGGGTGGCAGAACGGGCCGGAATCGGTGGCCCACCGGGGGAGCGTGGGGCGATCTGGGGGTCAGCGGGGAACCATGGCGTGTGGCGCGGAGAACCACACGGGGAACCTCAGCCCGTCTCGGTGATCGCGCGAGAACCCCCGGTCCGGGGACCCAGCGACAGCATGCTTGAGGAAATGGGGCCTGCTTGCTCTGGCTCCGACTACGCCCGATCTCGCTAGCAACTGGCGAGGCTGGCGAGGGTGATCGCAGGAGGAGATTGTCCGTCACATACATGCCTGCGAGGAGCATCCATACCAGATTGAGACAGCTGAAAGCGCTCCGCGAGAGCGAGAGGCCGGAGAGGATCGAGCCCCCCCTCGGGCGGCAAACTGAAGGAACGAGAGATGGTTCAGCGCTGGGGGCCTTGGCAGCTGTCCCCTTCAGCGCTACCTTGCCTCCCAGAATGGTGGAGACAGGGGAGCAGACCCGATGCCGCAGAACCACCCCACTGCCTGTCCTTGCAGGCCGGGTCACGGCATCCGCGTTTTTTGGGTGGCCGGGTGAGCCACTCTTCTCGCTTGATAACGCGGTAGGGGGACTCCTGCGGATTCCATGGCTGCTTACCGACTCCGCTGACGACCGGCATTGGGCGTAGCGAATGAGGTTCGAGGACGGCAACGAGATTCTGCTCGGAGCGCATGCGGGCGGGACGTGGGATTCGGTCATCACGCGTGCTTGCGCCCGAGCCGATAGGGCCGAGGTCGACATTCGGGCCATGGTCCCGGAGCATAACCGCCGAAAAAGACTCTTGGCCGAAGGACGTGGCTTTGACGCCTACCAGCAAGGCACCCCTACTCTGCCGCTCTACGGGATGCTGGTTGCGGTTAAGGACGTCATCCAGGTTGAGGGCTTTGCTACTCGGGCGGGATCGGCCTTGGATCCGGCGTTGTTTGGGAGCGGAGAGGCATCAGTAGTAACCAGGTTGCGAGATGCCGGTGCGGTCGTCTTCGGAAAGGCCCAAACAAGCGAATTTGCGTGCAGCGACCCACCGTCAACCGCCAATCCACGAAATCTTGCACACACTCCTGGAGGATCCAGCAGTGGATCGGCGGCCGCGGTAGCGGCGGGGTATGTTCCAGCTGCTCTGGGCACACAGACAGTCGGCTCCCTGATAAGGCCCGCTTCCTACTGTGGCGTAGTCGGTTTCAAGCCAACCTTCGGCCGTGTGCCCACTGATGGGGTTATTCCTTTCTCCCGCTCACTAGACCATGTCGGTGTGATCGCATCTAATGTTGCAATCGCGGAGCTTGCAGCCCGTGTGATTTGTAATGACTGGGTCGCTGGAAGGCGCGATGAGAACATGCGGCTATTGGTGCCGCGCGGTCCGCTTATTGATCAGCTGCCGGAAGACTCTCGCATCTCATTTGAGGCCTCTCTTGGCTGCCTCGACCGCTCGGGATTCGATATCGCTGACAGCCCCGCGTTTGAAGATCTAGAGAGGCTGAGCGACCTCTGCAGCGCACTGTGCTCATATGAATTCGCCGCCTATCACCAACCATGGTTTGCAGACTATGGCTCCTTATACCGTCCTGGCAGCGCGGAGGTCGTAATCGCGGGTAGGGGGGTACGAGAGTCAACTGTTGAGGAGGCGCGCTGTGAACAAGCAAGGCAGCGGGCCAAACTGGAGCGGATCCTGGCTGCATCTGGCGCTTCGGCCTGGGTCGCGCCGTCAACGATGGGAGCTGCGCCAAAAGGGCTAACGGATAGCGGCAGCCCTGCAATGAACCTCCCGTGGACGTTTGCGGGCCTCCCAGCCGTAACAGTACCGGCGGGGCGAGCCGAGGCCGGTTTACGGTACGGAATTCAGATAGTCACGCCTGCACACTGCGACGAGCGCGCTCTTTCACTTGCCGCTTCGATCGAGGGCGTGTTGGACAGAAAAGGAGCTGAGAACAGGCAATGAAGTCGTGCACACTCTTTTTCTTGCTGACATTGGCATCCTGCGGCTTACCCACCGATAGCGCGAGCGAGCCCCGGCCACCTCAACGCCTGCGCGACCTTGGTGTCACAATTGGATCCATGAGGACAGGACCACGTAATTCGATAACAGACGTATCTGATGTTGCTGTCGGGCATGAAACCCTAGTCGAGGGGCGCAACGTGCGAACAGGTGTAACTGTCATTGTCCCTCAGTTCGGTAAAAACACATATAGGAATCCCGTGCCAGCAGCCGTATTCACTGCCAATGGATATGGTAAGGCCGTTGGGTTTACCCAAGTTGTCGAGCTAGGAGAACTTGAATCCCCAATCGCGCTGACAAACACGCTGTCGGTTGCGCCTATAATGGCCGGAATGGTCGGCCATGCTCTGGAAATGAGAGGCAATGAGAATGTCAGGTCGGTGAACGTGGTCGTGGGAGAGACTAACGACGGCTGGCTTAACGACATTAGGAAGAGGAGCGTCAACCCTGAGCACTTTCTCAGGGCGCTGGCGAATGCAACAACAGGCGATGTCGAAGAGGGATGTGTAGGCGCCGGTACTGGAACCACATGCCTCGGATTTAAGGGAGGGATAGGAACTTCCTCACGCGTGACGCCCGGGGGGTGGACGGTGGGCGTCCTCGTCCAGACGAACTTCGATGGCGTTCTGACAATACGGGGGAGGGAGTTTCATCCTGCGGAAGCGGCGGTTCCAGATGAGGATGGCTCCTGCATGATCGTGGTCGCTACCGACGCGCCAGTGGATCCACACGGACTCGAGCGGATAGCAAAACGTGCGGTGCTCGGGCTAGCTCGAACCGGATCGAACATGGCCAACGGCAGTGGCGACTACATAATTGCGTTCTCTACGCGCAGGTATAGCCCTGGCCGCGCAGGAAATCGTGTGTCGAATCTGATCCCTCTCGACGCCTACACACCTATCTTTGCTGCGGTAGCAGAGGCGACAGAGGAGGCGATCCTGAACTCCATGACAAGCGCGACGACAACGAAGGGAGTCGATGGGAACAGGGCCGCGGCAGTTCCACACGACCATATTCGATCTGTGTTCAGCCACTTCCAGAGTGCCCCCTAGTGCCGCCGCCCGTACGACATGACACTGAGATAGTGGCAAACACGATTCTCGCAGTAGAGGCAGCGAAGGCGAGTCAGCCACGTCTAAACCACTATGTAGAGATGTTTGACGACTCGGCAATTCAAAGCGCGCGTTTGGCCCAGTCGCGGGTGCGGTGCGGTAGCTCAAGGGCCCTTGACGGTGTTGTCGTTGCGATAAAAGACACCTTTGCAATCGCTGGTCGAGCCACAACCGCTGGTGCACATCCAGATCTCTCCACTGAGAGCGCGACTGCCACATCTCCCGCTATCACGCGATTAGTAGAAGCTGGCGCCATCATTCTCGGAGCAACATTGCTAGACGAGTTCACGCTCGGTGTAACGGGTATCAACTCACACTATGGCAACACGCTAAACCCCTCAGATCCCGAAAGAAGTCCAGGCGGCTCTTCTTCCGGTTCTGCGACTGCAGTGGCATTAGGAGAATGCCAGGTTGCCCTCGGCACCGATACCGGTGGTTCTGTGCGCGTGCCAGCTTCGTACTGTGGCGTAGTCGGCCTAAAGCCGACCGCCAACACAATTTCGATGAGCGGAGTCACGAGGCTCTCTCCCTCGCTCGATCACGTGGGTGTCCTAGCAAGCGATGTCGCCAGCGCATTCTCAACACTTGATGTGCTGAGAGGTGATGAACTCGC
The DNA here is from genome assembly GCA_029260315.1 of Phycisphaerales bacterium. Lineage (GTDB taxonomy): Bacteria > Planctomycetota > Phycisphaerae > Phycisphaerales > UBA1924 > S146-42. The sequence continues at coordinate 46,453 of JAJDDM010000165.1, read as the reverse complement.
TGACGGCGGCAACCCCGCTATGCCATTGACGTTCATTGTACCGCGAGAAGTTTACAAGGAAAACGCGCTTGGTGAAGCACAGGCTTTCTTTGAATTCGTGAACGGGCTAGATCGAATTGAGGTCGTTGATGGCCTCGCTCTTGATGAGGCTTGGAAGGCGAATGCGACAATCATGCTCTATGAAGCATCGAGAGTCCACGCGGAGAAGCTTCTAAGTAATAGAAGCAGGATTAGCGAGCACGTGTTGGAGAAACTAGAAATCGGGCGTTCAATCAGCCGACAGGAATATACTCGTGCTAGGCGCTTTCAGGTGACCTGGCAGGCACTCACGCGCAAGTTGCTACCGGATAATCGGTTCCTTCTCACTCCGACGACTCCTACGGCAGCGCCGCTTATCACCGAGTGCATCAGACCCGCATTCACTCGATCGATAACTAAGTACACCGCTCCCTTCAACCTTTCCGGCGACCCCGCAGTGTCCGTTCCTCTCACAGCCGAGGGGCTCCCTTTCGGGCTGCAGATCGTGGGAAGATTCGGAAACGACGCAGGGCTCAGGCGTGCGGCCGCACTTGTGGAGTCATCCATTGAAGGAACTCGCGAGGTCGGTGAGCAATGACCGCTGCAACAGTGATGCCTGAGGCAGTGAGAAGGAAGATATTGAGTGATAACTGCCCCAGCGCCATGTTCATCGACCTAGAGGCTTTGCGGCAAAGAGCAAACGCGATTCGTTCTGCTTTTCCAAACGCTCTGAACACGTACGCCATCAAGGCACTTCCAGTGCCTCGAGTAGTGCGGCACGTCTTGAGTTTCGGCCTTGGCCTTGAAGTCGCATCTTCAGGAGAGATTGCGATCGCCGAGCACCTTGGCGTGCCATCTGATCGCATCGTTTTTGACAGCCCAGCCAAGACCATCAGTGAGATAGAGGATGCCCTGAAATCAGGTCTTAGGCTGAATGCAGACACGCTTGAGGAAATCCGCCGAATCGCGGCGGTCGATGGCCCGAAGTCCCGCATTGGGATACGCATTAACCCATGTCTGCAGGGCGCGGCTATCCCAACAACTTTCACTGGATCACCGAGCGCGAAGTTCGGAGTACTGCTGCGAGACAGTGCCCGCGACATTACAAACACGATTATGAACCATGACTGGATTGATGGTCTTCACGTACACGTCGGCTCTCAAGGCTGCCCAATTGACCTGCTTGTAAAGGGCATCGGACGAGTGTACGACTTCGCGGAGAGTATTAACAAGGTAGAGGCGCGTATCCGTTCGATTGACATCGGGGGTGGGTTGCCTGCTACCTACCGGGCAGACAATCCGGCCCCTACGTTTGAGGAGTACGCCTCTGCGCTACGCGTGCGCGCCCCAGGCCTTTTCGATGGAAGATACGATCTAGTGACGGAGTTTGGGCGTTCTCTGATCGCTTCTTGTGGGTGGGTGGCGAGTCGTGTGGAGTACGTCAGATCGGGTGAATCGGCAAGAACCGCCGTAATACATGTTGGCGCGGACATGTTCGTGCGGCCGGCGTATCAGCCGGAGAGCTGGTACCATGATATCTCTGTTTTTGATAGCAGAGGGCATAGGAAGTTAGATAGAGTCGCCACTTGGAGCGTTGCAGGGCCGCTGTGTTTCTCAGGTGATTACGTGGCCCGTAATCGTAGGCTACCAGGTATTGAATCCGGCGACATACTCGTAGTCGAGGACGCAGGAGCCTACACCCTTGGCATGTGGTCTCGTTATAACAGCCGCCCAATGCCTCCTGTGCTCACATACGACAGCGATGGCTCGATCGAAGTTGCGAGGGCTGCGGAGTCTGTTGCTGATGTCGTCGCCCATTGGAACGGACCGATAAGAAATGCAACGGTAGGCGGTGAATGATGAACGGACGTGCTACAGCGTATCAGCAAGCAACTGGAGAATCGGGCCTTAGCGGCATTGACCTCACGGATGCTGTCGCCGAGGCCGTGGACGTCGTGCAGAGCCTTGGGGTATGGGCACGGTTTGCGGTCAATGTGAACGGGGCAAGCGTAGTTACGTGCCGAGAGGCAGCCAGCAAGAGAGTCCGTCTTGGATCTGAAGGCATCCCGATTTGGGACGAGCTCAAGACTCTCCTCTTCCGCGTGCAGGATGGAGAGCGAAGTCGGATCGTCGCCGCGCATTGTCGCGCACATCAGGACATCGACACTGATGCTGTGCGGTGCGCGGTCGGGGGCGGATCAGTTGTCCATCTAGACGAGGACCAGATCGCGACCGATTACGGGATGGAGAAGGGACGCGTCACACCGTTCTGCTGGAAGGCTGTTCGTGAGATAGAGCACCTGTTTGACGCGGCCGTCCTTGAGCAGATCGGATCTGCTGGGACTATGATGACCAATGCCGGGGACCGGAGATGGGGAATCGAGTTTGAGCCCTCAGGCCTTCTCGCAGCCCTAGAGGCGAACGGGCGCGCATGGGTCGGCCGTGGTATCGCAGAGGCTAAGGCTGATATGCCGTTCATGCAATCGGCATCTCAGGCTATCGGCATACTGACAGGTAATGCGCCAGAGTCAGGCATTCTCCTCTGGAACAGAATCAACAGGCTCGCGCGTTCCGACCTGGACACTATCGGGCTCAATGCCGGTGACGTGGGCATGCCGGAAGTAAAGGTGCTCTCCGAGCCTGCAATGGGCGTGTCGATGGAGCTCGGTTATCGAAGGGCGCAAACCCGTTCCGTAGTGCTCGACGGAGTTCGTTCGCTCTGTCTTTCTGGGGCGCGGCTAATAGCAATCGCGTGCAATACGACACAGGTGTTTGAGGACGAACTCCACGAGGTTTGCGATAAGTGGGGTGCACGTTTTGTGTCGATGCCGGATGCCCTAGCCAGTTCTCTCGCACGAGATGGATGCGACAGGATTCGGTTTCTTGGCATCTCTTACGTTACTGATCTTGGCGGGATGAGCGCCTACACAAACGCCCTAAGCGGTGTGAGTGTGTTCCCCTTCGAAGGGCAGGAGCAAGCGATGCTGGGTATCGCTTATGACGTTAAGCAAGGGCGCCTGTCTAAGGGCCTTCGGGAGCTGAAAAGCCTGCTGTCGCATGATGATGATAGTAATACGAAAGGCAAGGGTGGTCGGCTCCCAGCGGTACTCGCGTTGACTGAACTCTCAATCGCGATCGACCTGGCACAGCAGAAGCATGAGAGGAAGCTGGCTACCAACCCAGACCTCCCACCTCTGGAGCTTGAGAGCCGCAGAATCTATGACACTCTAGGGATTTATGCTTCCGAAGTCGTGCGCCACTGGAGTGGCCGCCATGGAGAGAAGGAGTGAAGATACACATTATCAGGGCTGGCGGCACGATTACTTCCTACAGGAGTGAGGCAGAGGGAATCGCGCCCCCGGAAAGCGAAGGGTCTGAAGATGAGTTTGTTGTTGCGAATCAGTTCATCGATCGTGCCGCCAAGGAGCGAATCGCGCTAGAGAAGGACGCGATTCACCCTGATGCTCGCGGGGTGGACTTTTTGGAGGTCGACGACCTGGAACTTACGCACGAGGTTGTTGCTGACGTCGACAGTGCAGATATCTCGCCTGCGCACTGGCGAAAAATATACCAAAGCGTACAGCGGCTTGTTGACAGCAAAGATCCTCCGGACGGTTTCGTTGTCCTGCATGGCACGAATACACTCGCTTATACAGCTGCGGCGCTGACCTTTGCGTTGGGAGGCGTAGCCAAGCCCGTTGTCGTGACAGGCTCGCAGATTCCGATTAAGTTCGCGGTTTCCGATGCTCTGAACAACTTGCTGGGATCTATCAAGCTTATAAAACGCTTGGAGCACGAAAGAGCACGCGGCGCACTGCGGTCATCTGGCGTGTTTGCGGTGTTTGGGACGCGAATCATTAGCGGCGCGCGTGCCAAGAAAGTTAGCTCACGTGACTTTGACGGGTTTCACACGTTCAATATTCAGAGGGACTTCGGTTCAGTCGGCCAGGAGATCATCGTAGGGGGTGATGTTCTCGATGAGATTGATCATTCAAGGCTAATGCCTTTCCTCCGAGGCGACCAGGGCGAGTTCTCAGATAGAGTTGTCAGTATTACTTGCCATCCTGGGATGAGGTCGGACCTGTATGAAGGGCTGCTCGATGGAGAGGGCTGTGGGCTAGAAGGAGTTGTTCTGCGCGCTTTCGGCGAAGGGGACCCCCCTAGTTCGTTTTACTCGTTTCTAGCTAGCTGCAAGGATCGTGAGATTCCCGTAGTAGCGACTACTCAGATAGCAGAGGGCGTCAGCACGATGCGGACTAATCAGCCCGGCATTAAGGCGCTCGAGGAGTTTGGCCTGGTGCCAGCGTGGGATATGAGTATTGAAGCCATGACTACCAAGCTCATGTGGTTGCTCCGTTTTCGAAATCTGGGGTACCAGGAAGTGCGGCGGCTCATGATCACAAACCTCCATGGTGAAATCGGTCGTGGCGGTACTCCTCCTGCTTGGGCGGATCTACACAAATGACACACGGCAATGAGCAGCTGAAGCAGATGGCGTACGCCGCCTGGAGCGGTATTCTTAAGACATACATGGGCAAGGCGTGGGATCCAAATGGCCTTCGAGACATGGTGACGGGGGCTCTAGACAAGGCAGAGCATCTCCGCGAGTCAAGATATGGCTTCGATATACTAGATACGTTCTTCTCCGATAGCATAAGTCCCGAGGATGTCGCCAGGGTGATGTCACATGGGGAAGCGCGGCGCCCAGTGCGGCTGCTTCTTGCTGACCCGCTGTCGGAGTTTGGGCAACTCCGGGCCGACTCGATTGAGCAAAACTCACTTGTGGAGAGCAAAAAGGGCCTTGGATTGGTTCTTGATGGGATTCGCCAGAGTGGGCGCGCTAAGGTGCCCAGCCGTGCGAAGCTGGATGGGCTTTCTTACACTGACCTGTTGGCAGAGGTTAGGCGGTGCGCAAGCGATGCTAATGTCCTAGTGCACTACTATGAGACACCTGCGTCTGGGCCGATGTACTTCTTCCGTGATATCGTTGTATTTGGGCGATTCGCTGCCGGTATCTCCGCTGCTGAGCTGCCGTGGTTTGAAGTTGTGAACAACATGGAGGTTAAGAAGGACCTCTTTGACCTCATGCAGGAGGAATTCGAGTACTTGTGGCATCGATCTTCTCCTTCTCCGCGCTGCGAGGGAGGCGAGCCGTTGACTGCGGACGGTGCTTATCGCGTTTTTGTCGCCCATGCGTATGCCGATGCTGAGTACGCAGTGGGCCTTAAGGCGCTGCTGGACCTGGCTGATTTCGAAACGTACCTAGGGCCTTGGTCGAATGAGCCTGGTGAGCACTTTCCAAATCGAATCCGCGATGAACTCAGTCGTGCAGATGAGATTGTGATTGTCCTGAACGAGGATACTTACACGGAAAGCGATTGGCTGAAGCACGAGATCGGTGCGGCGTGGGCACTCCGTAAGCCCGGTCGTCCAGTCTACATTGGCAGCAAGTGCCCGGACCTTCGGGTGCTCGGCGAGTTTCAGGCGTCTCCGATTAATACCACCGAAGACATGGCGTCTATTATTGAGTATATGAAGCAGGCCCGTCAGGAGAAGTCGCTTGTTGGGGAAGGGAAACCTGCTATCTGAACTCTCTGTGTTCTGGAGCCCGGCTCGGGCCAGCCTGGTGGCTGTGCTAGGCCTGTCCGCTGGTGGCTGTGATGTCCTCGGCCAGGGCTGCTCGTCACCCCGCTTCACCGGAGTGTCAAATGGCTACCATACAATACAACCACGACATTGACGTTGGCGCCAAGTTCCTTCGTCAGTATCCCCGGATTAGTCAGCTCCTGAGGAACCAGCAGTTTGTCGATTACTTCTATGGTTTCGATCGAGCTGCGCGCAAAGCCAAGAAGCAGATGTACTGGCTTGGCTTCGCATCGCTTCTGGCTGCCACAGTTGCGCTCTTGGCCATTTGCGCGGAGCTGGCTGCGTACGCACTGGGAGATCCTCCGCCGAAGGTCGTGACTGTTATCGTTGAGTGCATTGCGCTCGCATCTTTGGTTGTAGTTGGCGTGATTAAGTGGGGGAACATCAGGCAGAGGTATGTCACTAACTGCCACGCCAGGGAGCGGCTGAGGCTGTGGCACTTTCAGTCATTCCTAGACGGAGAGCTGATGAGCGGACTCGCGGTAGGTGACTGCGCGTGCAAGGACGAGTATCGGAGAAAGCTCCATGCGTTAGTTGACTCGCTCAAGAGCAATCCTGGATCGTCAGTTGGGTTTATGCGAGGCGACCAAGATGACTTGGCTTTTGAGGTCAAGGCCTATTCGAGCAGCGATGTTCAGTCTGACTGCATGGATGCCCTGTCCGCCTTGCGCTTCTCGCACCAGGCGTCTTACGTCAGTGGGCGTACAGGGGAGGATCCGCCGGATCGAATCCTGTCACTAGAGGAACACGTGGCGTGGTCGGAGGCTATTGCGCGATTCTCTCTGTTGGCTGCGGTGGTGCTCGCTACAGCGCAGTTGCTAATGGCTATGGGCCTTGTCAGCGGGCATGGGTTCGGGCACGAGAGTGGGCTCAAGGTTGTGATGTTCGCGATGACACTTGGTCTAGTGGTGGTTAGCGTGGCAGCGCACTCCTACGGCAGAGGTACTACATCGTCTGAGGAGCTTGAGTCATACGAACACTACTATAGGGATGTCGTCGCGTATCGGTATGACGCTACTGCCGCAGTCAGAAGGGGCGATGCCATCGGCTGGCAGACGGCACTGAAGTCGCTAGAGCTCTCAGCCGTGGCAGAGCTTAGGCGTTTCCTGAGAATGAAGAGCGGGAGCACCTTCCTCTTGTAGAGGGGTATGCAAGATTGGGTTGTTCCTACCGATAACCTCGTCTGCGCCCCGAGCCTAGTAACTCACCGACCGTAGCCGTCGCGGAGCACGCCGCGCAAGTCGTCGCGAGCGCACTTTGCACCGGTGAGAGCGTGGATCCGTTGCGCACCGGCAGCGTTGTCCCTACCGATTACCCCGTCCGCGCGTCGATCGTAGTAACTGACCGACCGTAGCCGGCGCGATTCACGCCGCGCAAGTCGCCGCGAGGGCATTTCAGACAGGCAAGGGCGTCGAGTCGCGCCGCACTTGAGGTGTGCGCGGATCTCTCCCGCCAGTTTGCGGCTGTCACAACGGCGTCGCTCAGGCCGCGGCTCGCGTGTAGCGGTGGTGCAATCCGCCGAGCACCGGCACGCCGATCACCTCGCCCTCGCGCTCCGATTCAACCGCGCGCCCATCAGGCGCGTCGCCATCCAGCCCCTGGTGCGGTCGGTCCTCGTTGTAGAACGCGACGTACTCGCGCAGGATCGACGTGAGGTGGCGTTCGCTCATCGGCAGCACGTGGTCCGTGCACTCGCGCCGCAGCGTGCCGATGACCCGTTCGCAGTAGGCGTTCTGCCACGGGGACTGGTACTGGGTCACCATCTCGCGAAGGTCGAGGACTCGGGCCTGGCGCTGGAACACGTGGCCGTAGATGGAGTCCCTGTCGCGTACCAGGTAGTCGGGCGCCGCTCCGATCCCGGGAAGCGCCTCGACGAGTCGCCGCGCGGCCCATTCCGCCGTCGGGTTCGTCGTCACGCCGACGTGCAGGATGCGCCGGCGTGCATGCCCCAGCACCACGAAGACGTACAACGTCTTGAAGGCCAGCGTCGGCACGGTGAAGAAGTCGCACGCGACCGTGCGGTCGAGGTGGTTCCGGATGAACGTCGTCCACGCCTGGCCGCGCTTCGGGTTGCGGGCCTTGACCATGTAGCGGGCCACCGTTGACGCCGCGACCTCGTGCCCGAGCAACGCCAGCTCGTCCTGGATCCTCGGCGCACCCCAGGTCGCGTTCTCCATCGACATGCGTCGGATCAGGTGGATGAGCTTGAAGCTGATCGGCGGGCGACCTGGCTTGTGAGGCTTCGACTTCCGTCGCCAGTAGTACTTCCAGCCCTTGCGGTGCCATCGGATCACCGTCTCGGGCTTCACGATCATCAGCGCCTGCTGCCAGTTGGTGAGCAGCCGCCGCATGCCGATCCAAAAGATGCGGTCGCGATCCTCGAGCCGAACGCGCTTCACGCCCCGACGCAGTACAGCGACCTGCTGGCGGAGCGCGAGGTTCTCCAGAAGCAGCTGCCGACGCTCGAGGAACACCGCACGGAGGAGCGCGAGCAGGTAAACGGTGGGGGACATCCTCCGAGCGTAGCGGCCGGCCTCACGGACCGCCGGACGACGACCCCGTCCCCGAGCGCCCGCCGTGCTCGCGGTGGAACCGTCTCAACCGCTCAAAGGCCGCCTCCAGGTCTGGCGTGTCCAGGCCGACCTCCTCGGCCATCGACGTGAACGGCACACTCCAGCTCTCCGGCGGTGGCGGCAGATCATCAGGCGGTCGCCCGCCAGGCCTGTCGGCGAAGGCCGCTCCGAGCGCGCGGTCGAGGGCCAGGTGGTCGCCCAGGCCAGCGTCGATCAACAGCAACAAGTCCACCAAGTCCTTGGTGCGCGTGTTCTCCCGGTCGCCCCACGGGCGCGTGTAGGCGTGGAGCTTCTCGGCGTACTGCACCTCTCGCGACACCAGCAGGATCTGCGCCGGAGGCAGGTCCGCGAAGCGCAGCAGGTCCTCGCCAACGATGCACTCGGGCGGCGCATCCGGCGCCGGGCCCAGGCCGACATCGACATGGAAGCGTCCGTACTCACGGCCGGCCAGCAGGACGACGACGGGGAAGCGTGCGCCGCCTTCGGGGGCCGCCTCGATCTGCGTGGTCGGGATGCCGATCCGCTACACGAGGTGGTCGCCCAGGTCCCGGCCCGCGGCGTCCTGGAGTCTCTCACGCAACTCGGGCAGCGCGCCGGCGGTGTCGGCGACGTGCGGGATCGAGCAGGCCAGGTCGAGGTCCTTGGTGGTCCGCGCTCGAGGTCGTAGGCGCAGCTCCATGGCGTAGCCGCCCTTGACGAGCCAGGGTGGGGTGTCCTCGGCGAAGAGCCGCGCGAGCAGGCGCTCGATCAGCAGCTTGAGGCGCAGGGCGTTGACCGCGGTTGCGCGTCGGTCCGCTTCGGTGCGCAGACGCTGTTCGAGGGACTGCCGGAACGTGGCGGCGTTCTCGAAGCGCGGCGGCATCGTCGCTCAGGCCCGCGCGGCGTCGAGTGCGGCGGTGAGGCGCTCCCGGCCGGCGACCGTCGCCACGTCTGTGAGCGCACGGCGCAGGCGCGAGCGAGAGACGAGCCCGTCGATCAGGGCGTCGTCGACGGCTCGGTCGAGCTGCTCTCGAGGAAACCTCGGATCGGCGGCCACGTCCAGCAGCGTGCGCAGCGGCGTCGTCACCGAGAATCCCTCCCACTCCTCGTGTTCATCGTTGCGCAGGTCGGCCTTGTGGATGACGCACCCGGCGGGCGCGCGTTGCCGCCAACCCGCCGGGAGTGTGAGGTGGACTCGCCGCGGGAGCACGTCCGACAGCTCGTGGAGCGCCAGGGCGGTGGCGTGGGACGCGGCGGCTCGCGGGATGTCGTCGCGCCCCCGGGTGAGCAGCGAGAGCCGGATGAGTTCGTCCTGCTCGGACGGCGTGACCTCGGGCAGCCGGTAGAGTCCCCGCGCGACACGTTCGAGGTTGCCGGCCTGGACGTGGTACGTCAGGTGGCTGTACCCGAATCCCGCGCCGGCCGCCTGCTTCGAGGTGGCGTAGCCCCCCTGGGCTCGGGCGATGCCGAGCAGGGCGCGATAGGCGGTCTTGCCATCCCGGTAGGGCATGCGGGGACCTTCAAAGTATTTGAAGGATCATGCACAGGCAGCGCTCGGGGATCCAGGGGGCGTCGAGCGTCGGGGGCGCCCGGTCGCATGGCCGGGTCGGCGCTGACGGGGTGTGGAGTTCGCCGAGCCGTCACGCCCGGGGAACCACGAACTCCGCATACCAGCGGAGGCGCGCGCGGAGGGTCCCGCAGGTACCCAAGCGGGGGCGATCCTGGGGATCGGGTGCTCTCCGCCGTGTGGAGGAGGGGCGAAGTCGGGGCGGGAGTGCTCTCCTGCTCTCCCGAAGCCTAGTGGCTCGGCGACGTTCCTGGCCGCCCGCGCCAGCAGCCGACGCAACCAACTCTGGGGCACGATCCGTAGGGGATGAAGCCCACCCAGCGCCAGCTCAGGACGCCCCAAAGGAGGATTGCCGAGTGGAACACGGAATCGCGCCGAACCATGAGCTTCACGGTCGTCTCAGTCGGCTTGAGACATCTCACCGACGCGCAGTAGCCCTCACCACGATTGGCTGGAGCGTGATCCTGGCATTCACCCTGATCTCTGCCACGTCAGATGACTCCGAGGTGGAAGCAAGACGCTTCCGCCTGCTGGACGCGCAGGGAAACGTCACGGGTGAGTGGTCAAGCTCGTTCGCAGGAAGCGAGGGAAGCTTTGGAGATGCATCGCTTGTCCACTACGCAGACACCGAGGGGACGCCGCGCATGTTGCTGCTTGGGGGAGTAGAGCCAAGCCTACGCCTCTTCACAGGCACGAACTTGGCTGAGCCCGGTGCGGCGCAGGTCGTTCTGGGTGTCGGGATGGGTGACGGCGAGCTTCGCCCCTTCTTGAACCTGATGGGTTCCAACGAGGACACGTTCGCGAACGAGGCCACCTCAAGGTCGACGACCGTGACGGTTCCATGGGGTGAGGACAGCAGCAGCTTCTATGTCGTCACGCCGTCCGATCTCCACTACTCGGTGCCGTAGAGGCGCCTGTCCGCCTCCGCCGCCCGACGGCGCTTGCTGAGGGGAAGGGTCTTGCCTGGCGGGGCTGGTCGTGGCCCTTGCCGTACACTGAGTCAGCCGCGCAGCTGAGCGGCAGCACCGTTGGCTGGGCATGCGAGGCGCCTATGAACAAGAAGAAGAAAGCGGAGCTCAGACGCCTCGCGGAACTCGTATACGAACGTGAACTCGGACACTGGCTAGCCCAGCTCGACCACTACTTCGGTAGGTGGCGGCGTGGTGAGATCCCAGCCAGCGAGCTGAGCGAACATATCCATGAATACCACCAGGGTCCTGCCCGTTACGTTTGGTCGCAGCATGTACGCCTCAAGCACCCGGACCAGAGGGTCGCGTGGGGCCTCGCACAAGGCGTGCTCGACGAGACTGAGATAGACCCCGAGCTGCTTGAACTCGTCCAAGAGTCTGCGGAGGTTTTCCGTGAACTCAGCAGTGAGTGAGTGGCAGCCAACAACCCGCTGCAGCAGACTGCGGCCGCCCCTCAGCTCGGTGCTCCGGTCGTCACGTACACTGGGACAGCCGCGGAGCAGAGCGGCGACAACGCTAGCCAGAACGGAGCAGCGCGAATGTTGTGGCCCGAGATGAAGGCGGCTGTGGAGGCGCATGCCGAAGGCCGGTGGCTGCGATACTTCCTCGTCTGGGGTGTGCTTCGCGCCGGGCTGGTCACGGCGGGCTGGATCCTCGCGGGCATTGCCATCGTGGCTCTCCTGCGGGGCGAGCCTGTGCTTGCTGAGATGCTGAAGCACGCCCCCTGGATTATAGGCGGTGGTGCCTTCGCGGGGCTTACCGCTGCGTACTGCGCGCGTGAGGCAGTCCGGCGCGTGGAGGCCCAGCGCGCAGGGGAGCATGGCAGGCAGGCCGGTAGCGGACGGTGAAACCCTGTCCGCCTCCGCCGCCCGACGGCGCGTAGGATGAGGATGATGCTCTCGCCTGCGAAGATCAGATCGGTCGTTGCTCTCACCCTCGTGCTGCTTGCCCCACGGGTCCAGGCGGACAGCTGGGTCCTCTATGGAACGCGGATCTTCGTATCACCCGAAGGGCGCTACTACGTGATCGTCGATGGGAGGTCCTTCGAGACCGAGGACGCTCCGCCGCCAGCGCCCTCGACGATTCACTTGGTCGAACGGTCGAGCGACAGCGCGCCTTTGGATCCCGCGGTCATCGACACCGAGGACCTCCCGGCCGGCGGCCCCCTCGGGCTCATCGATCGAGGTGATCGGGTCGTCCACTCGACTCGTGTGGCCCAGGTGCCGGTCAGCACCTACGTCATGGACGATGGCCGCATCGTCTTGATCGACTGCTGGGGGGCTCGTGGTGGCGGCGAGTTGGTCACTGTCGTCGGCCCGTCCGGCGGAGTGAGCTTCTCACTCGCTCCGGATGACGTGCTCCCGGGATTCAAGGATCGGTTTGGTGGTACCGCATCGAGCATCATCTGGCAGTTCGGCCACTGGCTCGACGAGTCGCTCGATGCGCTCGTCCTGGTATCGCTCGATCATGTGGTCACACAAGTCGACCTCTCCACGGGACGTGTCACTCGGCCGCCGCCCGGGGAGGTGCTCTTCTCGCCCACGGGCGCCGAGACCGAGGTCGCGAAGTGTGTCGCCTGGGAGACTGCTTCGGCCGTAGGACTGACGAGTGCCGAGGACCAGGCCGTGCAGGCTGTCCTCGACGAGAGCCTTCCTCTATCCGTGCGTACGCGGGCGACCCTCCTGGCGGCACCGGCTGCCCCCGACGCCGCTCGACAGGTGATGCTGGAGGCCACGCGGTCGGACGACTATCGAGCCAAGAGCTGGGCGTGGCGCAATCTGGGCCAGCTCCTCGGTCGCGAGGCCCTACCGCTCTACCGGGAAGCCTTGCGTGAGTCGGTCGTCGACAGAGCGGAAGACGCCGCCTACCTGTATCAGGGTGTTGCTGGCCTCGGAGACGATGCGACCGACATGGTACTCGACACGCTCTTCGACGCGCACGAGGCCGAGCAGAGTGAGGGCCTCGCACTTCGCGCGTTGATCCTGATCGAGTACGACTACGCCACCACCGGGACCTACGCCTTTCGGCGCCAAGACCGGGAGGCATTCGAGTCACTCAGGGATGACGAAGATCTTGACAGTCTGCCCGTGCTGCTCCGTATGAAGAGCGGAACGCAGTGGCGTCCGGAGCCGCGCTACTCCTCGCTCGCACTCGCCGCGCTTGAGCAACTCCGCAGGCAGCCACACCCGGAAGCCGCACCGGCTATTCGACGGTTCCTGGGCTTCCTGGACGCGGATCCTCACCCGTTCGAGCGGTGGAACGAGCGGCTCGTAGACGCGGGCTGGGCGTCCTTGGCGGCGTGTGTTGGTGCTGAAGTACGGTAGGTTCCGCCGCGCCTACCCTGTCCGCCTCCGCCGCCCGACGGCGCGTAGGATGGGACAGATCGGATCCTCATGCGGAGGGGTGTGCCCATGATGCGAACCGTTGATCTGATGGCCGTGCTTGTCCTCAGCGTCGCGTGTCAGCGCCCCGAGCAGTACGTGGTAGGAATAACTGTGCCGTCGGGAGACGTGGCATGGGTGCAGGCCGCCGTAGGTGTCGTCATGGACGACTCCGAGTCGCTGACCGCAGACGCCGCAGAGATCATCAGTGAAGACATGCGGCGGCGAGGCGTGAAGGTGCAAGGCGGCGACACGACCTCGCTTGAGTTCCAAATCGGGTCCGCTCCGCTCGACTACCACCAGGACTACTGTCAGAGGCAGGGGTATGCGAAGGCCCTTACCGTAAGGGTCTACGAAGGCCGGTGGGGCCGTGCCAGCAGCGTCATCGAGCCGGTGACGCCTCGCTCAAAGTATTAATCTTCAGGCATGCGTTAGTCGCAATTAACCGTGTTTCGGTTGCTCCTGCGCCCTCGCTCGCTTGAGCGATCGTCGGATACGATTGTTGCAGAGCATCTCGCTTCGCAAGGGAGCTACCGCTCCCGGAAGAAGCCCGATCATGGAGGAGGGAAGATGGGAGCCGACCGGTCAGAGTTCATCGCGTCCTTTCCGCGCACCCGCATCGTCGCGCATGCGACGAAGGACCCCACCTGGCGCAGCCAGTTGGTGGTAGATACGCGTCGAGCCCTCGAGGAGACCTTTGCGCTCGACGTCCCGCGTGACCTGGTGATCGATGTCAGGGAGGAGAGTCCAGAGCGCGTGGTGCTGGTGATTCCCACGCGCGGTGCCGGCACGTCGCCCGAGGGCTATCCGTCGGCCGACCTGATCCAGCGCGCTCACTCGGACCCCGCGTACCGCGAGCAACTGTTGCGGCACCCTCGCAGGGCGATCGAGGAGCACCTCGGATTGGATCTTCCCGGGGAGGTCGAAATCCTCATCGAGGAGGAGACCGAGGCACGCCTGGTCCTGGTCCTGCCGCCACCGACCGCCGCCGCTGAGGAAGACCTCGTCCTGTCCAGCGCCATGGCCTACACCGGCAAAAAGGACACCAAGGTTGAGGGCGACTGCCCCATCATCATTGAGTGCGATCCGGCCCTGCGTACGAAGTGCGAGGACGACGACGGAACCATTTGCGACAACACGACAGGCGGCGGGACGGACGGCCCCACCGACGCCGACCCCGGTCCGACTGTACCGACTGAACCGAACTCGTAGGCCGTGGCGCACGACCTGCATCAGGCCCTCGGCATCGTCGAGCCGTACCTGGCCGAGGAGCTGGTGCCGGCGTCCGAGCTGCGCCAGATCCGGGAGCTGACTTCGTCCTTGCCGCCCGCCCCGGTCGCGGGCTTCGAGTGTCCCCTCTCGGGGCCGCCCGGTTGCGTCGGCTTCTCGGCCAGTCTCCCTCAGGACAGCCTGGCCTTCCGGATGGTGGTGGGGGACGAGGGCGCCTCGTCCGCCGCGACTCCCTTCGAACTCCCGGATGCGTGGGGCTTCGTCAGGGACGTGTGCCTGCGCGCTCGGGCGTCGCGGTCCGAGTCTGCCGTCTGGCTGGAGTTCGACCTCGACAGACAGGACGGGCTGTCATCGACCCCGGCCGCGTTCTTCGGACTGGAGCGCCGGCGGCTCGATGTCGCGGGCGGGCCGGTGCTCGAAGGGCTGGTGTCCTCGATCCCCGATCCGTTCGTCCCCGAAGGGCTGGGCGAGACGCTTGGAGACATCGAGCGGTGTCTGCAGCCGGACAAGCGATTGCGGACCCAGTTCGGTGTCTTTCCCGCACGGCGAACGGCGCAGGGAACCGTGCGCTTCGCCATCGCCGGTCTGACGCCCGCGGAGATACCCGGCGTCCTGAACGACGCCGGGTGGCGTGGGGACCCCTCGGCATGGACCGAGCTGATCGCGTCAGGCACCGGCTCGGTCGACGAGTTCGTCTTGACCCTCGACGTCGGACGGGGCGTGGGCGATCGCGTCGGCATCGAGTGCTCCGCGAGCGGACCGCCGGTCCCCGTCTGGAATCCGGGTTGGCAGCCCTTCTTCGAGCGACTGGTCGAGAACGGTCTGTGCGACCGGTCCCGGCTGGCGGCCCTCATGCGCTGGCCCGGGCACGAACCGGTTTCGGAAAGCCGGAGCGTCGGTCAGGCTGCGAGCGCCGCGCATCTCTTCCGGCATCATGCCCGACTGGTGTTGGGACGAGGCTGGAACCACGTGAAGATCTCCCTGCTGCCCGGTGAAGCACCCACGGCGAAGGCCTACTTCGGCTTCGGCATGGCCTGGTTCGGAGGGACGACGACGGCCGTCCCGTCTTCCCGGTCGGCGACGTCGTGACGCAGCCCCAACCCGGCCTGCGCGAGCCGACCGTGAAGGCACAGGTGACCGATGCCTTCTCGGAGTTCCTCGACCCGCTGGTGCGCGAGGCGCGCGAACAGCTCGACGCTCAGGTGAAAGGCGAGTCGTGCCTTCCCGAGGTCGCGATGACGCGATTCGAGCGACACCTCCATCAACGCTTGTTGAAGGTGTGCGGCCCGACGCTCATGTTCGAGTTCGACGTCTGGCGGAGCGCCCGCGAGACAGGTCTCGATCGACTGCTCCCGTCGTGGCGAGGAGCTCGGCGTACTTCGATCTACGAAGAGTTCGTCGAGCAGCTCTCGGCCGGATCGACACGCGCCTTGCTGCGAGAGTACGAGGCCCTGGGAGACCTCGTCGACACCGTCCGGCGGCACTGGGTGGCGTTCGTGGCGGAGTTCGAGCAGCGCCTGCAGCAGGATCTCCCCGGGCTGGGTCGCCTCACCGTCGGAGGAGCATCGCCCACGTCCGTGCGCGACATCCGCGTCGGGATCTCCGATGCGCACGAGGGAGGCCGCTCCGTCGTGACGCTCGCACTCGATGACGGCGTCTCGATCGCCTACAAGCCGCGCCCGACCGGGGTCGAGGCGCGCTTCAACGACTTGCTCGGCACGCTCAATGACTTGGGTTCCGGCACGCGACTTCGCATCCTGCGGGTCTGGGAAAGGCCCGGCTACGGGTGGGTCGAGTTCGCCAAGCGCCGGGAATGCGCGTCAAGCGCGGAGGTCGCCCTCTACTACCGACGGTCAGGCATGCTCCTCGCCCTGGCGTACGTCCTCGACGGGATCGACTTCCACCACGAGAACATCGTGGCCAGCGGCCCCGATCCCGTGCTGGTGGACACCGAGACGCTCTTCCATCCGAACGCATGGGTCCGGGCCGAGTCCGGATCGGCGCGCGGCGTGGCCATGGCGGAGCTGGAGGACTCGGTCTTGAGGACGCTGCTGCTCCCGAGCTGGATCGTGGGACCGGGGGGAGCGTGCTTCGACATCAGCGGCCTGGGGGGAGTGGTGCCCCAGCCGACCAGCCACAGCACGCCACGCTGGGTCGATGCCGGCACGGACGACATGCGCCGCGAGCCGGCAGAGTCCTGGCTTCGGGAGCATGCCAACGCCCCTCGCCTCGAGGGTGAGCGGGTCTGCCCACACGATCACGTCGACTCCGTCGTGGCAGGTTTCGAGGAGGCGCACACCCTGATCGAGCGGCATCGACGGCACCTGCTCAGCCCGGGCGGTCCCCTGACGGCACTGTCTCGCTGCCAGGTCCGGGTCCTCTTCCGCGAGACCCGCGATTACGCGGGTGTGCTGCGCGGATCGCTGAGGCCGGAGCGGCTGCGCAGCCGCTCGAGCCGCCGGGCGTACTTCCGGCAACAGCTCGAGCCGCAGTCGAGGATCTGGCCGCCGGCTCACCGGGAGGCCGTCCTTCGCTGCGAGCTGGAGTCGCTCGAGAGCGCCGACATCCCGATGTTCCGGACCCGCGCCGACTCGGGGCGGATCGTCATCAGCGGGAGTCGCCAGGCTGAGCCCTTCGGGCCGCCCGCGGCGAGCAGCGTGGCACGCAGGATCGCCGGACTTGACGTCGCGGATCGCGAGCGTCAGGTCGGCCTTATTCGCGCATCCTTCGCGGCCGCCGGGCGCGTGCTGCACGGTGAGGGCCGCGACCCGATCTCGGAGTCTCCGCCGCCTCCCGTTCCGACCTCTGCACGGAGTCTCGCGCCGGAGGCCATGGTGGAGGCGGCATGCTCCATCGGTCGCCTGATCGAGCGACAGGCGCACTGGGGTTCCGACGGCACATGCACCTGGACCTCCCAGGAGCTGCTACGCCGTTCTGGTCGCTATCGGCTGAGTCCCCTCGGCGTGAGCCTCTTCAGCGGTCTTGCCGGGGTGGCCCTCTTCGCCTCCGCCCTCTGGTCGGTGACCGGTGACGCACGCGACCGGGCGCTGGCCGAAGGAGCCCTGGGATCCTTGCGCTACGCCCTGGATCGGCACGGCGCTCAGCTCCTGCCGATGTGTGGGCTCGGGGGCGCGTCGGGACTCGCCTCCGTCGTGTACGCCCTGGTTCGTGCTGGCGGCTTGCTCGGCGAAGAGAGCTGGATCGATCAGGCCCGACGGACCGCCCGCCTGATCACGATCGAGGCGATCGCGGAGGACGACGCCCTCGACGTCGTGCATGGCTCGGCCGGCACGATTCTCGGGCTTCGCGCGCTGGACGCAGTCACACCGGAGGCGTGGATCTCCGACAGGATGATCGCGGCCGGTGAGCGACTGGTCGAGCGCCAGCAGTCCTGCGAAGGCGGAGGGGCGGCGTGGCACACGGTCGGAGCAGCATGCGCCGGGTTCTCGCACGGCGCGGCCGGCATCGCCTACGCCCTCCTGGTCCTTGAGGCCCGGACGGGCGACGCGCGCTACGCCGCAGCAGCGCGTGAGGGCATCGCGTACGAAGGCACTCTCTTCGATCCGGAGTCCGGGCACTGGGCGGACCTCCGCCCAGGCGCTTCCGGCTCCGCGCGCTCCGCGCCCATGACGGCCTGGTGCAACGGAGCCCCCGGCATCGGTCTGGCCCGACTTGCCGGCCATCGGAGCCATCCGGATCGAGAGGCCCTGGCCGACGCGCTCCGTGCGCTCGATGCGACGCTCCGCTACGGAGTCTCGGGGCACGATCATCCATGCTGCGGCAGCCTCGGCCGGGTCGAGTTGCTGCGTGAGGCCGGACGCGCTCTGGGTCGTGACGACCTGACCCGGCTCGCCTCGGACTGGACGAGCGAGGTCGTGCGTCAGGGGGCGGTACGTGGGCACTACCTGATCGGTGCCCGCCGCGAGCCCTGGACCGAGAACGTGGGGTTCTTCCAGGGCCTTGCCGGGGTCGGCTACCACATCCTGCGCGCCGCCGAGCCGGAACGGATTCCGTCGGTCCTGCTCTGGGACTGACTCAGGGGCCGCACTCATGCTCGACGGAACATCCTCCTGCCAGGTCGCCGTGATCGGCGCGGGACCGGCCGGCAGTGCGGCGGCGCTGACGCTGGGCCGGGCCGGCGTCCACGTCCTCCTGATGGACCGCGCCCGGTTCCCGCGCGACAAGACGTGCGGAGACGGGATCACCGGGCCGGGCCTTCACCAGTTGGAGCTCCTGGGGCTCGGTGGCGTCGCGGAGCAGGCCGGTGGAGTCAGTCACCGAGCGATCCGCTTCACGATTGGAGACGAGGTGGCCGAGGTTCCGTATGCCGACGGTGCGCGGGGCATGGTTCGCGTCGTGCGGCGCCGGGAACTCGACGATCGTCTCGCACAGGCCGCCGCGGGCCTGCCGACGGTCCACTTCGTCACCGGCGTCGAGGTCACGGGTTTCGACCTCGACGGGCCGGGCCCGCGGCTCCACGTCCGGAGTGACGAGGGGACGACCGAGGAGTTGACGGTGCCGGCACTGATCGACGCCAGCGGCGCGTTGTCTCGAATCGCTCGCGAAGTGGGGATGTTCCATCGTCGCGACCCGCTGCCGCTTGCCGTCCAGTCGTACTGGACCGGTGTCCCCGGTCTCCGCGACGCCCTCGAGTTCCACTTTGGCCCGGCCTTGCCCGGTGGCTACCTCTGGATCTTCCCGTCGGGCGGAGGCACGGCGAACGTCGGCTGCGGCTCCTTCTGGGCCCAGACCCCGAAGGCCCTCGTCGGCGAGGTCGAACGCTTCCTCGCCGAGCATGAGTTCGGGGCACAGCTCCGACGCGGTCGGCGTACCCGCGCTTGGCGTGGCGGCTTCATTCCCGTGCTTCACGACCTGCGTTCACGCGGTCGGCCGGGGGTCCTCTTCGCCGGTGACGCGGGGCGATTCTGCGACCCCCTGTTCGGGGAGGGCATCCGCTACGCCCTGGAGTCGGGCGTGCTGGCCGCCGAAGAACTCCTGCGTCACGACCTGCGCATCACTCCCGAGACCATCGCCTGTTACGACGAGCGTTGGCAGGAGAGCTTTGGCGATTCCATGAGCAGCCTCTTCCGGCTCCTGCTCTCGCGGGCGGATACGGGTTCGGGTTTTGATCAGAGCCGCTACTTGGAGGCCGTGCGCGCGGGTGTCAGGGAGTTTGCTCGGACGATGGTCGGGGTGAGTCCGTGAGAGGACGGTGGCAGGCCGACCTCGGCTGGTGGTGCGAGCCGCTGCTGTGGCCGGGGATGGCCCTCGGAGCATGCGCGGAGGCGCTTTCCTCACGCTGTGCGCTTCTCGCGATGGGCGCCGTCGAGCACGTCCGGCTGACCGTCCGGTCGGCCTGCGATGCCCTCGCCGATGCACGGCGACGGGGTGCCGTCTGGCTTCTGATTGGCTTGATCGATGGCACGGTGAGCGAGGCCGCACTTGGGCTCCGGGCCCTGACCCTGCTGGTGGAGACTACCGTCCGAGGTCTCGCCGCGCTGCTCCGCGTCGACCCGCCGGCCGTCATAAGTGCCGGCCTCGACGGTCTCGGCCACGCATTTGAGGCGGTCGGGTCGTCCTTGCGCGTGCTTTGCGGGTTCGCCGCCATGAGTGGCTGCCTGAGACAGGCGGAGAGGAGACGCTGGACCCCGAGCGAGCCGAGGCGCACGCTCCATTGCGACCACCGCGTGCTCGCCGTGGACTCCGCCGAAACGAACCTGTGGGCCCTGCATGGGGAAGGGCTCATCAACCTCTACGACCTCGCGGGCGTGCCCGTGCCGGCGTTCTCCTCTTGGCGTCCCCGGCTGCGCGCACCCGTCCGGCGTCTGAACGCGGAAGGTCGTTCGAGCTGGCGACCGGTGACGCGAGCGTGGTTGCGGGATCACATCCGTTCGTTCGGCGCGAATGGGCGCCTCGTGTGGTCTGGCGCGGACGCGCTCTCGGTCAGGGACGGATTGTGGACGGCGCGTCGCATCCTGGAGCAGGCCGGGGTGTCGCTGCATTGGTGCCGGCCCCTCCAGCCCGTCTTCCCCTCGGACTTGGGCGGAGCAGGTGATCGCATCAGGAGTTGGATGCAGCCGATGAACTACGCTCGGGACTGGCCCGGGAGGCGGGATGCCGCGGTGACGCGCGGCGCTTTCGTTGTCCATGCCCTGTCCGTCGTGGTGCAGCAGGATTGGGGGACGGCACGGCCGGTCGAGCGGTCGCTATCCCATGACACGATCGGATTCGTCACTTACCGGCAAGGCGGGCCGCGGTGGCTGCAGTGCTACATCCTGGCGCACGAGATCGGGCACTGCCTCGGGCTCGGACATGAGGGCCGCGCCTTCAACGAGGTCATGTGGAGTCCGGTGGTGAGCCTGCGCAACGGCCTCGGGCCGGCGCTCTGGCGCTTCGTCCTGAGCGGGGACGCTGGCTTCCGTCCTGAGGACGTCCAGGTCGTCCGGCAACGATTGTCCCTTCCATGAGAGGCCAGGGTCGTCAAGTCCTTCACGGTGTGCTTACCGAAAACCTCGTCCGCGCGTCGATCGTAGTAAATCACCGACGGTAACCCGGTCGAATCGCGCCGCGCAAGTCGTCGCGGCCGCGGTGTTGCGCTCGAGGGACGCGAATCCGTCGCGCATCTAAGGCGCGAGCAGATCTCCCCCGCGAGACCACACAGAGCCCGTCACTCAGGCAGCGGCCCGCGTGTAGCGATGGTGCAGCCCGCCGAGCACCCGCACGCCGATCACGTCGCCCTCGTGCTCCGACTCGACCGCTCGCCCATCAGGCGCGTCGCCATCGAGCCCCTGGTGCGGCCGATCCCCGTTGTAGTACCTGACGTACTCGCGCAGGATCGCCGTGAGGTGCCGCTCCGACATCGAGAGCACATGGTCGGTGCACTCGCGCCGCAGCGTGCCGATCACTCGTTCGCAGTAGGCGTTCTGCCACAGCGATTGGTACTGGGTCACCATCTCGCACCGGTCGAGAAGCCTAGCCTGTCGCTGGAACACGTGGCCGTAGATCGAGTCCCTGTCGCGCACCAGGAATGTCGGCATGTCGCCGTTCCCCGGCAGTGCCTCGACGAGTTGGCGAGCTGCCCAGTCCGCTGTCGGGTTCGCCGTCACGCCGACGTGCAGGATTCGCCGGCGTCCGCGCCTCAGCACCACGAAGACGTACAGCGTCTTGAACGCCAGCGTCGGCACGGTGAAGAAGTCGCAGACCACCGTCCGGTGCAGGTGGTTCCGGATGAAGGTCATCCACGCCTGGCCGCGCTTGAGGTGCCTCGCCTTGACCATGTACCGAGCGACAGTCGAGGCGGCGACCTCGTGCCCGAGTAGCGCAAGCTCGTCCCGGATCCGCGGCGCACCCCATGTCGCGTTCTCCATGGACATGCGACGGATCAGGTGGATGAGTTTGAAGCTGATGGGCGGTCGACCCGGCTGATGCGGCTTGGGCTTTCGGCTCCACCAGTATCTCCAGCCCTTGCGGTGCCAGCGGAGGACCGTCTCCGGCTTCACGATCAACAACGCCTGCTGCCAGTTGGTGAGCAGCCGGCGCATCCCGATCCAGGAGATGCGGTCGCGATCCTCGAGCCGAGCGCGCTTCACGCCGCGGCGCCGAACAGCGACCTGCTGGCGCAGTGCGAGGTTTTCCAGGAGCAGTTGCCGGCGCTCGACGAAGACGGCCCGCAGCATCGCGAGCAGACAGACGGTGGGGGACATGCCGTGAGCGTAGCCACCCTCGTCTTGGCGGATCGAGGCGACGGCGCTACGGTGGTCCCATCGTCAGGATCGAGGCCCGGATTGGGTTTCGGTAGGCACAGTGGAGTCGGGCGTCGAGGCATCCAGGAGCGCCGCTACATCACTCTGAGTGAAAGGCCGCACCACCATGACCCACGTCGTCACCGCCCGCTGCATGGACTGCCGGTACACGGACTGCGTCGAGGTCTGCCCGGTCGAGTGCTTCCACGAGATCGAGGACCCGGCCATGCTGGTGATCGATCCCGAGGTCTGCATCGACTGCCAGCTCTGCGTGCCGGAGTGCCCCGTGAACGCGATCTACGCCGAGAGCGAGGTGCCCGAGCACTATCACGAGTGGCTCGAGTTCAACCGGGATCTCTCCGCCCTGGGAACGAACCTGACCCAGAAGAAGGGCCCGCTGCCCAAGGCCGTCGAGCTGAGCGAAATCCAACAGCGGGAGGCGACGGCCGGCTGGTCGAGCGTGGAGCCCGGGCAGGCTGCGCACTAGAGCGTGGGGAACCCGTGAGCCCTGACTCCGTTGTTCCTACCGATCACCTCGTCCGCGCGTCGCGCGTAGTCACTCACCGACCGTAGCCGGAGCGGCGGAGGTGTGCGGAGGTGTGCGGGGGTTTGCCAGAGTTCGCCAAACCGTCCTGCCCGATCCGGTCGTGACCCGATGCGAACTCCCCCCGTGCCCTACGCCGGGGAGTGAACCGCGTCGAAACCCGCTCTCCGCGCCCGGCCAGAAGTTCGCCCAACCGTCACGCCCGGGGAACCACCTGACCGCTCGTGACCCCGATGCGAACTCCGGAGACCAGCGGGCGTGGCCGCCTCGATTCTGGGCGCGCGAAGCTGAGTCAAGGCGCCGTCGCTGACACGGCATTCGATGCCGACCAGCCCGCTACGCCTCCTGGATCCGGGAGCCACCACTGGAAGGTCATCACGAATCCCGTGGGTGCCCCAGGCGGCCACAGCGAACCGACCGTGATCCCGCCGCCGAACGTGTTGAACGGCAGGACGTTGTCGGGTGCCGGCACCATCACGCCCCCCTTGAAGGGCGCTTCCCAGGCCAAGCTGCTGTAGATCAGGAAGGCCGGGAGCTGCATCGGGACGTGGGTCAGGTCGAGTTGCACGGACTCACCGACGACGAGCGTGCCCGAGCCCGCGAGCTGCGGCACCCCGAGGCTGCCGGCCAGACCCAGGCCCAGGTTGCTCCAGGGTGCCAGGCCGGCAAGGATGTCGTGATCGGTCTGGTCGAGCGCTCCGCTGCCGTCCATGTCGAAGGCGTCGAGGGCTCCGGCCGAGTCGAAGCCCTGGGCCAGGAAGCCCTGCAGGATCGAGAGGTCGACCAGGTCGGGTTCCCCGCTCTGATCGTAGTCGCCGAGCGCGAACGGCTCGGCGACGAGGCAGTCCACGCCGTCGATGAAGTCGCGGATGATCGCCTGGATCTCGGGATGGAACCGCATCCCCATCCCGGCGATGCCCACCCCGATCCCGATCGGCGGATTGAAGCCGCAGTAGCTCATGATCGTGCCGCTGTCGGGCCCGGTGCCGTCGACGCACGGGATCGGTGGGCTGTACTCGAAGGTGTGCAGCGCACCGAAGCAGTGCCCGAACTCGTGGGTCACGACCAGCAGATCGTCGTTGTCCTGATGCTGGTGCACGAGCGGCGTCGGGAAGAAGCCGTCCACGCTGGTCCAGGCATAGGCCGCCGCGTTGTCGCACAGCGAGAGCGGGATCGCGGCGCCGCAGATCGACTTGGGGTTGGTCCCGCACGGGAACCCGTTCGAGAGGACCAGGACCGCCGCCCGGGGGAAGTCCTGCTTCGGGTTGGCTGCGCTGGTGTACCAGTTCGGCAGCGCGTCGCCGGGTCCGTTGCCCCAGGGGGGTGTGCTGCTCCACAGGGTCAGGTAGCCGTCCGGGATCTGGAGTCGGGCCCCGATGTCGCGGCGGAAGATCGAGCTGGAGAAGGCGACCAGGGTGGTGGCGTAGTCGATCGCCTGCTGATCGTCCGGGAACAGGGCGGCGAAGAGATCGTCGGCCTCGACGATCACGTCGGCGACGCGCACGGCGGGAGCGCTTCCCGCGGCGAACGCCGGGCCGGTGCGATCGGCGGCACCGGGCGCTGCCCGCAGCGCATGGCACCAGGGGTCCGCGAGGCCCGTGCTCGTGAACGCGCGTGCATCGGCGACCGTGGCGATCCCCGGCGCTCCGGCCGGGCGGGCCCGGGGATCCCCGGAGGAGATCACGTAGCGCGCCGAGCGGCGGTCGATGAGGCCGTGCAACAGGCCTTCGCTCACGGCGAGGAACACTTCGCTCGCCTCACCCGGGACGTGCCCCGCAAACAGGGCCACGCTCGGTGCGAGTCGCCACTGGTCTGCGCCACGGACCACCGTGGCGTGCGCGCCTTCCGCGAAGACCCGGAGCGTGTGGAGTTCGAGGTCGACGGCATCACCTCCCGGCAACGGGAAGCCTTCGAGGCGCAGCAGAGACCCGCGGTCGTAGACCTCCCGCAGCAGCTCGTGGTCCGTCGCGTCGAACCGGATCGTCGCGAACGTGCCGGCCTCACCGGGGTCCACCAGTTCGAACGGCGTGGCGAGGGTGAACGGCGCGCTCGTGTCCGTGAGGCCGGCGATCGCCGCCCCCCCCAGCAGGCTGCACGTCAGAAACACCCGAGTGATCGTGGTGGGTCCGAGCCCAAGCTGCATCGTCCCCATGAGAGAGCCTCCCTGGTGCCCATGGTCATCCCGCCTTCGTCGACGTAAGGCCGGGGTCACCGCACGGTGGCGGTGGCGCGCGGGGGCTGTCGCCGCGAAGCCCTGCCTGCCCACGTAGGCGCGCCGTTCCCTCAACACACGGCGCTCGGCGAGTCGTCACCGTATGAGTCGTCCGGCGGCCAGGGGCACCTGGGCCCGACGCTCCCCTTTCCCGGTGAGGTCCCCGATGCGCGGATCGTAGCACCGTTCACGATCTGCGGGGGCGAGCACCACCGTCGCACTCGCTGGAGCACCGGCTCTAGGGCAGGTTGGTCTTGGTTTCCGGTCGGGAGCGGCGCAGACTTGACCCGGGGCAGGACTGTCTCCCCGAGTGAATCGGAGAGCCACGTGAGAACGGAAAACGGGACCAGCGGCCAGGCAGGGGCGACTGGACGGGGGGCTTTTCGTCTGCTCGCCTATGCGGTCGCGATCGGCTTCGCGGCCCGAGGCCTGACCCAGGCGGTCCTGAAGCGCGAGCAGATCGGCCCCGACGCGCTGGACGGGCTGCTGTCCGAGAACGGCCTGCTGGAGTGGTTGCAGGTCGGCGTGCTCGCTTTCGTCGGCGTGGCGCTGCTGTCACGACGCGCCGGGACGCTGCCCCTCCTGATGGCGCTCGGCGCCTTCGTCGGTCTGGCGCGCGAGCTGGACTCGTTCCTGAAGGACACCGGGGTGAGCGGGCTCCACAACATGATCATGCTCGCACTGGTCATCCTGGCCGGCGTGATCGGTTGGCGCAACCGGCGCGAGGTCCGCACGGACCTCGCGCACTTCGTCCATCGGCCGGCCTTCCTCATGATGGTGGCCGGGGCCTTGTTCGCCACGCTCGGGGCACAGACGTTCGGCCAGCGGGAACTGTGGAAAGTGCTGGCCCGACCCGACGCCGTATCGATGGCCAAGCGCCTGGTCGAGGAAGGACTCGAGTTCATGGGCTACCTGTGGATCGCCGCCGGAGCCTTGGACGCCGTGCTGTTCCCGCACGCTCGTGCAGAACCTGCCGTCCCACGTCGGGCTCCCGTGGCGGCTGGCGCCGTCGGCCTGGCTGAGCGCGTCGACCGCCCCGTGTCGTAAGATCGAGGTGTCCCTCCAGAGCCTCCATCTCCAGAGCCTCATCCGTGGGCTCTCCTGCGTGAGTGAGGTCGTCAAGCACAGCTAGCCGCCCGACCGTGAGGCGAGGACAATGCCTCCGGGCGACCCAGGAGAGTCCAAGCATGTTCCACGCATCACACCGCGTCGCCCTCGCGCTGATCCTCATCGTCCCGACGGCGAGCGCCCAGGTCACGGTGGAGAGCGGGTTCATGGTCAGCCAGCTCGTCACCGGGCTCGACCGCCCCTTCGCCGCCGCCGGCCCGGCCGCCAACGGCTACACGGGGGATCTCTACGTGACGACAGGCGCCAACAAGGAGATCGTGCGCATCGACCTGAGCGGGACCGTCCATCCGTTCGCGGACCTCTCCTCCCTCATCCCGTTCGATGCGGCGTTCTGGGCGACCTTCGACATCCTGGGGAACTACGGCGGCGAGCTCTTTGTCGATGACGATCACAACACCGCCACCGACAAGGTCTATCGCGTGTCATCGACCGGAGCCGGATCGGTCTTCGCGAGTGCCGTTGGGGCCGACAACGACGCGCTGGCGTTCGATCCGTTCGGGGCCTTCGGCGGAGCGCTCTTCCTCCACGACGGTGCGAGCCTCGCCACCGTGTACAGGGTGGACCCGGCCGGTGCGGTCACCGCCTTCGCCACCTCCGTCAACGACTTCTCCGCGCAGATCACGTTCAGCCCGGGCGGTGCGTTCGGGGTCTCGATGTACATCGCCGGCGAGGCCCCGGGGAAGATCTACGTCGTGCCGTCGACGCACGTCCCCGGGCAGCCGGCGACACTGTTCACGGGCTTCCAGGACAACAGCCCGTCGGTGGATGCAGCGGGCCTTGCGATCAGCGACGGGGGCCCCTTCGGGACGGACGTCCTGCTGGTGAACGACACGAACACGGGCTCGATCGTCAGGATCGATGTGGCGGGCAACACCACGGGGACCCTCCTCCAAGGCCTGGCGGGAGCCGCGGCGCTGGAACTCGTGCGCACCGGGGACTTCATCGGGTCGCTCGTCCTGACCGACTTCGGGGACGGGAGCCTCTACGTCGTGACGCCGGTCCCCGACCCCTGGAGCAACGAGGGGTGCGCCCTCGCGGGCAGCGCCGGCGAGCCGCTCCTGGCCGGGACCGGGACCCTCGAGGACGGCTCCCTGAACCAGGTCGATCTGACGCAGGCCCTGGCCTCGGCGCCCGCGGCCCTGTTCGTGGGACTCCAGGACACGCCCACCCCCTTCAAGGGCGGCACGCTCAAGCCGGTCCCCTTCCTGGCGTTGATCTCGCTGACCACGAGCGGGGCGGGATCGGTGTCGCTCCCGTTCCTGATGCCGACCGGCGTCCCGGTGGGCACGGAGCTGTGGTTCCAGGTCGGCATCTCGGACGCAGGCGCCGTCAACGGAGTCGCTCTCAGCAACGCGCTGCTCGGGACCACGCCCTAGCCGGACTGGGCGGCCGCCGATCTCGAGGCTGGAAGACCGTGCCTCGGTGAGGCGTGCCGAACCACCTGATCGGTGGTGACGCTGGCGCGAACTCCGGCTACCAGCCGGTGAGCCGCCTCGGCCTCCAACCGAGGTCGCGCGGCAGCGCAGCAGTTGCCGGCGCTCGATGGACACGGCGCGCAGCATGGCGAGCAGGTATCCACGCTCGGCTTGGCTGATCCACGCAACAGGGCTACGGTGGTCCCCTCGTCAGAATGGAAGGACGGACGGCTTTTTCGGTAGGCACACCAGCGGTCTTCCTGGGATCCGATCCATGCGTCTGCACTCCGCCCTCGTGACCTCCCTGGTGGCGTTCACCCTGGCGACAGGGTGCGGGACCGAGGACGACGAGAACCTGCTGGACCTGCGGTCCGGCGACAGCCTGCTCGACCACCCGGGGGCGGCGCAGCTCGAGGTCCCCGCGGTCACCGTCGCGCCGGACGTGGCCGCGGCTCTGCGGGGGCGCCCCGAACAGCTCCAGGTCCGCCTGCGCGCCGAGGACTGGATCGGCGGCGACGAGCTGGCGGCCTACACGCCGGACCTCCTCGCCCACATGCGCTCGCCTCGCGTGTGGCAGCCGCGCCGGCAACCCGACCTCGCCGGTGGCACCCTGTCCGGCGTGTCCCTCGCCGGGCGCGAACTCGCCAGCCCGCAGGGCCTCGGGTTGACGCTGGAGGGGGGACTCGTGGCCTGGCGCGACACCCTCTCGGGCGCGTTGGTGATCTGGGCGCAGGAGACCCGGGCGATCGTCGTCGTGAGCGACGAGCGACCGACGATCCTCTCGCTGCGCTTCGACGTCGAACCCGATCGGCTCGCCCGTCTCGGCGAGGTGTCCCCCGATCCCGGCAATCGCCTCTTGGGTCGGTCGCGTGCCTTCGGCGGGACCCACCGACGCTCGTTGCGCATCGACGCGCCCGGGCGGGCCGTCTGGCGCCTGCGTCAGCTGAGCACCGACACGCTCGACGTCGCCGTCGGTCTCCCGGGTCGGGGCCTGATCACCGACGACGGCGACCTGGTCCAGCTCATCTCTGCGGGCGACGGGGCCGAGGTCGCCGTGGAGATCCGCGTCATCGATGGCGAGCAGCCGCGACTGGACGATGCGAGCCCGGCCGCGGGGAGCGACGGAAGCCCGCCGCAGGTGGCCTGGCAGCGGGCGCTGGCTCCCGGTGAGGGCTGGGTCGAGGATCAGGTGGACCTGTCGCCCTGGCTCGGCCAGGACGTCGAGCTGCGACTCGTCAGTGCCCCCGGACCCGCGGGAGATGCGGCCTTCGACGAGGTGGTCTGGGCCGGCCTGCGTCTCCGCGGCGAAACGGATCGCGTCCCGGATCGGCCGCACGTCGTCATCGTGGACATCGACACGCTCCGCGCCGACCGCATGTCGCTCTACGGGTACGAGCGCAAGACCACTCCAGGGATCGCCGCGTGGCATCGGCGCTGGCGCGACCGCGCGGTGGTCTTCACCGACTGCGTGTCCGCGGCGTCATGGACCCTGCCGTCGACACTCTCGTTGCTCACCGGCCTCGCGCCGCACCAGCACGGCGTCGACCACGGCACGCAGGCCCTCGGCGACTCGGCGGTCACTCTCGCCGAGCGTCTCGGCGAGGCCGGCTACGAGACGCGTGGGTACGTGGAGGCCGGCATGGTCAGCGGGGCGCTCGGCTTCGCCCAGGGCTTCGACGTCTACACGAGTTCACCGCACCAGGCGACCGACTGGGATCCGGCGCTGGCCTGGTTGGACCAGCGTCGCTCGGAGCGGCCGTTCCTGCTGTTCCTGCAGACGTATCGGGTGCACTCGCCCCACGCCCATGACCTGCGTTTCGAGCCTGCGGACGAGCCCTACTCGGGGCCCTTCGCCGGACTCTCGCTGAGCGGGCACCTCGTCGTCGACCAGGCGCAGGCGACGGGCGTGCCCCTGACCCAGGCGGATCGCGACCACCTCGATCGTCTCTACGACGCCGGCATCCACACGGTCGATCGGCTCGTGTCGAAGTTTCTCGAGGAACTCGACGCGCGTTTCGGGCCCGAGCAGGTGCTGGTGATCATCACCTCCGATCACGGCGAGGAGTTCTTCGACCACGGCGCGACCGGTCACGGTCAGTCGCTCCACGCGGAGCTCCTCCAGGTCCCGCTCATCGTGCGCTTCCCGGAGATCGAGCACCTGCCCGAGTCCGGACGCAGCAGCAGGCCCGTGTCGCTGCTCGACATCGTGCCGACGGTCCTCGACGTCGCCGGTCTGGCCCCCGCCGCGGACACCCCGGGGGTGTCGGTCCGTGACCTGCTCGACGGGCCGCCCAGGATCCGCCCCCGGGTCGCACGTCGCGGCGACCGGGCCGCCGCCATCGAGCAGGACGGCTTCAAGCTGATCGTGTCGACGACCAGACGCCCCGAGCCCCCGCGGCTCTTCGACCTGGGACGGGACCCGAACGAGCTCGACGACGTGGCCGACGAGTATCCCGAACGGGTGGCGGCGCTGCGCGATCTGCTGGAGCAGTACCTCGCGCGGTATCCGAGCCTCCTTGATGTCCAGCAGTCCGATCTCGACACCGCGGCACTCGAGGCGATGCAGGCGCTCGGCTACCTCGGGGAGGATCGGTGAGCCGGCGCGGCGGGACGGCAACACCGGAGGTGGCCTGGAGGAGTATCGTGTCGTGGGACGGAGCCGCGTCCTCCGCTACGACGGCGGCGGGGTCCAGGCCCGCTTCCTGATCGAGGACGCTCACCGCAGCTCCCCGGAACGGAGTCCGCCATGCTGCCCAGGATCACCGCTGCACTCGTCGCCCTGGGGCTGGGCAGCCTGTCCTGCCCGGGCCAGACGAACCTGCCCGACCGCACCACCCTGGTGGCCACCTCCCAGGGGCTCTTCATCGTGGCGCCGAGCTGGGCCGGCGCGCACAACACCGACCCCACCGCGCTGCAGGCCGCGCCCCCCGCGGACTTCGGCTTCCTGGGCCCCGGCCAGGGCGGCGACGTGATGAGTTCCCCGTCCGTCGCCTGGGTCGATCACACCGACGTGGTCATGGTCAGCACCGGCGCCAACCTCGACGGGCCCGGGCATCTGTTCCGCGTCCAGCTCGACGCCACGCTCCAGGTGACCTCGATCGTGGACCTCGCGACCGGGGCGTTCACCGACATCGAGTATTCGCCGGGTCTCGACACGCTGTACCTGCTCGACAAGCAGAACGGTCGGGTGCATGCGCTCTTCGATCCCGTCCACGCATCGGGCGCTGCGCTGACGCTCTTCAACGACCAGCTCGTCCCGGGCGAGCCGAAGGACATGGCGCTGGACACCATCGGCTGGCCCTTCGCGCTCACCGTGCTCTCCGGTTCGGGCTTCTGGCGCGTGCGCGAGGCGGGCGCCGTGCCGCTGCTCGAGCACGAGTCTTCCGGCGTGTGGGACAAGGTCGAGCGACATCCGGTGGAGAACGACTACGCGGTGCTCTCCCAGGGCGGCAACACGTTCGGCCTCGCCGTGCTCGACCTGCTGACCAACAGCGTGTCGGGTACGCTCGAAGCCAACGCCTGCGGCCCGCCGCCCTCGTGCGAGCCCTTCCTCGGACCGCTGGACTTCGTCCATGACGATCGCGGATCGGACGGAAACGTGCGCGGCTTCGTCGCCGTCTCGAACGCCGCCGGCTGTTGCTTCGCCCAGGCCACCGGCAAGAACCACGTGGCCCGCTTCCCCCTGGCGTGGTCACTCCCGCCCTCGCCCGATGAACTGGCGCTCTACACGCCCACGCCGGTGTCGGGCATCACCGGCAGCAAGGCCGACCTCGACCACGTGCGCGTCGACGCACGCGGCCTCACGCACCAGGGTTGGCCCCAGTGGACCTCCGACGGCACCTGGCGGCCGGTCATCGCGCCGTCCGTGGGCCAAGGTCTCACGGCGACACTGACGAACGCGCCGCCCGGCGTGCTCGCCGTCCTCAGCCTGCACGCCCTGCTGCCCGGTCATCCCGTGCCCGTGAACCAGCTCGAGCCCGGCACGGCCACGTGGTTCTTCTCGTCCGTCACCGATGCGGCGGGGAGCGTCCCGACGGTCCTTCCGCTGCCCGACGACCCCGCGCTCAACGGCGTCCGCGCGGTCCTCCGCTGGTACGTGGGCGACCCGTCGGCGGGCGGGGCGTATCAGCCCACCCAGCGCGTGGTGTATCACCACGGCACGCCCTAGCCAGGGCAGCTCGCGTTCCCGCTGGCGATGACGCGCGGCCGGGACCTCAGGCTGGTCAAGCGCGTCGACCTGAGACACCATGGACGTTCCCGGGCCGGCGAGACCGCGCCCGGAAGACGATGGGTCTCGTTTCGGGGGAGACGACATGGGGCTGACCTGGGGAACCGCTGGGCTCGCGCTGGTCCTCGTGCTGGGCACGACGAGCTTCTTGCAGGACGCCGAGATCCCGACCGCGGAGCGCGGCCTGACCTCGGCGGAGCTGGCGACGCTGGCCGAGCTGACCGCGCGCTTCGAGAGGGGCGGAGAGGGTGGCGACACCCTCGGCTCCTACACGCTCGTACGCACGGGCGATGACCGCTGGGTGGTGCGGGACGCGATGCGGGAGGTGCCCGACCGGGATCCTTTGATGGACCTTCCCGGCTGGCAGGAATACGTCTTCGTGCGCGATGTGCCGGGCCGCGATCCCGTGACCGGTTTCTTCGATCCCGAGGGATCCGCGGTGCCCTGGCGGGAGCTGAACTGTCCCGCCACGTCGGCGGACCTGGCGGCCTTCGCAGCGCGCCTCGACGCCGACCTCGAAGCCGCGCTGCGGCTGGCCGGCGCGACGGACGAGGAGATCGTCATGGCCATGGAGGACATCCGCGCCGGGTGCGACGCGCTCGAGACCTGGTCCTCCGTCCTCTGCCGGGAGGAGAAGCTCGCGCTCCTCCTCGGGTTGGCGGAGGCCGCGCGATGATCCGGGCCCCCGACGCGGTCCGCGCCGCGCTGGCGCTGGCCCTGCTGCTCGCCTGGGACGCCGGGCCGCTCACCGCGCAGGAGCCGCCCTCCGAGATCCCGGGTCGGGACTTCGACGATCCCGTGGCCCCACCGGATCCGGCGCCCGTCGACGACGGTGACCTGGACGTGCAGGTCCCCGGCCACTCGAACCATTGGGAAGCGATCCGCGACATCCTCGATCGGGCCGGACCGGCCGAGGGCGAGATCGTCGAGCCCGCACGTCGACCCATCGCGACCGGCACGCCCCGACCGGGGCCGTCCATGGCGGACTTCCCCGAGGTCCGCGAGGCCTACGTGACGTTCCTCGAGGAGCACTACACGACCCAGGCCGAGGAATGGCGCTACCGCGTCGACACCTTCCAGTGGCAGCTCCTGGCCGGGAAGATCGTGTTCGCGGTGGTGCTCGTGATCGTGGCCGGCGGGTTCTACCTGTCGTGTCGCCAGGTGGCCCTCGGATGGAGACCGTCGCCGAGCGGCTCCTCCCCGGCGCCTCCCGCGCCCGCCGCCGGGGAGGAGGGCGGCGCTGCGCCGGACCCCGCCGGGCGCCACGAGTTCGAGGCGGGCTTCGCCGGTCTCAACGTGAAGATCTCGTCGCCGGGGTTGGGCGTCGTGATCCTCGTCGTGTCGCTGGCGTTCTTCTATCTCTACCTGGTCTACGTCTACAAGATCAGCGAGATCTGATCGCGCCGCGTTCGGGACGTGACGACAGGATGAGGCGGAATGCGCACGGCCACGTGCTCTCCGTGGCCGCAGACGCGTTGACGACGTGATCACCAGGATCGAATCCGGAACACTCCCGAAGGACCTGCTCCTGGCGGTGTGGCGCTCTGAGCGCGGGAACTGAGCCCCGTGTCCGCCTCCGCCGCCCGACGGCGCGTAGGATGGAGAGGATCTCCACACCAACCCCGGAGGCGGCCCATGAAGCGGATCCACGTCGCCTTGGCCGCCCTGGTCATCGGAGCCTGCGCCCACGGTCAGGAGTCGAACGCCGACCCGCCTGTCTCTCGCGGCGGCGTCCGGTTCTCCCACAGTGATCTCGACGCGACGAGCGCGCGCGTCGACTACGAACGTGGTTCAGCGGTGACGGCCGTCGCCTTGTCCATGGCGCTTGGCGTGCATGCCGCCGAGCTGACCCTGTCCAAGGGGTTCACCTTCTTCGACACGGGCGAGTCTCTTCCCGGGGGCGACCGGCGTCACGGCGCCTACGTGCTCCACTTCTTCTCGGAGCCGCCTGAGGGTCGGCCCGTGGTGCGGATGACGGAGCTCTCGGGAACGCCCGATTCAGACGCGCTCATGGATGCTCGATCGGTGCTCGACGCCCTCCAGATCCCGGAGGGCAAGGCCATCTACGTCGGCGTGGCTCCCCGCAAACCGGATCCCGGGCCGGAGGTGACGACCGAGCACACCTTCTCGGAGCGGCTCCTTGTCGAAGACCTGCTGGTCGGTCGGATCCGCTCGATGACCTGGGTGGCCGCGCGCCACGCGCGCCCGCTCCTGTGCGTTGCCGGAGACGAAGGCGCTGTGTTCCTCGATGGCGACGGCGAGGTCCAGCGGACCGTGGTGTTCGACCGGAAGGGGGGGCGCCATGTGCCGATCGACCTGGGCCAGGACGGCGACTGGGAGTTCATGAACCGTGGCGGCGGGTGGCAGCCCGTGGGATTGCTCGACGCCGACGGCAACACCCTCTGGCGCTACCCGACCCGGTGGAGCGCAGCCTCACCGAACGACATGGCCGCCGGCGATCTGGACGGCGACGGGGACCTGGAATTCGTCGTCGGGACCAATGGCGGCGGCGGTGTCCTCGTCCTCGATCACGAGGGCCAGGTGGTCGAGTCCTGGGACGCCACGAACGTCTCCTCCGTCGAGATTGCCGACATCGACCACGACGGGGCGGACGAGGTCATCCACAGCACGGCGAAGCCCTCCGCCGGGATCCTGGTCCGGGAGACGAGCACCGACGCCACGCGCCGCATCCCTGGAATCGTCTCGTTCTCGCTCGCCCACGATGCCGAGGGCCGCACTCAGCTCGCCACGGTCGCGGATGGGGAGCTCCGCTTCTTCGACCTGGACGGCGTGAACGCGCGCTTTCCCGTGGAGCGGTCCGGCAAGCAGGACGTGGATGCGGCCTGGGTCCGGATCAGCGCGACGCGTCCATGGCTCGCGGTGGGCAGGACGATCGGGGCGTCGGCCGGTGCGTCGGAGGTGTACGTGTTCGACCCGGACGGCGAGTTGGCCTTCCAGCGTGAGTACCCGGCTTCGTACGTCGCGGTCGCTCCGGGACTTCTCCGCACGCCGCCGACCGTCCTCGTCGGCAGCGGAAGCAGCGTGTGGGAGTACGCCCTCGAAGGCATGACCCACGCGGACGAGATCCAGGAGATACGGATCGAACACCGATACGAGTGGGAGCGCGCCTTCTCCTGGGGTGCAGTCTTCCACTCGGATGGGACGGCGGAGTACCACGGTGCAGCACTGGCGAAGCCGGCGGGTGATCGGGCCGGCGCCATCCACCGCGAGCTGTTCGCGAATGCTGCTCGCAGGATCTTGCGGCTCGGCATCGAAGACATGCGGCCGGAGTCTGCGCCGCCCGAGATCCTCCGGCAGGGTGCCCTGCGCAAGGTCGTGACCGTGGTGCTGGTGGACCGGGAGTTCGCCGTCAGCAGCCATGACGATGACGAGCCGCACCCTCTTCGGATGATCCACAGCCACCTGGAAGACCTGGTGGCGCGAACCGAGTGGAAGCCGGATCGATGAGGACCTTGCTGAGTGTCTTGGTGCTGTTGTTCGCCGGCTGCGAAGCTGTGGATCCTGGCGAGCAGCCGGTGCTCTTCGAGGCCGCCTTCGTCTCGCCCACGGAGGAGACGCTCTACTCAGTGACCGAGGTCGAGCGGTACAGCAACTACTCGGCGTTCAGGGTCGTGGATTCGGGGCGCGGGCCCATGGGGCCTTGCGTGGCGATTCAGCTCGGGGCGCTGGCGCAGGTGGCACTCGACCGGGGCTTCGAGAACTTCATCATCCTCGACATCGACGAAGACCCGGTGGGAGCAGCGTGGCAGGCCGGGATGCGGCCCATCAGGTATGTCCTGTGGGTCGGCTACTCGCATGCCTCCGGCTGGGACGCCATCGGAGACTTCCCCGCGCGTGTGGTGAGTCTGCAAGCAGAGGACTTCTTCGGCCTGCTCCGCGCGAAGGACACACTCGAATCCGTGCAGACCAGGTTGGCGGCGATGAAGACGGCGGGGAGGTTGCGCTGGCCGCCCAGCAGGCCGTTGCAGGAAGACCGGCCTCCGGCCGGCAGCTGAGCGGCAGCAACGTGGGACCGGCAAGCCTGACGGGAGCCTGAGCCCTGAGGACCAGGAGATGGCATGTTGCGCCCGTTGCTACGGCTTGCATCCTGCTGGTCGGTGCGGCGTTCCTCAGTCGCCAGCAGGCAACGTGGCAGGAGCTGCTTGGTGACCTGGGCGCTGGGATGGGGGCTGCTCCAGTAATTATCGAAGCCAACGGTGAGCAAGTCCCTCCGGCCGCTGCGGCAGCCCGCGGCTGCCTTGGCATCGTCGCTTCGGTCATGCCGTTTGATCAGGCGCGCAAGGACGACAACGGAAGGAGGAGCGTGCCGCAGCGGCGACGGATGGAAGGCGAGCTTATGGAAGTTGTTGTCGGGCGTGGACTTGATGGCATCTTGTTCGGGATCTCTGAGGCGGAACTCCGCGGCAGCTGAGCGGCGGCAACGTTGGCATGAAGCAGCTACTCAAATGCACGTGCTTGCTCGTCCTCGTGGCGTTTGGGTCCTGCGGCCGCACGCCCGAGAGCGCAACCCCACGGTCCTCGGCCGCCGTTCGCTCGGGCATGGGCGCGGAGTCGCGGTCGTCGATAGCCGGGCGCTTCGGGAACTGGCGCTTCGTCGGCTTCGCTCTCGAGGTTGATGGGACCTACAGCACAACACTCTGCACAGGAGTGCTGGCGGGTGCGGGTTGCGCGGTCGTGGAGGGTCGGTCGCAGGGCACCTGGGAGTTGCAAGGCGAGACCGTGTTGCTGAACCCAGATGTGGAGTCCGTCCGCGAGTCAGCCAGCCTTCGGGGCGCGTACGCGTCCCTTCACGCAGATGGGCTTCTCTTGGTCGCCCAGGGCAGAGAGTTCGTGCTGCGGAGGCACGAGTGACAGGTGGGCCAACAGGCCGCTGCGCTGGAGCGCGTCATCAGCCTCTCGGCCGCCGCCTCCCCGTGATTCGGCACTCCTTCCCTGTCCGCCTCCGCCGCGTAGGATGGGATCATGCTCCCGCTCCGTAACGGCCAGACAGTGAAGGGCGCAGAGGGTGGGCGGGCGGCCCTGCCTGCAAGGCGGATCGTCGTCGGTGTCATGCTGGCTACGGGCGTCGCTCTAGGCGCCTTCTTCATGACCTACCCCGACTTCTGGCTCGCCGGGTGGCCGACCATCAGTGTCATGGAGGGCCGCTGGGTGCTTCACGAGGTCGACGGGGACTTCCCGGTAGGGCCTCCGGAGTGGATCGAATTCGAGCCCGCCACAACGGAGCACCACGCCCACCTCCTCGTCAAGGGCCGCACCTTGCGGTTCGAGCTTCGTGGAGTCGGTCAGATCGTCTTCGATGACGCGCCCGATCTCGAACCGCTGGTCTCACTCGGCGAGAAGGCCGTGTTCACCACGACTCACCTGTGCGCGCCCTTCAGCGAGTGGGACCAGTTGACCCTCTACCCGGACGGCATGCCCATCGGGCGTGACCCCAACAGACGCTCGATCCGGTATGAACGCGAGGGCCCGTAGCCCCGCTGTCCGCCACCGCGGCCCGACGGCGCGTAGGATGGGGGGATCACCCGGTCGGTGCGGGAGGGCAGGGCGCGCAGTGAGCCGGGGCAGGGAGGTCGCAGTGGCAAGGACTGCAGCGCGGTTCCTCTGGGTTGCGCTGGCCCTGGCCGTGTGCCCGCCCGTGCTTGCTCAGCGAGAGCTCCTCTCGATCAGCGCACCCGGCGGAGAGCCGGGCTTCGGTGCGGCGGTCTCCGATGCGGGTGACATCGATGGCGATGGTGTCCCCGATGTGCTTGTCGGCCCGTTCACCGAACATCCTTGACGGCGGGCGTGGTGGAGATCGCATGGGGATCTCGGGAGACACGGGCACGAGCGACGACGACAACGAGCGAGGAGTGATGAGGAGCCACAAGAAGGTTCACAGCATCCACCGGAGTCAGGCATCCCACTGGGTTGGCGACGGGTTCCCCGTCCGGACCCTCTTCTCCTACCCGGCGCTCGGCAAGCGGCTCAGCCCGTTCCTGCTGCTCGACTACGCGGGTCCGAGGGAGTTTCCGCCGACCACGCAGCGCCTCGGTGTCGGCGAACACCCGCATCGAGGGTTCGAGACCGTGACGATCGTCTACGCGGGCGAGGTGGAGCATCGCGACTCGACCGGTGCCGGCGGACGGATCGGCCCTGGCGACGTGCAGTGGATGACCGCTGCATCTGGAATCGTCCACGAGGAGCATCACGGCCGCAGCTTCGCCGAGCGCGGGGGCGTCTTCGAGATGGTGCAGTTGTGGGTCAACCTGCCGGCGAAGGACAAGATGTCGCCACCGCGCTACCAGGGAATCCTCGATGCGCAGATTCCAACCGTGGACCTCGGCGAAGGGCGCGGCGTTCTCCGGGTGATCGCCGGCGAGCACGCCGGAACTCGCGGTCCGGCGAAGACCTTCACTCCGATCCAGGCCTGGGACCTACGCATCGGCAGTGACCAGGCGCTCGAGCTCCCGGTTCCCGAGGCCTTCAACACGGCCTTGGTGGTCCTGCAGGGTTCGCTTCGCGTGAACGACGAGGACGTGGTGGAATCGGCCCAGGTCGTCGTGTTCGAAGCCGGTGGTGATTCCATCCGCATCGACGCCGGGCATGGCGCAAGAGCGCTGCTCCTCAGTGGGGAACCCATCGACGAGCCCATCGTGGGGCAAGGGCCGTTCGTGATGAACACCACCGACGAGATCCGTCAGGCCATCACCGACTATCAGGATGGGAAGTTGGGACGGCTCGGATGAGGGCGGACTCGAAGACGACCGAGACGCACGCCTTCCATGGCAACGTGAGAGGAGCAAGACCATGAGCAACGCGCTCAGCCTCAGCCCGCCCGGCCCGCCGCCACGTCGGCCCGGTACTCCTCCAACACCCGCCCGAACAGCGCGACGTCCGACTCGAAGGTCTCGGGGAGCAGCGGGCCGAAGGAGAAGCGGAACCAGGAGCGGTAGGGCGAGACGTATGCCGGGTCCTTGGCGTGGGGCCGGGCCATGTCGCAGTCGGTGCCCTCCAGGATGGCGGCGCCGTGCCGGAACAGGCGCCGGTTCAGCTCGCCTGCATCGAGGTCGTCGGGCAGCTTCAGCCAGTGGTAGAAGCCGCCGTCCCCCGTGAACACGCCGAGCCCCATGTCCCGGAAGGCCGCGCCGTAGCGCTCGCGCTGCATGCCGAAATGTCGCTCCACCGCCTCGCGCGCCAGCGCGACGCGCGAAGGCTCGAGGAGTTCGACGGCGTAGAGCTGCGAGGGATGGCTCACCCCGCCCATGCCGAAGCTGGAGTAGTTCGACAGGGTCTCGACGTTCTTCCGGCTGGCGATGATCCAGCCGATGCGGATGCCCGGGCACTGGAGTCCCTTGGTGCACGCCCCCGCCAGGAACACGTTGCTGTCGTCGAGGTCCTTCACGTAGCGGATGCCGCTCACGCCCTTCGACGCGTGGAACATCTCGTAGGCCTCGTCGAGCAGGATGCCGTGGCCGGGCTGCTCGGCCATGTCGATCAGCTCCTCCAGCTCGGCGCCCGCCCGGGTGTGGCCGGTCGGATTGCCCGGGTTGCTGATGATCGGGAGCAGGTGCGTCTTGTGGTTGAGGCCGGTGCGGTCGTAGTAGGCCGAGTTCGGTGGATGGAACCCGTTCTCCTCGGTGAACGGGACGACGCGCCAGCTCGTCTCCGTCTGCGTCATGATGTCGAGGTAGGCCGGCCACTCGGCGTTGCCGATCCGGACCTCGACGTGACGCTTGAGGTACGCGAGGACCGCGTAGAT
Organism: Phycisphaerales bacterium; assembly: GCA_029260315.1. GTDB lineage: Bacteria > Planctomycetota > Phycisphaerae > Phycisphaerales > UBA1924 > S146-42. The sequence goes on along the minus strand of JAJDDM010000165.1, from coordinate 7,063 downwards.
CCCCGGCCGGCCACCGGCGAAGACCATCACGTTCTCCGGCGCGATGCTCGAGCCGTAGAAGCCGTTGTAGTGCGCGGCGATCGCCTCGCGCAGGCGTGGGTGGCCCCAGGCCTTCGGGTAGAAGCGGTCCTCGAAGGTCACCTCCACGCGGCTCGGCAGCGGCGGCCCGCCCTCGAGCTGCGTGGTCAGCGGGAACCCCTGCGACCAGGGATGCGTCCCGGTGGTCCCCATGAACTGCCCGAAGCTGTCGTGGAAGGCGTAGAGGGTCTCGTAGATGCCCATCGGCGGGCAGTTGTCGGACAAGAAGGAGTCGCGCTGCATGGGGGGGCGACCGGAGGGAAGCGTAGGGCCGGCGGCACCGGCGGGACCGGCGGGCGCCCAAGGCTACGGATCCTCCCGGTCGGCATCCACGCGCCGCCGCCTACGAGAGGCTCATCGTCGAGATCGAGACCCCGGTCGTGAGGCATCCTGCGCGACGGCGAGTGCCAGCTCCTGCTCGAGTTGTAGGCAACTCCTCACCGACAGCAGCGGGCAATCGCCCCAGCGGCAGACTCGACGCCCGGCACGCACGCTCGCTCGCCCGGACGCGCCGCTCTCTCGCTGGACGGCCCTCCGGCTTCGGCCTACCGTGACTCTGGCAGGGGGCCGCCGAAGATCGCGAGAGGAGCAGGGGGATGATGTCGAGCCGCAGAGAGTGTCTTCGCATCAGCGGCTTGGTGCTCTTGGGCCTGTGCCTCGCCGGATCGGCTGCGCGCTCGCAACTCGACGCCGACTTCGCGGCCGCACCGATGACGGGGGCCAACCCGCTCACGGTTGTCTTCTGGGATGCCACGACGGGGGGGCTGCCCCTGATCTGGCTCTGGGACTTCGGTGACGGCACCGGTTCGCTCGAGCAGAATCCGATCCACACCTACACCACTCCGGGGGAACACACCGTCAGGCTCACGGTCTTCTTGGGCCTCGATGTCGACACCGAGACGAAGCCCGGTCTCGTCGTGGTCTCCCCTTCCGAGGTGTGCGAGGTGGCCAAGCTCATCTCCGACGACAGCGCAGCTCACGACGAGTTCGGCTACTCCGTCGCGATCAGCGACACGATCGCGATCGCCGGAGCCTACCGGGACGACGACAACGGCTGCTTCTCCGGCTCCGCGTACCTGTTCGACACCGAGACGGGCGTCCAGCTCGCCAAGCTCCTCCCCAGCGACGGGGAGTCCGGTGATTACTTCGGTTGGTCTGTTGCGATCAGTGACACCACCGCTCTCGTCGGGGCTCCCTTTGCAGGCGACAACGCCGCCGGTGCCGCCTATCTGTTCGACACGGCCACGGGCCAGGAACTCGCCCGGCTGGTCCCCTGCGATGACGACGCCGACCCCATCTTCGGCAGGTCCGTTGCGCTCAGCGGGACAACCGCCCTCATCGGGGCCATCGGCTTCAACTCCGACTCCGGATCCGCGTACCTGTTCGACACGACGACAGGTCAGCAGCTGTCCAAGCTGCTCGCCGTCGACGGAGCGGCCGACGACTCGTTCGGCTGGTCCGTGGCGCTCAGTGGGACGACCGCCCTCGTCGGGGCCCTCGAAGATGACGACAACGGATCCGACTCGGGTTCCGCGTACCTGTTCGACACCACCACGGGCGAGCAGCTCGCCAAGCTCCTCCCTGGCGACGGAGCGGCCGACGACCTGTTCGGCTGGGCCGTGGCGATCAGCGGCACGACGGCCCTCGTCGGGGCCCCGCGCCACGACGACAACGGCCCCGACTCCGGCTCCGCCTACCTGTTCGACACGACGACGGGTGCCCAGTTCGCCGAGCTCCTCCCCCCTGATGGCACGGCCGTTGACCAGTTCGGCCGAGCTGTCGCGATCGCCGGCTCCACAGTCCTCGTCGGGTCGCCGGATGACGACGACAATGGCTCCGGTTCCGGTACGGTCTCGCTCTTCGATGCCACTTCGGGTGCCCTGCTCTCCAAGTTCCTTCCCGGCGACGGAGAGCCTGGCGACGACTTCGGCACATCCATCGCGATCCGGGGCAGCAGCGTCATCGTCGGGGCCCGAGACGACGACGGCGCCGGCACCGATTCCGGCTCCGCCTACCTGTTCGATGTGAGCCTGGGCGCATGGACCGGTCTCGGCCATGGTCTCGCCGGCAGCCACGGCGTGCCCTCGCTCGAGGGGGCGGGCCTCCTGGCGGGCGGGTGTCCCGTGAACCTGGTCCTCACGAACGCAGCCGCGGGGTCCTTGACCTACCTCGTCGTGGGCCTGACGAACATCTCGACTCCTCTCCATGGAGGTGTCCTGGTGCCGTCGCCGGACGTGCGGCTGGCAGGGCTGGTCACCGACGTCAACGGTGATCTGCTCGTCAGCACGCTCTTCCCGGACGGCGTTCCCGCGGGCACGACGCTGTACTTCCAGCATTGGATCGTCGACACCGCCGGGCCGGAGGGATTCGCGGCGAGCAACGGCCTGAGCGGGACGACGCCGTAACCACCCGTACGCAGCGCACAGTGGGCAAGACGTCGCTGCTCGGGCAGGCCATGGGGCCGAGGTGCCGCCACGGAGCACCGTCGTTACCAGCTCGAGACGTGCCGCGCACCCGTCATGCACGATCATCATGGCGTTCCTGCTCACCTCCACTCGAGACCTGCCCCATGACCGTCACCCGCCCGCTCTGCGCAGCCTTCGCCTTGATCACCCTGAGCAGCGCCCTCTGGTTCCCGAGCGCGGCGTCCTGCGCCACGTTGCCGGCCGGCACCACGTCGTCCGTCGTGGCGCCCGCCGCGATGTCGGACGACGAGCAGACCCCGGACGCGGGCGAGGCGCCGCCGTTCAAGCCGTTCGCCCGCGTGTCGAGTCTCATGGCGGGGATCGGATCGGCGTTCGGCAAGATCGGCGAGGCCCTCCCGCAGACCGACGACGAGCACCGACTCGACGCGATCACCGCGTGGTCGGAGGTCATCGCCGAGTTGTCGAACGTCAACACGCAGCATCGACGCAAGCCGGACAGCTACCTGGAGATGGCCGCCGACACGCGCTCGATCGCGCTCGAGCTGTCCCGCGCCGCCCGCGCCGAGGTGCCGGACGAGGCCCAGCTCAAGGCGTTGTTCACGAACCTCGACAACTCCTGCAGCACCTGCCACGACGCCGACCACTAGCCTGGACTTCTCACCCGCTTCGTCGCGAGGGGGCGCCAGGGCCTTCGTGGCAAGGAGCAGCAGCGTGGTCGACGCGGAGGCGGGGTGCACACCCCGTCGAGCATCGACCGCGCCGCTCGACGCAGCCATGGAGGTCCTGGTGATTCCGCAGCAGAAGCTGGTGAGAAGTCCAGGCTAGCCCCGGAGGCGCCGGGACCAGCATCGCTCTCGAGTTCGCCGCGGGCGGCCCGGTCGCCTCAGGGCGTCGTGCCGGAGATCCCGTTGCTGGCCACGAAGCCGCTTGGCCCCGACGCGTCCGCGACCCAGTACTGGAAGTACGTGGTGAAGTCGGGCGGGATGCCCGCGATCCACGGGGCCAGGATCGGCAGCGCTCCGCCCGCGTTGGTCGCGAGCGTGATCAGGTGGTCCACTTCGGGCACGAGCACGCCGCCCTTGAAGGGCGCGTTGATGGTGGCGAGGCCGACGACGAGATACGCGCTGGCCGACGGTGGGGCGCCCGAGAGTGAGAGCGCGACGGACGAGCCCGGCTGGAGGCTTCCCGAGCCCTGCAGGAGGGGTACACCGAGCGCCCCGCCGAGGCCGTTGCCAAGCTCCACCCACGGGGACTTCACGACGATGTTGTCGACGCTCCAGTCGTTCGCGATGACTCCCTGGTAGTGCAGCGCGACCTGGACCGAAGGCTGCCCGGCGAAGGCATCCAGGTCGACCTGGATCGAACTCACGCCGTCGCCCGGAGCGACCACCTGGTGGACGATGGTGTAGTTCGCTCCTCCGTTGGTCGTGACCTCGATGGCGTTGTAGAGGATCGCGCTGGAGAAGTTGTGGAACTGGTCGCACTGGAACGTCGCGTTGGTGACGTCGGTGAAGTCCATCACCGGTGACAGCAGGATGTTGTTGCGGAAGAAGAACCCGAAGTCGCAGAAGTACTCGTGGTTGACATCGGCGGTGCCGTCGATGAGGTGGAAGCCGGGCTGCCAGATGTCGCCCGTGTAGCCGAGCTGGATGTTGGTCCAGGTGGGCGGGATGCCGGCGTCGAAGTCCTCGGAGAGGAGGATCGTCTGGGCCTCGGCGGCGGTGGCCAGCGCGAGGGTCGCGAGCAGGATGCGGAGCGTGGACAAGGCTGCCCCTTTCACGTCGTGGGTCGCAGGTCTTCCTCGGGGGCCGACCCTACCACCGTCTCCGAAACCAGGGGTGTCCGTGCCGGGAACGGGTCGGGACGCCATGATTCGCCTCGGTCTCCAAGCTCGGCCGTGTCGGCAGCGCCGAGGTGGGCGGCGACGAGCCGCTCGGGCAGGGTTGCTAGGGTCTGGCGACCAGGTCCTGCTCCGCATCCCGGTCGACGATGTTCACGGACACGCCGAGATCCATGACCTCCTGCCCGTCGGCTTGCCCGCCGAGCACCCGATACTCGCCGGGTGGGAGGCCGGTGAACACGAAGCGGCCGGCCTTCGTCTGCGTCGTGTCCCACAGGCCGCTGCGGTTCTCCGACGCGACGTGGCGCGAACGCTGGCCCGACTTCATCGACGAGAACCAGCGCGTGCCAGGGATCAGCGTCCCGCCGTCGTGGCGGACCAGGGAGAGGGTCAGGCCGTCCTTGGCGGTGAGTCCCTGTCCGGTGCGGACCGCGCCGGAGAGCTGGTGGCCGGGCACGATGACGATCTCGGGGTGGATCACGATCGCACCCTCGGCGACGGTGACGAGGTCGCTCTCGTAGGGTTGGTGGATCCGACCGCGCCGGCCGTCCGGTGTGCGGCCATAGCCCGAGTAGCGGATGCGGAACTGTCCGGCGGGCAGGTGGACGAAGCGGAAACGGCCCTGCTCGTCGCTCCTCAGGTAGGTGGTCTTGAAGTCCTCGTGGTCATCGAGGGTGAGTTCGGCGTTCGCGAGCGGGGTGCCGCCAGCGGTCCCGTCAGCGGTCCGGATGCGGCCCTCGATGGCGCCGGCAGGGAGACGCAGGTCCACGACGAAGTGCTCGCCGCTCTCGAGGGCGCTCACCTCCGCAGCGGTCTCGGCGCCGCCGTAGGGATCGGCGAGCACTTCGTAGTCGCCGCCACCCCTGAGCGAGAGCTCGTACTGTCCGTCGGTGTCGGTCACGGCCTTGCCCCGGTCGAGCGGACCGGAGTGGCCCACCCGGCGGATCTGGGTCGCCTTGACGGGGATCCCTTCGACCGGCTCTCCGGCGCTGGTCAGGCGTCCGCGCACGGAAGCACGTGGGCGCAGGGAGACGTCGACCTCGCGGTCCTCGCCGGAAGTGAGGGTCAGCTCCTGCTTCACCTCCCGGTGGATCTGCAGCTGATAGGTGCCGGGAGTGATGCCCTCGATCGCGAACCGTCCGTCGCCGTCCGTGCGCACGGCCTCCGGGAACACCTCGCTCTTCTCCCAGAACTTGAACTGTCCGTAGGGCTGGATGTCGATCGAGGCGCTCAGACCCTCGCGTGGCTCCCCGTCGTCACCGACCACTCGGCCGTGGATGCGCGCCGCGCGCGGGACGACGAACTCCAGGTCGGTGCGTGTCTCGCCGGCCTCCAGGGAGACGGGGGCGGCCGCCGATTCGGCGCGGTCCGGGCCGCGGGCGAACAGCTCGAGTTGCAGCCGGCCGAGACCCGCGATGCGGAACCGTCCATCCGCACCGGTCGTGTGCGTGGCGACCGGCATGCGTCGTCGCCCGGGGGGCATCATCAGGACCTCGGCCGCCGCGACCGGACGTCCGTCCTCGTCGATGACCCGTCCGCCCAACACCGACTCCGGCGACATCTCCAGCGTGAAGACACCTCGAGCGGCGGTCTCGACGCCCTGGGCCTGGATGCCGACCGTGGCCCGGCCCGCGGCCTCGGCGTGGAGCCAGGTACCGACCGGCCCGACGCGGCGCACCAGGAATGAGCCCGGTGGAAGGACTTCGGCAGCGGCGGGATCACCCGGGGACACGCAGACCAGTTCCACGTCGGCGGAGCTCGAGTCGACACCCGAGATGCGCCGCGCCTGAAGGGTGGCGCCGGGCAACGGCTCCCCGGTGATGGCGTCCACGATGTCGACGCGAAGCAGGGCCTCCTCCGCGAGGTGCACGTGCAGGGCCGCGGCGCCAGGGCCGATCTCGCGCACTCGAGTCGGCTCGAACCCGTCCGCGTCGACGTAGAGGTTGTAGTTGGCTTCGTCGAGGCCCGGGATCCGGAACCGGCCGGCCGTATCCGTGCGGGCCGGGAGCCAGCGCACGCCTCGACGCGTCTGGGCCAGCTCGTCGTGGATCGTGTCGTCGCCCTCCTTGTAGCCGTACATCATGTCGAAGACGCTGCCGCCCGTGATCTCCCGATCGGTCACCAGGACCTCGGCGTCGGCGATGGGGGTGCCACGGGTGTCCGTCACGCGACCTTCGATGGCGAGTCCGCGAGCCAGCACGAGGTCGCCCAGGTCCACGCGAGCCTCTTCGCCCGGGTCCACGTCCTGCACCGAGCGCACGTGGTCGGGGGCGTGCAGGACCACCTGGCTCCTGCCGGGCCAGAGACCGTCGAGCCGGAAGGTCCCGTCGGGCCCGGTCGTCGTGCTCATGAGTTCGGGGACGAAGAACAGGCGGTCGTTCTCGAGACGCGCGACGTGGCGCGGTGACGCCCGCGACGACCACAGCACCACGGGGACGTCGGCGAGCGGACGGCCGTCCTCGGCCAGGGCGCGTCCGGACACGCTGACGGCCGGCTCGACAGCGACAGCGCCGATGTCGAACGGCTCGTTCGTCTCGGCCGGCTCATGGTCCAGGGCCTTGGTTGGCAGGTCGGTCAGTCGTCGCACGCCCACCGCCATGCCGGGCGCGGTCACCACCAGCAGCGGCCAGGGGCAGCCGTCGTTGCTGGGGCCGGCGCTCATGTCGACGTGGGCACCGGTGAGAGTGAACCGGCCGGCATCGTCGGTGGTGGCGGCGGC
>JAJDDM010000164.1 GCA_029260315.1 Phycisphaerales bacterium | reverse complement strand
CCCAGAGCACCGACAAGCTCCTGTGGACTCCCTTTCACCCTGAACTCCTTGACGACCCGACCGGAATCGTCGAGAATGCACGCGACGTACAACCTGTGATGGGCATCGATGCCGACGGACCACATGTGGGCCTCCTCTCGCTGATCTTGAGACGACCCGAGTTACGCCCTCGGGCCGATCTCGCACAAGAGCACGATTGGAGGCCTGCTACATGCGATAGTGTCACGCAGAGCCGTGGCAATGGCACGCGGCCGACGTGGCCTTCGCTCGAAGACTCGCTCAGACCACGGCACCCGGCTGGAGTTTCGTTGAACTAGTCGCCATGGAACCCGAGCCAGGTGTTGGGGCTGAAGATCATGCGGGCGGGCTCGTTGTCCCAGGGGAGGCGGGCGGCGGGCCAGGTTGAGCGCTCGCCGCGGGGGGTGAGGCGTTCGAGGCCGATGTGGAGGGTGCCGTCGGGCTCGGTTGCGGTGGACGGGAGGTCGATCTGCATGGTCCAGCGTTCGGCGGTGTGGACGACGGGGATCGGTTGGCGGGCGGCGTTGCGTCGGGCGTCGGCGATCCAGCCTTCGTTGGAGCAGCGCAGGACGTGGCGCGGGCTGTTCTGGGGGCCGAGCCAGATGTGGATGATGGCGTCGCCCTGGGCTTCGAGGTGGATGCGCCAGATGTAATGGACGCGGTCCTGGTATCGGCGGAGGACGCCGGGGGGGGAGCCGTTGGTGTTGGGTGCGGCGTCGGCGGTCGCGCCGCGGACGATGGGGACGCGGTAGAGCATCGCGCGGACTTGCTGGGTGGGGGCGGCGGGGGCGCGGTTCTGGAAGGATTCGAGGGTCCAGTCGCTGAGGAGCGGGCCGAGGATGGCGCCGGGGGGGCGCATGGCGATCGGGCCGGCGGCGACGGGGACGCGGGTGGTGCGGTCGGTGGTGCGGATCTCCCAGGTTGCGGGTGCGTCGGCGGCGGGGAGGGTGACGGGGGTCATCTCGCCCGGGGGGAGTTCGCGGGGTGAGGCGGCGACGCCGGATTGTTCCGAGAGCCACGCGATCTCGGGCTTGTCGGTGAGGTTGAGCAGGGTGACGGTTGGGCCGGGCTCGGCGAAGGGCTCGATCATCCAGGTGAGGACGCGGGGTTGTTCTTCGAGCCAGAGCTCGACGATGGCGGCGCGGCGGTCGGGGGTGCGGGTGGGGTCGAGGAGGATTTCGAGGAGGTCTTGCAACGCCGCGGGGGATGTGGGCCAGAGGGACCATTCGACCTGCCCGGCGAGGTGTGCGGTGCGCCAGAGGCGGTTTGTGAGTTGGCGGGCGAGATTTGGGTCGGTGGCGTGGAGGTCGGTGAGGGCGAGACGCCAGGAATCGGCGAGGCCCTCGGCCCACGCGGTGAGTTTCTCGTTGTTGAAGCTCGCGGCGGGGGCGTTCTGGAGTGCGAGGCGGGCGTGCCAGTATCGGTAGGGATCGGTGCGTTCTTCTTCGAGGGCGGCGGCGAGGTCGCGAGTGAGGTGGATGGGGGGGAAGGGGGCGAGGTCGGAATCGAGCCAACGGGTGAGGACCATGCGGTCGGCGATCCAGAGCGAGCCGCGGGCGGAATCGGGGACGCGCAGGCAGAGGGCCCAGAATCCGACGCCGTCGCCCGCGCCGGCTTCGGCGGCGGGGATGGTTCGCCAAGTGCGATCGACATCGAGCCAGGCGCGAAGGGGCGTGCGGACGCCCTGGCCCTCGGTAACGGCGAACCAGACGAGCTCGATGTTTTCAATTTCGGTGCGTTCGAATCGACAGGGGGGGATGGTCAGGCGGTCGCGCGGGTCGCTGAGGCGGACGGGAAGGACGAGTGTTGATGCTGGGCGGAGGGCGACGACGCGCGGGAGGGGGGTGATCTCGGCGCGAGCGGGAGCGGTCAGAAATGCGAAGATCGCGAGGAGCGGCAGGATTCTTAGCGCGCGGGTCATCGGGCGATTGTTGGGCGCGGCGTTGGCTCACGCCGGGGGCGGTGGCGGGCGATAGGCTGGGGCTCGGGCTTGGTCTCAGATTGGGGCTCAGATTGGGTAGGAGGACCGATCATGCAGTTGTTTCGTGGGAGTGTGGCTGAGTTCATCGGGACGTTCGCGCTGGTGTTCTTCGGGGCGGGGTCGATCGTGCTGACGCAGCAGGCGATCGGCGCGGGAAACCTCGTGACGGTCGCGCTGGCGCACGGGCTGGTGCTGACGGTGTTCGTGACGGCGTGCATGTATATCTCAGGGGCGCAGTTCAACCCGGCGGTGACGATCGGGCTGATGCTGATCGGGAAGGAATCGGCGAGGCAGGGCGTGGCGTTCGTGATCGTGCAGCTCTTCGCGGGGGCGTGCGCGGCGGGGATGCTGATGCTGCTGCTCGGGGGCGAGCTGGCGAACAACGAGGAGGTGCGGCTGGGGGCGACGATCGGGCGGTTCTCCGACGTGGGCACGGCGCACGCGGGGCGGCTGTTCGGGCTGGAGTTTCTTCAGACGTTCGCGCTGATGTTCGTGATTCTGGCGGCGGTCGTCGATGAGCGGAGCCACAAGCTCGGCGGGTTCTGCGTGGGGCTGGTGGTGGCGACGTGCATCGTCGCGTTCGGGCCGCTGACGGGAGCGAGCATGAACCCGGCGCGGACGTTCGGGCCGGCGATCTATGGGAACTACGGCGAGCACCACTGGGTGTATTGGGTCGCGACGATCCTGGGAGCGTGCTGCGCGGCGTTGGTGTATCGGGTGGTGTGGATCGAGAAGGAGCCTTGGCGGGAGGTGCCGCCGCTGCGGGAGGGGGATGAGGTGCGGCATTCGTGAGGGTCAACGAAAATCCTCTCGAGCGCCGAAACTAGGGCGAGTAGAAGCCCGAAATCTGAAGCCAGCACGCTTCCGGCATGGTGCCGTCCTCAGGCGCCCACCAACGGGACAGAGACAGGCGAATGATTGCGTTCCGGGGAATCGTTGTCGGAGGCGATTCCAAACCGACCAATGGGGCACTAAAGGGCAAGGTACCGGCCATCACATATCGCTTCTTCTCGGATTGATCCGATCTGAGCGGTGCTGGCAACATCCAGCATCCTACACTGTGCGTCGGAAGTACGTCTCCTTGATCAATGTGCCCCTTGCCGTTCGGAGTAAACCGGAGTTTGCCGTCAAACAGTTTCGATCGATTGCCGGTCCAGACGACACACTTATTCAGTATCCAAGCATTCAGATCCTTTGCTGACTTGCCCGTAGCCGTCCATTTGGCTACGAGATAATCCTCGACGTGGGGAGGATCGACCGCGGCGGCCTTGGTGCCAGTGACGGTAATCAGGTCTCCGATGTTGGCATTGAACTCCTGCCAACTGTGGAACTTGGCGCCCTCGCGCGGAATCAGACGAAGCAGTTCGCCCGACTCGGCATCAACGGCACCGACGCAAACGTTCTTCCCCATCCTTGTCTTTGCAACTATAACGACGTTCATGGCACGATGTGCTCCACAGGCAGGCCCGTTTGTCGCGATAGTTCCTCCGTGAGCAATGACCTGTGGCACGCCTCCGGCAATCGTTCGACGCAAAAGAATACGGGGCGATGAACTCCCTGCAACTCCTCTTCAAGAAATACAGATGCTTGGAATCTGGAGAGATTCTCTTCGCAGTATTGCGCCTTGAAAACGTCACCTAGTTGATCCCGCCCTCGCTTTGCCACGCCTTGTTTGGCATCTTCAGCACGCTGCGCGTCACGCACGGCCGTTGACGGCGCCAGGCTCTTCAGATGGACGTACCAAATACCAAGAGAGTCGAGGCGGCTCTGCAGTCGCTTCGCGTTTGCAAACGCGTAGTCGGAACCTCGGAGCCCGCGCCGAGCCCGGACATCGCAGAAGCAGTCGACCCCAGCGCGCTGCAGCGCGTCGAAGAAATCCCCTTCGGAGAATCCGTACACTCCGATGGACAGAATTGCTTCAACGGACATCAAGTCATTTCTCGAGAAGGCTGCGTCTCGTAACGGCCAATCGAGGTGAACGATTGACCAAACAAGGCTCCCTGGCCTCCAGTGATTCGTCCGATCACTACATTCTGAGAGACACACTCGCCATCACGATCGATGTGTGTCAACTGAACGCCCTGCTTTGCAAGTGCTTGGCCGATCAGCTTGGACCGATGGCATCGCTCTGGATCGAGCTCGCTGCACATCAGCGCCACGCGATGTCCACCTGCAATGGCTGCTTGCAGCCGTTCCAAGCCCGACTGGAACGAAGGTAACTGCTCACAACGAGCATAATCCACCTTGCCGTCGACATAGCAGGCGGGGTCATCAGGCTTCCCGCCTAGCGAGTCTCCCATAAAGACATATCCAATACCTGCCTTGGCCAAGAGCGGCCGAAGGGTCTCTGCGTTGAACTCGGGCTGGCGGGACCTCGGCTTAGTACGAACATCTACCAGGTACTTGACACTGTGTCGGCGGAGCTTTGAGACAAACTCCTCCCAAGGTCGATCGCCGTATCCGATCGACGTGAGGACACCCGCAGTGGATGATCCCGAACTCATCGCCGAGATTGTACGCGTGGACTCGTACATACGGCTAGCCATCACAGATTCCTGTCGCCGCTAGCCTTGTGACGTGGCTTCTAAGCCCTCACCCCGCCTCGATCGGCAGGGTCTCGACGATGTTTCGGACGATGGCGTCGGTGGTGATGCCCTCGGCTTCTGCCTCGAAGTTGATGATGATGCGGTGGCGCAGGGCGGGCAGGGCGATGGCGCGGATGTCGTCGGTCGCCGCGGCGGGGCGGCCGTCGAGGAGTGCGCGGCACTTTGCGCCCAGGACGAGGGCCTGGGCGGCGCGGGGGGATGCGCCGAAGCGGACGTACTTGTTGGCCATGGGGGTGGAGAAGGATTGCGACCGGTTGGAAGCCGGTCCCACCGAAGCCGACCGGCTGGAAGCCGGTGCCGGCGGGTGCGTCGCGAGGACCATGCGGATGGCGTAGTCCTGGATGGCCGGCGCGATGGCGACGCGGCGGATGAGCTTCTGGTGCTCGATGATGCGCGGGCCGTCGAGGATGGGTTCGGGCGTGATTGATTCGCCCATCGTCGTGCGGTTGAGGATCTCGGCGAGTTCCGTGCGATCGCTGTAGTCGACGAGGAGCTTGAAGAAGAAGCGGTCGAGCTGGGCCTCGGGGAGCGGGTAGGTCCCCTCCTGCTCGATGGGGTTCTGGGTCGCCATGACGAAGAACGGGGCGGGCAGGGCGTGGGTGGTGCCGGCGACGGTGACGCTGCGCTCCTGCATGGCCTCGAGCAGGGCGGACTGGGTTTTGGGTGTGGCGCGGTTGATCTCGTCGGCGAGGATGATCTGGGCGAAGATGGGGCCTCGCTGGAAGCGGAACTCGCGGTCCGTGCCGGAGGCGGTATCAACCTCGTGGACGACGGTGGTGCCGGCGATATCCGCGGGCATGAGGTCGGGGGTGAACTGGATGCGGCCGAAGTCGAGGCTGAGTGTTTGGGAGAGGGTGCGGATGAGCAGGGTCTTGCCGATGCCGGGGGGGCCTTCGAGGAGGGCGTGCCCGCCGACGAAGAGGCAGGTGAGCACGCCGTCGATGACGTCGCGGTTGCCGACGATGACGCGTTCGATCTGCTCGCGGACGCGGGCGTAGTCGGTCTGGAACTGCCTGGCGAGGGATTGGACGTCTTCTGGCATGGGAGGGCATGGTAGAGGGAGTTGGGTCGGGGGTTGGTTGAGGGTCGAGGAAGAAAAAAACCGGGCCTCGTGGGGCCCGGTGGGTGGAGATCGGGTTTCGGGTTGCAACCGGCTGGATGGGTCGATCCAGAGAGCGACCGGCTGGAAGCCGGTGCTACCGCGTTAGCTGGAGGCCTCGGCGTTCTCGCCGATGACCATGTCGCGGACCTCGACGGTGGGGACGCCGAGGGAGTCGTTGCGGTTTGCGCCGAGGGCCTCTGCGGTCTCGGCGGCCTCTGCGAGCATGGACTCCTCGTCGTAGGGGGAGGCCGGGGGCTCTGCGAGCTTGTGGACGCGGATATCCATGTACTCGCGGAAGCCGGTGCCGGCGGGGATGAGGTGTCCGAGCAGGACGTTCTCCTTGAGGCCGATGAGCTCGTCTTCAGCGCCCTTGAGGGAGGCCTCGGTGAGGACCTTGGTGGTCTCCTGGAAGCTTGCGCCCGAGAGGAACGAGTCGCTGGAGAGCGAGGCCTTGGTGATGCCCAGCAGGAGGGTGACGCCGGTGGCGGGCTTGGACTTCTTGGCCTTGGCGGGCTCCTTGCCCTCAGACTCGGCCTTCGCGTTCGCTTCCTTGACCGCCTCGCGGCCGTAGAGCTCACCGACGGTGAGCTCGGTGTCGCCGGCCTCGCTGATGCGCACGAAGCTGGCGGCCTCATTGTTCTTCATGCGGAAGGTGTACTTGTCCACGACCTCGTGGGGGAGCAGGTCGGTGTCGCCCGGGCTCTCGACGCGGACCTTGCGGAGCATCTGGGAGAGGATGAGCTCGATGTGCTTGTCGTTGATCGTCACGCCCTGTGCGCGGTAGACGTTCTGGACCTCATCGAGCATGTAGCTCCAGAGCGACTCCTCGCCCTTGATGCGCAGGATGTCCTGGAGGACGAGCGGGCCCTCGGTGAGCGGATCGCCGGCGGCGACGAAGTCGCCGGTGTGGACGAGCATCGCCTTGCCCTTGGGGACGTGGTGGTCCTTCTCGATGCCAGAGTCGGAGATGATGCGGATGGTCATCTTGCCCTTGCGCAGGTCGGAGTGGAGCTCGACTCTGCCCGAGATCTCGGCCATGATCGAGGGATCCTTGGGCTTTCTGGCCTCGAAGATCTCCGTCACGCGAGGCAGACCGCCGACGATATCTGCTGAGCCCGCGGCGCCGCGCGGCTGGCGTGCGAGCATCTGGCCGGCGGTGACCTCGTCGCCATCCATGACCTCGAGGCGTGCCTTTGCGGGGACGTAGTGGAAGTCGAGGATCTTGCCGTCCTTATCGACGATGTTGATCTGCGGATGGAGCTCACCCTTGTGCTCGATGATGACGCGGGCCTTGCGGCCGCCGCCGGCGTCTTCTTCGCGGAAGGTCTTGTCCTGGACGATATCGACGAACTGGACGGTGCCGGTCTTCTCTGCGAGGATGGGCTGGCGGTGGGGATCCCATGTGATGAGCATCTCGCCGCGTTTGATCTCCTGGCCGGTCTTGACGTGCAGGTGTGCGGCGTAGGGGACCTTGGTCTTGTCGAGCTCGCGTCCCTTGGCGTCGAGGATGGCGAGCTCGCCGTTGCGCTTGAGGGCGACGTTGACGGTCTTGCCGTCCTCGTCGATGATCTCGACCTCGTTGCAGTCGCGGAGCTCGACGGTGCCGGCCTGGGTTGCCTTGTGCTCGTTTTCTGCGATTGCGCGGGTGCCGATGCCGCCGGTGTGGAAGGTACGCATGGTGAGCTGTGTGCCGGGCTCGCCGATGGACTGCGCGGCGATGATGCCGACGGCCATGCCGCCCTCGACGAGTGTGCCCGAGGACATATCCATGCCGTAGTCGAGTGCGCTGCAGCCGGTGCGGCTCTCGCTGGTGAGCGGGCTGCGGACGACGACCGAGTCGATGCCGAGCTCCTCGACCTTCTGGGCGGCCTCGCCGGTGATCATGTCGTTCTCGTTGACGATGACCTCGTCGGTGACGGGGTTCATGATGGTGTTGACGCTGACGCGGCCGAAGATCTGATCGCGCAGGGGGACGTCGACCTGCTCGCCCTTGTAGATGGCGCGCTTGACGACGCCGCGGCGGGAGCCGCAGTTGTGCTCGGCGATGATGACGCTCTGGGCGATGTCGCAGAGCTTTCTGGTGAGATAGCCCGAGTCGGCGGTCTTGAGGGCGGTGTCCGCCAGGCCCTTGCGCGCGCCGTGGGTGCTGGAGAAGTACTCGAGGATGCTGAGACCCTCGCGGAAGTTTGCGCGGATGGGGGTCTCGATGATCTCGCCCGAGGGCTTGGCCATGAGGCCTCGCATGCCGGCGAGCTGCATCATCTGGGAGACGTTTCCTCGCGCGCCGGAGTCGCTTGCGAGGTAGATCGGGTTCATGTAGGCGTCACCCTTGCGGCCCTCGATCTCGACGTAGCCGCCGTCCTTATCGCGCCGGTCCTTCTTGAGGGTGTCGATGAGGGCCTTGGTGACCTGCTCGCGGCAGTGGGCCCAGATATCGAGGAGCTGGTTGTAGCGTTCTCGCTCGGTGATGATGCCGCGCTCATAGTTCTTCTCGACGCGGTCGACGCGCTTCTGGGCCTGGTCGAGCAGGTCCTTTTTCTGCTCGGGGACGCGCATGTCGGTGACGCCGAAGCTGAGCCCGGCGAGCGTGGACTGCTTGAAGCCGAGCTCCTTGAGCTTGTCGAGCAGGTCGATGGTGGCGGGCTTGCCGGAGTAGCTGTAGGCGTCGTCGATGACGCGGGCGCAGCCCTTCTTGCCGATGTCGCAGTTGTAGAAGGGCATGCCCTTGGCGACGATCTCGTTGAAGAGGACTCGCCCGGCGGTGGTGACGACGCGCCCGTTCTCGGGGAGGGGCTCTGCGGGGCCGCGCTGGGCGCTGACGACCTCGGTGAAGCCGTCGAGTCGGACGACGACGCGGTTGTGCAGATCGACGATGCCGTGGTCGTAGGCGAGCAGGGCCTCCATGCGGTTGCGGAAGCTGCGGAGCTCAGACTCGG
This sequence comes from Phycisphaerales bacterium, assembly GCA_029260315.1. Taxonomy (GTDB): domain Bacteria; phylum Planctomycetota; class Phycisphaerae; order Phycisphaerales; family UBA1924; genus S146-42. Next base: position 21,451 of record JAJDDM010000164.1, on the reverse strand, counting down.
GGCGGTCATCGTCGCGCTTGGTGACGGTGATGAAGTAGACGCCCATCACGATGTCCTGGCTGGCGCTGATGATGGGCTGGCCGTTGGCGGGGCTGAAGATGTTGTGCGTGCTGAGCATGAGCACATGGGCCTCGGCCTGGGCCTCGACGCTGAGCGGGAGGTGGACGGCCATCTGGTCGCCGTCGAAGTCGGCGTTGAACCCGCCGCAGACCAGCGGGTGCAGGCGGATGGCGTTGCCCTCGACAAGGACGGGCTCGAAGGCCTGGATGCCCAGGCGGTGGAGGGTGGGCGCGCGGTTGAGCATGACCGGGTGCTGGTCGATGACCTCCTCGAGGATGTCCCAGACCTCGGGGTCGCGGCGCTCGAGCATCCGCTTGGCGCTCTTAATAGTGTCGGCGAGGCCGTGCTCCTTGAGCTTGCGGATGATGAAGGGCTGATAGAGCTCCAGGGCGATCTTTTTGGGCAGGCCGCACTGGTGGAGCTTGAGCTCGGGGCCGACGACGATGACCGAGCGGGCGGAGTAATCGACGCGCTTGCCGAGGAGGTTCTCGCGGAAGCGGCCCTGCTTGCCCTTGATCATGTCGGTGAGAGACTTGAGGGCGCGGTTGGAGCTGCCGAGGACGGGGCGTCGGCAGCGGCCGTTGTCAAACAGCGCATCGACGGCCTGCTGGAGCATCCGCTTCTCGTTGCGGATGATGACCTCGGGTGCGTTGAGGTCCATGAGCTTCTTAAGACGGTTGTTGCGGTTAATGATGCGCCGGTAGAGGTCGTTGAGGTCGCTGGTGGCGAAGTTGCCGGACTCGAGCAAGACGAGCGGGCGCAGGTCCGGCGGGATGACCGGAACGACGTCCATGACCAGCCAGGCGGGGTCGTTCTCGGAGTTGCGGATCTGCTCGACGAGCTTGAGGCGCTTGGCGAGGTCCTTGGTCTTCTGCTTGGAGCGGGTCTCGCGGAGCTCCTGGCGGAGCTGGGTGGCGAGCTCTTGCAGATCGGTGAGCTCGATGAGCTCGCGGATGGAGTCGGCGCCCATCATGGCCTTGAAGGCGTTGCCGAACTTGACCTCGGCCTCGCGGTGCTCTTCCTCGGTCATCACCTGCTTGAACTTCATCTCGGTGTCGCCCGGGTCGGTGACGACGTAGTCCTGGTAGTAGATGATCCGCTCGATGTCGGAGGTCTTCATGCCGAGCAGGGTGCCCAGGCGGCTGGGCATGCTCTTGAAGAACCAGATGTGGACGATGGGGCTGGCGAGGTTGATGTGGCCCATGCGCTTGCGCCGGACGCGCGAGTGTGTGACCTTGACGCCGCAGCGGTCGCAGATGATGCCCTTGAACTTGGTGCCGCGGTACTTGCCGCAGGCGCACTCGTAGTCGCGCTCCGGGCCGAAGATGCGCTCGCAGAAGAGGCCGTCCTTCTCGGGGCGGTAGGTGCGGTAGTTGATGGTCTCGGGCTTTTTGACCTCGCCGTAGGACCATGCGCGGATGTCGTTGGGCGACGCGAGCGTCACCTTGACGGCGGAAAAGTCGTTGACGCGCTCGTATACGGTCTCAGCCATGCTTACCTCTGCTCGTTTCTCGCCGCGAGTGGTCCGCGGCGTGTGTCGTTCGCTGTTCAGGCCGACTCTTGCATTGATGATGCCTCGGGGATGATCCGGGGGACCAGCAGCACAAAGAGGCTCTCATTCTCTTCCAACTCTTCTTCGATGGTGGAGAAGGTGAAGTACACCCGCTCCATGGCGCCCGGGACCCGCTGGATCTCGACGGGGATCCAGTACCAATCCACCTCGCCTGAGTGCAGACGGGCCTCCGCGGGGACCACGCGCGGCGTGGGCGGGGCACTTGCAAGGAGGCGGTCGTTGATCATCCGCTGCACTCGTTGGGCGATGTCCTGTGGTTGCATCATGAGGCCACCGCCTTCCGGATGGCGCCCGCTTCGCGAAGGGCGAGCACCGCTTCCTCCTGGCCCACGCCACTGGCGGGGTCATAGTCCGCGGCGACGCGGAGCGCCAGCAGCAACCGGACCGACGAGGCGATCCGTCGGCGGCTGGTCTCGTTGTAGCGATCGTGGTCGAGGTTGTGGCGGGCGAGCATGGCGAGCTGGGCGTGCGAGGGGTTTGGCCTTCCGGCTGCGCCCTGGACGCCGGCTTTGGTAAGCTCGCCTGACAACGCGGAATACGCAGAAAAATAAGCTCTGTTGATGGCGCTGCGATCGCGCTGGTGCTCGTTGAGCAGCTTCGCGCCATCGAGGCTCTCGCCGGCCATGTCCGCCCAGGTCGTGGTCATTCGTCGCTCGCGAAGGGTCACCCGCGCCTACAGCAGGCTCCCGCCCTCCAACTGCTTCTTCTCCAGCGTCACGCTCATGCCGAGTCCCTTCTGCGGTCACTCTTCGGGACGGGCGGGAACAATCATCACATGCCACCCATGCTCGTTCTCCAACTCGGACTCGACCTCCTCGAAGAGATCGACAAGGACCGATGCGGAGCCGTTTGCGCCGGTCGGTGTCACCACCACATAGACCCAGTCATCCTCGCAGCGGATCATCTCTCGATCGACCCGCACCGATCTGCCGCCTCGATCTCCTCGATCGAGCAGTTTTTTCTCCACGGCGTCGGCAACTGTCTTCGTGTCAATCACCTTCACCTCCCAGCACGATCAACGCGCGGTGCAGCTCTCCCAGGGCCCTGCATGACTCGTCACGCTCGACGGTCAGGCCCGGGTAATAGTCCGCGAAGACGCGGAATCGGTAGAGCCGCTCGGCGGCTCGCTTGACCCGCCGGCGTCCGAGCGAGTCGAGCCCGGCGAGGTTGCCGGCGACCATGCGCGGGAGGTCCGCGTGGCTCGGGTTTGCGCGGGCCGCGTGGAGCGTCACGCCCTGGGTCAGCAGCCGTCCGGTCAGCTCGGCGTAGAGCGCGTAGTAGCTGCGCGAGACGGAGCTGCGCCAGCGTCGCGCCCGCGACAACTCGCCCGCGGCAAGCCGATTCTCCCGCGAAATGTCGTGCCAGCTCGCCATGCTTTGCTCAACGGCCGATCGCCCGCTCAGAGCAGACTCCCGCCTTCCAACTGCTTCTTCTCCAGCGTCACGTTCATGCCCAGTCCCTTGAGCTCGTTGCATAGGACGTCGAACGCCACGGGCATGCCGGCCTCGAGCTTGTTGTTGCCCTTGACCATGCTCTCGTAGATCTTGGTGCGCCCCTCGACGTCGTCGGACTTGACCGTCAGGAGTTCCTGCAGGATGTACGCGGCGCCGTATGCCTCGAGCGCCCAGACCTCCATCTCGCCGAAGCGCTGGCCGCCGGTTCTGGCCTTGCCGCCCAGGGGTTGCTGGGTGATGAGGCTGTAGGGGCCTGTTGCGCGGGCGTGGATCTTGTCGTCGACGAGGTGGTGGAGCTTGATGATGTACATGTAGCCGACGGTGGTGCGCTGGTGGAACGCCTCGCCGGTGCGTCCGTCGTAGAGCTGGACCTTGCCGCCCTTGGGCATCTCGGCGAACAGAGCGCGCGGGCCCGGGGGCACGCCCGTCTTCTCGTACTCGGCGAGCTGCTCATGCACATGCGTGTTGGCGGCCTCGATCGCCTCGTGGATCTCGCCCTCGGTCGCGCCGTCGAAGACCGGCGTCACCGCCTGGAAGTCCAGAACCTGGGCCGCCCAGCCGAGGTGGGTCTCCAGGATCTGGCCGACGTTCATGCGGCTGGGGACGCCCAGCGGGTTGAGCATGACCTCGACGGGCGTGCCGTCTTCCATGAAGGGCATGTCCTCTTCGGGCACGATGCGAGCGATGACGCCCTTGTTGCCGTGGCGCCCGGCCATCTTGTCGCCGACGGACAGATGCCGCTTGGTGGCGACGTAGACCTTGACCATCTCGAGGACGCCGGAGGGCAACTCGTCGCCGCGCTTCATGTGGGCGGCCTTGCGCTGCTTTTCCTTCTCGATCGCGGTGACGCGCGGCCAATACTGCGAGTAGATGAGCCGGGCCTGCTCCTTGGCGTCCTTGGAGCCCTTGACCCAGGTGAGATCGAAGGTCTGGAGCTGCTCGATGATGACCTCGGCGATGTCCGATGCGCCGACCTTCTGGCGGGTGCTGGGGTCGACCATCTCGCTGCCGGTGACCTCGTTGAGGGCGGCGACCATCTCGCGGAACAGGTCGATGGCCTTCTGGTCCATCTCCCTGGAGTACTCCTCGATCTGCTGGTCGAGCTTCTTCTTCTGGCCCTCGGTGAGGTGGCCTCGGCGGGTGAAGGTCTTGGCGCCGATGACGATGCCGTTGACGCCACTGGGGACCTCGAGCGAGTCGTTCTTGACGTCCTCGCCCGCTCTGCCGAAGATCGCGTGCAGGAGCTTCTCTTCGGGGGTGAGCTCGGTCTTACTCTTGGGGCTGACCTTGCCGACGAGGATGTCGCCGGGCCCGACGCGGGCGCCGACGCGGATGACGCCGTCCTCGTTGAGGTTGCGGAGCATCTTCTCGGAGACGTTGGGGATGTCGCGGGTGAACTCCTCGCGCCCGAGCTTGGTCTCGCGGACCTCGACGTCGAAGCTGTCGATGTGGATGCTGGTGAAGGTGTCGTCCTTGACCAGGCGCTCGCTGATGACGATGGCGTCCTCGAAGTTGTAGCCGTCGAAGGTGTTGAACGCGACGAGGACGTTCTTGCCGAGGGCCAACTCGCCGTTCTGCGTGCTCGCGCCGTCGGCGATGATCTCGCCCTGCTTGACCTTCTGGCCCTTGCGAACGATGGGCTTCTGGTTGAGGCAGGTGCGCTCGTTGAGGCCGACGAACTTGCGCATGACGTACTCGTCGGCGTTGTCGATGATGATCTTGTCGGCGTCGGCGTAGGTGATGGCGCCGGCCTTGCGAGCGCGGACGACCATGCCGCCGTTGGTGCCGACGGGCACTTCCATCCCCGTCGCGACGCAGGGCGGATCGGTCTTGATCAGCGGGACGGCCTGGCGCTGCATGTTCGAGCCCATGAGGGCGCGATTGGCGTCGTCGTGCTCCAGGAACGGAATCAGCGCCGCCGAGACGCCCACGATCTGCTTGGGGCTGATGTCGAGGTAGTTGACCTGCTTGGAATCGACCTCGGCGACCTCGCCGCTGACCCGCGCGAGGACCATGCCCTCCCTGAGCTTGCCGGCGGCATCGACCGTGTCGGCGGGGGCGAGGATGGTCTGCATCTCCTCGTCTGCGCGCAGGTGGACGATCTCGCCGGTGACCTTGCCGTTCTTGACGATGCGATACGGCGTGCGCAGGAAGCCGTACTCATCGACCGTCGAGAAGATGCCCAGGCGGCTGATGAGGCCGATGTTGGTGCCCTCGGGGGTCTCGATGGGGCAGATGCGTCCGTAGTGGCTGATGTGGACGTCGCGGACCTCGAAGCCGGCGCGTTTGCGGTTGAGCCCGCCGGGGCCCAGGGCGCTGAGGCAGCGCTCGTGTACGAGCGAGCTCAGGGGGTTGGTCTGGTCGACGACCTGGCTCAGCTCGCTGCGCCCGAAGAAGAAGTCGATGGCGCTGCTGATGCTCTTGGAGTTCACCAGGTCGGCGATCTTGGTGATCTCGTCGGGCTCCTTGACGCTCATGCGCTCCTGCACCGTGCGCCGCAGCTACAGGAAACCCTTGCGCCGCTCCGCGACCGCCATCTCGTCGAGCGTGCGCAGGCGGCGGTTGCCGAGGTGGTCGATGTCGTCGACCACGGCGATCGGCTGGTTGGTCTCGGGATCGACGCGATTCGATCGCAGGTCCAGCAGGTAGCGGATGACCTGGAGGAAATCGGTCGCCGTGATGAACATCAGGTCCTCGGGCGTGTCGAGGTTGAACTTCCGGTTGATGCGGAAGCGCCCCACGCGTCCCAGGCGGTAGCGATTGATGTCGTAGAACTTCTCGCGGAAGAGCTGCTCTGCCTTCTCGACCTGCGGCGGGTTGCCCGGGCGCAGGCGGGTGTAGACCTTCAGCAGCGCCGCCTCGTAGTCCTGCTTGGCGACCGGGCTCTCGCCCTCGAGGAACTGCGCGAGATTGTCGTCGGCGATCGTGTTGAGGATCAGCGTGTCCAGCGGGTTCTGGATCACCCGGACCTTCTTGAGGCTGGAGTTCAGGATCGCCTCGGCGGCGTCCCCGATCCGCTTGCCGACGTGCACCAGCTCCTCGCCGGTCTCGGTGTCGAAGATCGTGTCCGCGGCGTAGTGCTCGGGGGCGACATCGGCGACCTTGACCTCGCTGACCTCGTAGAAGATCCGCAGGAGCTGGTCGGTCGTCGCGAGCGGGGCGGCGTGCTTGATCGCCTCTGTGATCAGCTCCTTGCCCGGATCGCCCTCGCCGGTGTGGTGCTCGTGGATGTACGCGTCCTTCTGGCTCAGGTAGGCCAGACAGCGCAGAAAGGTGGTGGCGGCGAGCTTGGTCGACTGGTCGATGCGCATCGCCAGCGCGTCTTTCTTGGTGACCTCGAGCTCGATCCAGCTCCCGCGTTCGGGGATGACCCGGGCCGAGTGCAGCGGGCGGTCGCCCTCGCTGGAGATGATGTTGAAGTCCACGCCCGGCGAGCGGTGGAGTTGGCTGACGATAACGCGCTCTGCGCCGTTGACGATGAACTCGCCGCCGCCCATGAGGATCGGAAACTCGCCCAGGTAGACCTCCTCCTCGGGCAGGTCCGGATGGGTCTCGCGGCGCAGGCGGAACGCGACGCGGTACGGGCGCGCATAGGTCAGGCGCAGCTCGCGGCACTCGTCGGGCGTGTAGCGCGGGTCCTCGAGCTCATAGCCCAGGAACTCAAGCTGCATCTTCCCGTCGTAGCTCTCGATCGGGAATATCTCGTGCATGAGCGCTTCCAGGCCCAACACCCGGTCGCGCTCTTTGCGCCCCTTATCGAGTTGGAGAAACCGCTCGTAAGCGGCCGATTGGACTTGCGTCAGGTCGGGGATCTCGACTGCATCCCCTCGCTTTGCAAAGCTGCGCACATTCCTCGTCGCCATCCGCTACCTCGCGATGATGGTGCAATACCAGCGCGGAACGCTTCCCGCGTCCCTGGCTATGGACTGATATCTGTCGATCAGAGTTTCAACCCCGAGAGCACCCGCTTCTTCTCAGTGTGGAATCTAAACAGCGTAGCGCCCCTATGGACGCCTTTCTACCGGACGTTTTCTCGAATCTGGCCCAGAATCTGGCGACGCTCCCGCCTGGGTTCCTGGGCGCGACAACGCGGAGCGCCCCCGCCGGGAGCGTCCCGTGATCGTGTATACCGAACAGATGCCTACTTGAGCTCGACCTCTGCGCCGACCTCTTCGAGCTTCTTCTTGAGCTCCTCGGCCTCGTCCTTGCCCAAGCCCTTCTTGATGTCGCTGGGGACGTTGTCCACCAGCTCCTTGGCCTCCTTGAGGCCCAAGGCGGTGACCTCGCGGACGATCTTGATCACCTTGATCTTCTCGCCCTGGCTCTTGAGGACAACGTCGAACTCGGTCTGCTCCTCGGCCTCCTCGGCGGCGGCGCCGGGAGCCGCGGCCATCATGACCCCGCCGCCGGCGGCGGCCTCGAGGCCGTAGGTGTCCTTCATGTAGTCACCCAGGTCGACGGCCTCTTTGAGGGTCAGCCCGGCGAGCTCGTCGCCGAGTTTGGTGATCTTCGCGTCGAACGTCTTTGCTGCTTCATCGGACATGTTCACTACCTCGTCTTCTCGGCTCTCGCCGAAACGTCTCTCGCAAGAGGGGCCGGACCACTCCGGCTCTTTACCCCGATAACACGGGCCAGTTACGAGGGAAAGTCTTGGTTCTGACGAGCCTCAGCTCGCCTTCTTGATCTCCTCGCCATTCTCCAGCTTGTCGGCGATGGCCTTGACCAAACCGGCGACCGACGAGATCGGGCCCTTGATCTGTCCCAGCAGCTTGCGCCCGGGGCCCAGGATCAAGGTCACGTCCTGGGCGATGGCCTCGTCCCTGGTCGGGAACTTGCTGAGTCGGGAGACGCCGTCCTCGCCCTCGTAGAGCTCGCCGTCGAGGATCGCGCCCTTGAGCTCCAGATCGGGAAACTGCTTGACCAGCGCGACGATCTCGCGGGCGACCTCGACGACGCTCTCTGCGCCGTAGGCCAGCGTGCTCGGGCCGCTCAGCAGGCCCGAGAGTTTCGCGAGGTCGGTGCCCTCGAACGCCTGGCGGGCCAGGCGGTTGCGGACGACCGTGAGGCGGATTTCCTTCTTGGCGAGGTTCTGGCGGATCTCGTTGGTGGAGTTCGCCTCGATGCCGCGCATGTTGACGACGACGGCGTCGCTGGTTCCCTCGAAGCGGCTCTTGTAGTCGCCGAGGATCATCTGCTTGACCTGCTTGCTCATCCGCAAGGCTCCTTCACACGCGTCGCTCAGGCGACGACCACTTCCGCTCGCTTGACCTGCACGCCGGGGGTCATGGTCCCGCTGATCGCGATCTTCTTGATGTAGTTGCCCTTGAGCGAGGTCGGCCTGGCCTTCTCGATCGCCTCGATGAAGTAGGTCAGGTTTTCGACGAGGTCCGCCTCGGGGAAGCTCATCTTGCCGACGACCGCGTGGACGTTGCCACCCTTATCGGTGCGGTACTCGACCTTGCCCGCGGCGTACTCGGTGACCGCGCTGGCGACGTCCTTGGTCACCGTCCCGGCCTTGGGGCTGGGCATGAGCCCGCGCGGGCCGAGGGCCCGGCCGAGCTTGGAGATCACGCGCATCATGTCGGGGCTGGCGATCGCGACGTCGAAGTCCATCCAGCCCTTCTCGATCTTCTCGACGAGATCCTCGCCGCCGGCCTCGACAGCGCCGGCGTCCTTGCACGCCTGGATCTGGTCGTCGGTGCAGAAGGCGATGACGCGCTTGGCCTTGCCGATGCCCTTGGGCAGGCTGATCGAGCCGCGGACGATCTGGTCGGCCTGGCGCGGATCGACGCCCAGGTGCATGCAGACCTCGACGGTCTGGTCGAACTTGGGGGCCTGGAACTTCTTGAGCGCGCCGATGGCCTGGTCGATCTCCAGGGCCTCGGTCGGCACGAGGCCCTCGTTCGCCTTCTGTCTCTTGTGGAGTCTGGCCATCTCAGCCCTCCACCGCAATGCCCATCGAGCGGGCGGTCCCGGCGATCATCCGCGACGCCGAGTCCACGCTCGACGCGTTCAGATCGCTCATCTTCTCTTCCGCAATCTTGCGGCACTGGTCCATCGTGATCTTGCCCACGATGGTGGTGTGCGGCTCGCCCGAGCCCTTGTCCACGCCGGCGGCCTCCTTGATGAGCACGCTCGCGGGGCTGGACTTGATCTCCATCGTGAACGAGCGGTCGTTGAAGACCGTCACCACGCAGCCGACCACCTTGCCGTTCAACTGCTGCGTCGCGGCGTTGAACTGCTGGATGAACTGGCCGGGGTTGACGCCCTTGGCGCCCAGCACCGGACCCAGCGGCGGCGCAGGCGTCGCCTGCCCGCCCGGGGCCATGATCTTGAACTGGTCAATGACTTCTTTCTTGGCCATGATCCTCCACCTCCCACGGCCCGATCCGTCCCGAGAGAGGTGCTCTCAGGAGGGTCGGGGGCTTCTGCCAAGATCGCCCCGCATCGCCCGTGGTTCCAACGGTTCCAGTTTGTGCGCCCAGCCGACAAGCCCGGCGCGGTCACAACGATAGACCGTCTCCGGGGCTGGTCCAGCGAGGTGGGCGAAATCCGGCGTCGATCGTGCTCCGACCTTGGCCTTCGCAGAGCCTCAGGCCCGGCGTCCGGGGTCGCCTGCGATTTGATCCCGCTCGAAGAAGACCGGATAGGCCCTAGTTCGGCGGGGGGATCGTCAGCCCGAAGGCCTCGGCGAGATTCCGATCCAGCCCGGCATCGACCGCCCTGCCCAGCATCATTCCGGCCCGCTCGGGGCGACCCTGGGCCTGCATGAGGGCGCCAAGGGTGAGCCACGCTGAGGCGGATTCGACCTGATTGGCGTGGATCGAGGTTTTGCGGACGAGTTGGGCGAGGGCCTCGCGGGCCTGCGGGCCCAGCACGCCGCGCTCGATGGGTTCGCGGGCGAGGGCCGGGTCGTTGTCGTAGGCCGAGCGCATCATCGCGACGCCGTCGGCCAGGCGGCCCTTGGCGATGAGCGCCAGGGCGAGCATCCGCTGGGCCTCGGCGGCGGCGTCGGCGGCAACGACCACGCTATGGAGCACGCGGACCGCATCGTCGATCTCGCCCGTCCAGAGGTGGCCGAGACCCTCCTCGTAGGGTGTCTGCGGCTCGGTCACGACCGCGGGGGGCGGCGGCGGAGCGGGTTGGCTCACATACGCCGGGCCGATGGCATAGACCGGGTCGTAATAGCGGTAGTTGTCGTAATAGCCGTAGTTTCTGTAGTACGGCAGGCCGAAGTGCGGATGGAAGACCCGATGCACGCGGGAATGGTGGATCGGGACGTGGTGCGGATCGTGCAGTTGTCCGCTGCCGAGATGAAATCGCAACGAGAAATCGCCGTCGTCGAGGCGGCCCTTGGCGTTGAATCCGGAATGGTCGCCAAAGTGGACCGACACGTCATCATTGAGCAAGCGTCCGTCGAAGCGGATCGAATCGCCGTGATGGAGCGTGCGTGGGATCCTGCCCTGATGCCCGCCATGCCCGTGGTGGAAGAAGGAGTTGCCCCCCACCACCGCCGAGACGGGGACGCGCTGGAATCCCCTGGAGGTCGCCCCAGCGGAGGGCGAGCCGATGCGGACGCCGCCGCGATGGTGCATCCGCACGCCGGTTTGCGCGAGGGCGGGGCCGGCCGCGAGGGCGATCCCGATCGAAACGCGAACAATGATTTGCCTCGTTTGCATCATGCACCTCCAGAAGGGCAATCGCCCGATGGGTGAGACCATGACATTGACCATGACTGTTCGACGCCCGAGTTCCGCCCTGGATCCTAGGGGGGTGTTCGCATTTCTCGCGATGGCCCTCTTGCTGTCCGCATGCCAGACGACCCGGTTCGCACCGGAGCGCTACGAGCTGCGCTCCATCAGCGACTCGACGGCCCTGCGCCCGCGGTTCACGACGAGCGTGTACGCCTACGACGATCAGAACACGGTCAACATCTTCATGACGGATCTCGATCCGCGGGCGCTGCGATCGCCCGATGTTGGGGACCCGCCGGTGGGGCATCTCGTGCATATCCATCTGTTCCTGCGCCCGCGGGCCGGGCGGACGCCGATCGACGACACCGCGATGACCGCGACGGTGACGCACATGGTGCTCGCGGCGGGTGAGGTCGGCATCTACGCCGGCGGGGGCTTTTTCAACCCCGCGAGCAGCGCGGGCGATCGCTCGTTCACCGGCACGCTGACGGGGGGGACGCTGCGCTTGGAGCGATCGACGACGCGATTCCGTGATCTGCTCGGAGCGTCGACGCTGACGACCACGGCGCGAGCGAAGCTGGATCCGGCGCAGGCCGAGGCGCTGCGCGTGGCGATGCGGCGGTGGAGCGATCGGACGAGGCCGGTTTCGCCGTAATGCAGGTTCGATGGTGCCGTGGGCTGAGCGAGTCTTCGAGCGAAGGCCACGCGGATCGTTGAGCGTGCGTGGCGTTGTCGTGTTGGGTGAGAGCGCGAGTGCGTCGGACCGATCGCGTGGCGTTTGTCGCAAAGCCTCCTCACACCACGGCACCAATCGCGGGCGCTTCGCCATATGGCGCGCGAGCTGCACCCGAGCCCAGGCTTGCGAGCGCTTTGCGTCAACTGGCGGAGAACTCAATCGAATGAGTATGACCGAGTAACGTGCCACCAACCGTGGCTTTGCACGGTTGGTGCTTCCGAGATAGCGCTGCGAAACACCAACCGCTCAAAGCAGCGGTTGGTGGCACGGCGCTCACCACTCGCTCATGCACCCTGCCGCGAAGCAGTTGTGAGCAACGACGCAAGTGGCTCTTGCGCCAGGGCCTTCATTGGAATGGGCCTCCTATGGATGTTCGTTCCACCAGCGCTCGACGATCGCCGTCGGGGTGCGGTTGTAGATCGACTCCAAGACGTCATTCTCCAGCGACTTGCCGCGCAGCATCGGAGCGGACACCTCGTCGTGGCCCGACTGCTCGACCATCATCAGATCCGGATCCGCGATCGAGCTCTCGCCCTCGTAGTCGGTCTCCAGCAGCGTGCGCATCGCCCAGTAACGGCTGGCGTAGAGCTCGAAGGCTTCTTCTTCGCTCTGGGCCTGATGCGCCGCGAAGGCCGTCTGGTCCGCGTCGTTCGGTTCGAGGTGCGCGTCGCTCGTGACGACATCGGTGCCGAAGAGGATCCGATCCTTCCACTTGAACATGAATCCGGCGAACTCCTCGCGCGAGTGGCGGCTCAGCTCGCGGACCATCCACTTGGTCGCGCTGGTATCCAGATACAGATTGTCGTGGCGGCTGAGCAGGCCGTCGAGAAACTCCAGGTTTTCGGGCCAGCCGCCCATGTGGGCCGCGATCCAGGGCGAAGTGAACCGATCGAGCATGATCTCCAGCGGCTCGTACTGCTCGCGCTTCGTGCCGTACTTTTCCGCGTCGCCGTACTTGGCCTGGAACCAGGTGTCGGGGTCGGCGACGTGGGTCATGAACATCATGCCGAGCTCTTGGGCGCGCTGGGCGATCCGCACGCGCCAGGGGCTGTCGAGCTTGTAAATGTCCGCGTCCTTCTCCGGATCGACGAAGTCGCGATAACGCGGGGCCGTCCAGAACTTGACCATCCGTGAGCCGAACTCCGAATGAAACCGCTCGACGTTCTTGAGGAACCCCTCGCGCAGCGCGTAGCCGCGATCCTCGGCGCCGTAGTCCGGCCCCGCGACGAAACGGGCCCGATCGCCCAGCGCCTCGCGGACGCCCTCGGCCTCGGCGGGGCGCGTCTGGGTGTAAATCCGGGAGACCCCGTACAAGTCGCACACGTCGGCGAAGACCTTCGCGGCCCGCTTGCCGTTGATGTGGACGTGGACGTCGATGATCGGCGCCGGCGGCTCACCCAGACGCACCGCCTCTTCGCGGTAATCGAGCCCGAGGCGATTTGCCGACCAGCGGGCCTTGTCGTGCGCGGACGATCTACCGTTCATGCGCGATGGTAGACGCCGCACATCTTGCCGCCCGCAAAGCGCCCGTGCGGGTCGAGCCCTTCGCGCGCCCGGCACGGGTCGCGCTGGCGCACGACTGGCTCGTCGCCCGTCGCGGCGGGGAGCTGGTGCTCGACGCCATCGCCGCGCTCATCGAACGCGAGCACGTCCCATCCTCTCTTTACACGCTCTGCACGAATGGACGGCCCATCGGCGACGCGGTGGATCGCCTGGAGATCGTCGCCTCGCCGATCCAGCGGCTGGGCGGCGCGGGTCGGTTTCGGCGATGGATGCTGCCGCTGTTCCCGCGCGCGGTCGCGTCGCTCGGCGGGGCGCTCGCGCGCGATCATCGAGAAGAGCCCGTCGATCTGCTGATCTCGACCAGCTCGTGTGCGATGAAAGGGCTCGCGCCGCCGGCGGGCGTGCCGCATCTTTGCTATTGCCACGCGCCGGCTCGCTATGTCTGGGGCCATCGTGAGGAGTCGGCGCGCGGATCTGCGCTGCGGTCGCTGGCGCTGCGCGCGTATGGGCCGCGATTTCGGGCGTGGGATCGGAGTTCGTCGCGCCATGTGACGCGGTTTCTCGCGAACTCCGGCCATACGGCGGCGATGATCCGCGCGGCGTACGAGCGCGACGCCGAGGTCGTGCATCCGCCGGTGCGCACCGGCTTTTTCACGCCCGATCCGAGCGTGCGGCGCGAGGATTTCTGGCTCGTTGTGTCGGCGCTGGAGCCCTATAAGCGTGTGGATCTGGCGATCGAGGCCGCGCGGCACGCGGGCGAACGCCTGGTGATCGTCGGCACGGGCAGCGTTGAGAAACAGCTCCGCGCAAGGGCCCCGGCGAATGTCGAGTTCAAGGGCAGATGCAGCGATGCGCAGATCCGCGAGCTCTATCGCTCGGCGAGGGGACTGCTGTTTCCGCAGATCGAGGACTTCGGCATTGTGGCGGTCGAGGCCCAGGCGTGCGGCTGCCCGGTCATCGCCCGACGCGCCGGCGGCGCGCTCGATTCGGTCAACGAGGGCACAACCGGCTCGTTCTTCGACCAGCCCGATCCCCGAGAGCTGTGCGCGGCCATGGAGCGGGCGCCCGGTGGCGACCCGTGCGCGCAAGCGTGCCGGGAGAACGCGCGACGATTCTCGTTGCAGGCGTTCGAGTCGCGGATGCGGCGCGAGATCGACGTGGTGCTCTCTCAGGCCGCCGACGCGTCTTCCGACGAGGCCTTCTGAGAGACGTGGGCGTCGCGGATCTCGCCGATGTACAGCTCGTGGTCGGCCTCGAGGTCGAAGTGGCGGACGACCTCGCAGTCCAGGGCCATGAGCGATCGGCGGGGAATCGGCGAGCCGGTCGCCAAGGTCATGATCGAGAGCGTCGCGAAGGGATCATGCCCGACCTCGGGCTCGTGATCGCCCGAGGACTGGAGCGCGCGGATCGACAGCTTATCGGACGGATCGAGTCGGCAGATCGCGAACCTGCGGCTGTCGCGGATCAGGGTTTCCACGGTGTGGCCCTTGCGCACGGCGACGCTGATGAGTATGGGCTCGTCGGCGCAGACCTGGACGGAGCGGACGAGGCAGCCGTTGCGCTGCCCGTCGTGTGCGGACGTGATCCCGAAGATCCCTGATGGGAGTTGCTGGAGTGCTCTGAGGATGTTTTGTGGAGAACGCATGCCGCAGGAACGCCTTCTGCTCCTGGGGAAACCCCGAGAGTCTGCCCTAGTAAAGGTGTGCCCGAACGAGGACCGCGGCAAGTCTCATCGTCAGGAAATCGCCCGGATTTGTGCCAAACCTGTCGCTCAGCGTGGATTGATAACCCTTTGCTGACGATGGATCCCAAGCTGGGTTGCAAAGTGTCGCAAAGTGTGTATCATGCCCAGGTATGAAGCGAGAGGCACTCGACCATGTTGTTCTTGGGCACGACCGAGCTGAATATCGACGCGAAGGGGCGTTTGGCGATACCGGCGAAGTACCGGAATCGCTGGGATCCTGCGCGGGATGGCGCGGGCTGGGTGGCGGTGCCCTGGCCGGGCGGGGTGCTGAGGCTGTATACCGAGGGCCAGTTCGAGCGACTGACGGGCCTCCTGGACGAGTCGCTGATGCCAAGCGAACAGCAGGCGGAACTGGACGCCCGGTTCTTTGGGCAGGCCGAGACGCTGAGCCCCGATGCAGCTGGGAGAATCACGATCCCCAAGCCGCACTTGCGACGCTGCGGTCTGCCGAGCGAGGTTGTGCTGGTCGGGGCGCGAAATCGTCTGGAAGTGCGTGCTCGCGGGGAATGGCAGAGCGAAGGCGACGCGCGGTTCGCGGAGCTTCCCGAGCTCGTCAAGCGGATCGAGGCCAGGAAGGCGGATGGATGACACGCGGCGAGCGCTCCAGGAGGGAGGCGTTCGGGCGGCAGGAGGGCCTAGGCCCTCGCGGCGGGATCGGACGGAAACGAGCGATCCATGCCTTGCAACCCGGGTCGGTTGGGACGAGAAGTGGATTCGTCGAGAGGGCGGGCGAGCACGCAGGGACGCGGGCTCATCTATGGCGCCCGATCGCGCCCCAACGCAGAAAGACGCTCGGTCCAGGGGCCGAGCGTCTCTTTTTTTGTGGTGATCCTATCGTCCGATAGGTGACCATGAGCAATTCAACCAATACGGTTCCGAACAAGCAAGCGGCCAGACGCCGTATGTTTGGGTAGACTCGCAGAAATGCGGGCATTGAGGGCGGGGATTTCCAGGAACTGTTGACACGAAAGGGGTACATCATGACGAAGAAGGCACTCGCGTTGATCGCTGCCAGCGGGCTGGCATTCTCGCTCGGCGGCTGCGAGGATGACGCGGCCGACAATATCGAGGACGCCGCGGAGGACGCCGGCGACGCGGTCGGTGACGCCGTGGATGAGGTTGACGACGCGATCGACGACGCGACCGACGGCGGCTGAGCCGGAGGCCGATTGATGAACATGCCGCCCGGAGACGGGCGGCTTTTTTTATGGACTCGCGGGGGGATCTGGCGGAGCGTTCGCGTGGTGGATCGCTTGGGAGAGCTCGCTCGTGAAAGGCTCGATGCGTTGTGCGCGGACGCGGCGAAGGTAGATGCCGACGGGTCTGCCGGCGGCGTGGACACCGACGAATCTGCGGAACGAGGCGCGGGTGAGCGCGACGCCGGCGATGAGCGGCAGCATGCCGAGGCTGACCAGCAACGCGGTTGTCGTGTCGAGTGCGGCGGGCGTGCCGGTGCTCGAACCGAGGGCGAGGATCGAGGCAGCGCCCAGGGCCGAGACGAGAAAGAGGGTGAGTGAGGACGCGCTGACCATGGAGCCGAGGATGAGTTGGAGGATCCAGAGGTGCGGCCCGACGCGCGTTGCTTCGACCGAGCGCAGCCAGACGACCGAGGATGAGGCGTTGAGGAGGGATCGCTCCTCGGCGACGAGGCGGTAGGTGGTGAGGGTGAGGGTGCGTTTGGAGGCGAAGAGGACGCCGCGGAGGCCGACTTCGGAGGGGCTCGCGTCGAAGGTCGCGAGGATCCGCTCGCCCTCGAGCAGCGGGACGTTGGGGACGAGGCGGGATCCGGATCGGACTCGCGTGGCGGGATCGGCGAGGGCGGAGAGTTCGGGCGACGGAACCGGATGATCGTTCGGGGACGCGTCGTTGGTCGGGGCCGCGTCGTTGTCCGATTGCTCGCGCTGGGCGGTGCGGTCGACGACGCGGCTGATGAGGATGCCCTTGCTTGCGGCGAAGTCGGCGGCGTCGGCCTCGTTGGCGGCCTCGACTTGGAGGCGGGCGGGCTCGCCGGAGTCGCGGTAGGCGCCGAGGATTTCGTATTCGCGCCAGGACATGGCAGAGGATAGAGGGGGGAAGAAGGGGCAGAGGGGCGAAGGGGCAGTGAGGCGAGGTCGCTGGGCGGAGCAGCGCCTTTGATCGGGGTGAAAGGAGCATGGCGATGGATGGACAGGAATGGGACGTGTATCTGGCGGGGGAGATTCATAGCGATTGGCGGGAGCGGATCATCGAGGGTGCGGCGGGGCTGGATATCGCGTTCAGCGGGCCGGTGACGGACCACGACGCGAGCGACAACATCGGCGTGCGCGTGTTGGGCGACGAGACGAGCGGCTTCTGGAAGGACCACAAGGGGGCGAAGATCAACGCGATCCGGACGCGCACGGCGATCGAGCGGGCGGACCTGGTCATCGTGCGCTTCGGCGAGAAGTACCGCCAGTGGAACGTGGCGTTCGACGCGGGGTACGCGGTTGCGAATGGGATCCCGATCATCACGCTGCACGCCGAGGAGCACGATCATGCGCTGAAGGAGGTGGATGGGGCGGCGCAGGCTGTGTGCAGGACGGTGGAGGAGGTTGTGGAGATTCTGCGGTATGTGGTTGGGCGGGAGTGATGTGGAGAAAACGGTCCCAGCGGTGGGGACTGTGGTAGATCAGGTCATGGTCAACCTCACTGCCGAGCAGATCGAGCGTCTCCGCACGCGTGGCGAGCCTGTCGTCATCGAGTTCGAGGGGCTCGGCGAAGTGGTCGTGCAGGACGCCGGCGCATATCGACGCCCCCTTGAATCGATCGAGGTTGATGAGATTGCCCAGAGCGGTGCGATCTGCCGGGAGAGGCTGGAGGAGCATCGGCGGGATCCCTCGCGGGCGCTGCCGATTGAGGAGTTCTTCGGTCGGGTTCGAGGGCACCTCGGGCTGGCGGGTTAGAGCAGACCCAGCGTCTTCGTAATGGTTGCCCGAGAGGGTGAACCCCGACTCGGACCTTCGCAGAGCCTCAGGTCCGGCGTCCAGCTGCGCGTGCGACCTAATCTTCCGGTCGGAATGGACTCAGGTCGCTCCAGGCAAAGAGAAAGCGGGCCGATCCTGGGATCGGCCCGCCCGATGGATGGTTGCCGAACGTGCTATTCGAGGACGATGAGGACGCGGTGGCGGTCGCCGCGGGTGTTGAAGCGGGCGTGGCCTCGTCCGACGCGGTCATGGGCGGCACGGATGATGTAGACGCCCTGGCGGACGGGGCGGAAGCGGAAGAGGCCGCGATTGTTGGAGTGCGTCTGCTGGAGGAGGCGTCCGTCTTCTGTGAAGAGGCGGACGGTGGCGTTGGGCACGGGGTGGCGTTCGGTGTCGACGACGCGGCCACCGATGATGGCGGCGTGGCGCTCGGGCTTGGCGACATCGGCGCCGTCGTGGGGCAGTGCCGCGGCCATGGCGGGCGCGGCGGTGAAGGTGACGACGGCCGCCAGAGCGGCGAGCCCCGCGCGCACATATTTCCCTCGCATGTCGTGTTCCTTTCGGTTTCAACCGTTGCGCCCTGCCGCGGCGCGCGTGTGTGTGCGGTGCCGACCCTCGGCACCGCGTGTCGGAGAGCATAACGGGCGTCGGGGGTGGTTCTTGCGGGTGGGGCGGTTTTTTTGGGGACTGGTGGGAACGGGTGAAGGTGGGTGGAGGGACCCGGATCTTCGCAAAGCCTCAGATCCGGCGTCGGGTGTCGTTGCGGGGGAGCGTCAGAGGCCCTCTCCGCAGAACTTGCAGAATCTGGCGTCGGGGGCGTGGCCCTCGCGGCTGCACGAGGGGCAGGCCTGGGTGCTGATGGGGAGGTTGGTGGCGCGGGCCATCTCGACGCTGACGATGCCGGTGGGGACGGCGATGATGCCGTAGCCCATGATCATGACGATCGAGGCGAGGATCTGGCCGGCGATGGTCTGGGGAGTGATGTCGCCGTAGCCGACGGTGGTGAGCGTGACGATGGTCCAGTAGATGCTGCGGGGGATGCTGGTGTAGTCGGTGTTGGGCTGGCCGCCCTCGATGAGGTACATAGCGCTGCCGATGATAATGACGAGGGTGAGGACCGCGAAGAGAAAGACGAGGATCTTGCGTGCGCTTGCGCGCAGGGCGACCATGAGCTGGCGGGATTCGTCGAGGTAGCGGACGAGCTTGAAGACGCGGAAGACGCGCAGGAGGCGGAGGGCGCGGATGACCAGCAGGGATTGTGCGCCGCCGACGAAGAGGCTGAGGTAGGTGGGGAGGATGGCGAGCAGATCGACGACGCCGAAGAAGCTGCGGGCGTAGGCGGCGGGGCGCTTGACGGTGAGCAGGCGCAGGACGTACTCGATCGTGAAGAGGATGGTGAGGATCCACTCGACGACGCGCAGGGGAAGGTGATATTGGGCGTTGATGGAGCCGACGCTCTCGAGCAGGACCGCGAGAACGCTGAGAAGGATGAGGACGAGCACGACGACGTCAAAGAGCTTGCCGAGCGGAGTGTCGGCCTCGTAGATGATCTCGTGGAGGCGGCCTCGCCAGCCGGGCGGGGGATCGAGGCGGGTCTTGGCATGGACGGGCCTTGTCATCATCCGATGCTATCGGTCGTTCCGGCGCGTGCGTGAAACGACACGAGACCGGATGAGAAAGGAGGCCCGCAAGGGGCCTCCAGGAAGGCATGTGTTCGGCGGGTTGCGGGCTCAGCAGCCGGCGGCGAACTGATCGAGGTAGCCGAAGAAGTCGTCGGCGTCGCAGTCGGCGTCGCCGTCGAGGTCACAGACCGCGAGGTTGTCGGCGGCGAAGGCGTCGAGATAGTCGAAGAAGTCATCGGCGTCCACGTCCCCGTCGCCATCGAGGTCGGCGGGACAGCCGCCCATGTCCAGGGCCATCTCGACGGCGGCCAACGCGTCGATTCGCCCATGGCCAGACTGGTTGTCCGGGCCGGCGGCGCCGAGATCCACCGCGGTCTCCTCGAGGATCCGCTTGGCGTCGTTGTGATCGAGCTCAGGATTCGCATGGAGCATCAGCGCGACCGTGCCGCTGACGTGCGGGGTCGCCATCGACGTGCCGCTGAGCCGTGCGTACCCGGAACAGGAATCAATCCATAGCGAGAGGACGTCCTCGGCGGGCGCGGAGACCGTGGGCTTTCGTTTGCCCTCGGGCAGCGGCCAGTCGAAGTAGGGATCGACGTCTTCCCAGGTGACCGGCCCGCGGCTGGAAAAATCGGTGATATCGTCGGCGCAGTCCGTGCCGCCGACGGTGATCATGTCCGGCACGTCGCCCGGCGTCGCGACCGAGTCGACGCCGTAGAAATCACCCGTGTTTCCGGCAGCGAAGACAGCGACGACGCCGGAGGCAAAGATGTTTTCGCTGACCATACGCCACATGGCGCGATCGGGGCCGATGAGATGTGCCCAGCCGAGGCTCCCCGAGAACACGTCGGCGCCGTTGGTGATGCCGTACTGGATGCCCTCCCACGCGTCGCTCTCAAAGCCGCGGCCCAGCACATAGAGAACCATGATCTCTGCGCCCGGGGCTACGCCCGTCTGCTCGCCATTGGCGCCATTGCCTGCGACCGTGCCGCTGACGTGCGTGCCGTGGCCGCCGCTATCGTGAACGTCGTTGGTGTTGCGATAGAAGTTCCAGCCATGGAGGTCATCGACGTAGCCGTTATTGTCATCGTCGATGTTGTTGCCCGGAATCTCGTCCGCGTTGATCCACACATTGCCTTGAATATCGGGGTGTGTGAGGCACAGGCCACCATCCAGCACGCCGACGACGACGCCTGATCCATCGAGGCCCATGTTCCACACGTCCGGCGCGTTGATCCGGTTGAGGCCGCAGGTGATGGCCGCGGTCACGCCCCCGCGTCCCTCGCTCGGCTCCACCGGGAAGACCTCGTCGCCGAGTTGCTTGTCGTGGTGGATGTACGCGATGTCGTTGCGTTGAGATAGCTCGGTCACGAGTTCCGCCGACACGTCCGCCGCGATCACGTTCGCGATATAGAGCGGACGCACACGCTCGCCCACCAGACCCGCCCGGCGGCCCTGCGCCAGCGCCGCGAGCACGCCGCCTTGGGTCCGCGACGCGGTCTCGCGCAGCAGCTCCAGAACGCTCTGCCGACGCGCCGCCTTGTCGTCGATCAGGGCCGCCGCGTCGATCGACGCGCGGGGGGTCTGCTCCGACATCACGATCACGACCGGGAGCAGTTCCCCGGGCTCGCTCGCCCGAACGGCGGCGTCGAGACCGTTCCGCAGACTGCGGGAAGGCTGGGAGAACGCGACGCTCGTGGCGAGAGCGGTCGTGATAACGACATACAAAGCGGTCTTCATAATGTACCTCGCCTCCTTGTAGAGCAGCCTATCACATATTCCGGACGATCCGCCGAGTGTGCGTGCAAAGAACACGATCATCGTGGCGGTCGCGCGTACACCATGGACCGGCGTTCGCCGCCGCTGCTCTTCGATGGTCTCGGTCGCGCAGGCGTGTTGCATCGAGCGATTCGCGATTGCGAACGAGAAAGCCCGAGGCTCCCTGCCGGGAGCCTCGGGATCTGCCTGGTGGAGTGAGGAACTCAGCAGCCCTGCGCGAACTGGTCCAGATAATCGAAGAAGTCGTCGGCGTCGCAGTCGCCGTCGTTGTCGAGGTCGCAGATCGCCAGGTTGTCGGCGGCGAAAGCGTCGAGGTAGTCGAAGAAGTCGTCGCCATCGACATC
>JAJDDM010000163.1 GCA_029260315.1 Phycisphaerales bacterium | reverse complement strand
TCGATGCCGACGGACCACCTGTGGGCCTCCTCTCGCTGATCTTGAGACGACCCGAGTTACGCCCTCGGGCCGATCTCGCACAAGAGCACGATTGGAGGCCTGCTACATAGTGTCACCCAAAGCCGTGGCCATGGCACGCGGCCGATTCCTCATCGCGCAAGGTATCGGGTCGGACGAGCGCGGCGGAACTATGGAGACACATCTTCGGCGAGGTGATGGGCGGCCTTTGAACCTTGGCGACGCAACTGGCTGACGAGGATGGCGGCGAAGACGATCGCCGCGCCGAGGATCTGCTGGTCGGTCATGCGTTCCTTGAGGAGGATCGCGGCGAAGATGGCGGCGAAGACGGCCTCGAGGCTGAGGAGGATGGCGACGTGGCTTGCGGGGGCCGAGCGCTGGGCGATGATCTGGATGGTGAATGCGAGGGCGGTGGCAAAGACGGCGCTGTAAAGGATCGCGCCCGCGGCGTTCCAGATGGCTTGCGGCTCGATGTCCTCGACTGCCAGGGCGATGGCGAGCGCGCCGAAGCCCGCGATAACGAACTGCCAGAACGCCAGACGGATGGGATCGCTCTTGGGCGCGAGTGAGCCGAGCATGACGACGTGGATGGCCCAGAGGAAGGCGGCGAGGAGGACGAGGGCGTCGCCGGGCTGGATGTGCAGGGGCTCATCCAGGTTGACGCTGAGCAGGGTGAGGCCGAGGAGGGCGAGGAGGGCGCCGAGCCATGTTGCTCGTGCGGCGCGTTGGTTTGCGAGCAGGCCCACGATGGGGGTGAAGACGACGTAGAGGGCGGTGATGAAGCCGGCCTTGCTTGCGGTGGTGTGGTCGATGCCGATCTGCTGGGCGCTGAAGCCGGCGAGCAAGACAAGAGAGACGAGGATGAGCGGGATGATCGCGATGCGGGGGAGGTACCAGGCGCGCGAACCTCGGCTGTCGCGCTCGTGGGTGCGGAGCCAGACGATGGGGAGCAGGACGATCGCGCCGGTGAGCAGGCGCAGCGCGGTGAAGAGCATGGGCCCGACGTGGTCCATGCCGAGCTTTTGGGCGATGAAGCCCGCGCCCCAGACGACCGCCGCGAAGAGCAGGAGGATGTCGGCCCGCAGTGCGGCGCGTCGCATGGGCGGGTTGTAGGCTTGGCGTTAGGCGAGAGGGTCCGCGGCCATCCATCAGCGAGTGGTCGATCCACCTTTCGTCGAGAGTCTGGGAGCGCGTGCAAATGCGAGGACGCAATTTTCCTGATGGCTTCGGGGGTGGAGCGGCTGAAGGACGTAACAACGTGCCTCGATCGCGAGTTTTTCTCGGGCAGCCCGGAACCCTGGGCGGGTCGGCGGGTCAAACCGGCCGAGGTAGTAGAGACCAAGACGGCGACGCGCTCACGGCGTGTCGCTCGGTTCGCCGCACGCGTGCTTCGGAGCCCGCGTGATGCGGTGAGCAGGCTACCGGATCACCACGATCATGAGTCGCGGATTCATGTCCCGGCGATCGTGCCATCGTGTGGCATGAGCGCTGTCGGATCGCAAAGTTGGAGGGGAATATGGTAGTTCGAGCGTTACACCTTGTGGCCGCCTGCGGCGCGGCGACGCTGTGCGCGGCGTCCTTCGGTCAGGAACTGCTCTACGACAATGGGCCGATCGTCACGCATCCCGGCGACGGTCCCGATGGAACCGATTACAGCGCGATCCAGACGGCGATCGGACAACAGGCCACGGGTTGGATCATCCGAGACTCGATCGACTATCGCGTCGCCGATGACTTCGTCGTTCCGCCTGAACAGACGTGGCAGCTTGAGTCTGTGTCGTTCTCCACGCTGGTCGGCGAGGACGCTGACCTGCTGCGGTTCATGAGCGTGCGGATCTGGGATGGCGCTCCGAACCGCCGGGGTTCGAGCGTGATCTGGGGAGACGCCGACGAGAACGTGCTCGTCGAGAACACGTTCTCGGGCGCCTACCGCGGCAACGACGTGGAGCCGCGATTCGCGCAGCGGATCACGCGAAGCGAGGGCGCGGTTTCGGCCGTCCTCGAACCCGGGACCTACTGGATCGACTTCACGGCCGACACCTCCCAGTTCGACGGGGCGCCGGTGGCGATCCCGGTGAACATCCTCGGTGAACGCGGGAAGCCGGAGGCCAACGCGCTCTGGCTGCGAGAGAACGTGTGGAGGTCGTTGGACGACCCGAATCTCGACGTGGGCCCCGTTCCGCAGGACATTCCATTCGAGATTCACGGGCTGATTGTGCCCACACCCGGCACGGCGGCGCTGGCCCTTGCCGGGCTTGCGGTCGCCCGTCGTCGCGTCAGGATCAAGCCCACAACCGATGCCGGAGGGACACGATGAACAAGGAGAACACGATGAAGAACCTGTCCACGTTCGCGCTCGTGGCGATGATCGGCGGCGGCGATGCTCTGGCGCGGGACGCCGTGCTGCCGGCCCGCCGGCGCAACACCGAGGGCGAGTGGGTGAACTTCTTCCCGTTCGGCTCACCGACCAACGCGAATCTGACGTGGTACCAGCAGGTCTACGGCGAGCGCGAGCTCACGGATCTCGTCGGGACGTTTATTACGAGCGTCGCGTTCCGCGTCGACGGGAGGCAGAAGAGCGTGCGGGGCGACACCTACACGTTCCCCGAGCTTGTCATCCGGATGTCGACGACCGATAAGGATGTCGATGGGCTCTCGGCGAGCATGAGCGACAATGTCGGAGACGACCTGATCACGGTGTATGACGGCGCGTACACGCTGCCGGAGCTTCGCGGAGTTGACCGTCCGAACCCCTTTGATTATCTGATCGAGTTCCAGGAGCCGTTCTTCTATCCGGGAGGCAACCTGCTTCTTGACGTGCCGGTGGAGCTCGTCTTTGAGCCGGACAAGTCCGTGCCGCTGGACGCGGACTGGACCAACACCGACACGGTGAGCCGGGCTTACATGCGGAGCGGGCGGGTGACCGTGGACACCTTCGGTCTGGTCACGAAGTTCGTGGGCGTGGTCCCGGCTCCCGCCACGCTGACGCCGGCGGTCCTTGCCGTGGGATTGGCTTGCGCGCGTCGGCGCAGAGCGGGCGTGGCGTGACCTGACCATGCCGCGCGCCGCCGCACGCGGCGGACAAGTGTGGTCTCCATCGTCGACGCACGCTTCATCCCGGCCCGGCTGGCGTCGGCCCGCGGCGTCGGGTTGAGAGCGTGCGCAGCAAGAAAGACCGGCCGCCCCCACGGGCGGCCGGCCATGCTCTCAACTCCCCAACCGCGCTGGTCTAGTCGGCTCCAAGGCCGAGTGGAGCTCAGCAGCCCTGGGCGAAGAGGTCGAGATATCCGAAGAAGTCGTCGGAGTCGCAGTCACCGTCGTTATCGATGTCGCAGACCGGGAGATTGTCGCCGGCGAAGGCGTCGAGGTAGGCGAAGAAGTCGTCGCTGTCGGCGTCGCCGTCGTTGTCGAGATCCGCGGCGCAGCCGTCATCGACGGCCTCGATCACGAGGTTGTCGAAGCCGAGGGTGTTGCCGGGGACGGCGTTTGCGCCGACGAAGAAGCGGAAGCCGTCGGGGGGCGGCGCGCCGCCGGCGTCGCCGCCGAAGAGGTAGCGGTCGGGCGGCTCGTACGTCGCGCTCGCGCCGGTGGTGAGGTCGGTGATGGTGAGTTCGAGGACCTGGTTGGTGTCGAGGTTGAAGGTGCCTGTCCAGCGATACCAGTTGTTGTTGAGCAGGTTCTGGAACTCGGGGACGGGAATAACCTCGGTGAGCTGTGCGCCGGCGGCGTCGAACCAGACCATGTCGGCGTTCCAGGTCTCGGCGGTGTTGATGTCGGTCCAGCGTGCGAGGTGGATGTATGTCTGGTCGCCGGGGAAGGTCTGGGTCGAGAAGCTGCCGGTGTTCTGCGCGGCGGGGAGCTGGCCCAGATAGGCCGAGCAGATGTCCAACGCGACGCGGACCGTGCCGGAGGGATAGGGAACGTCCTTCTGGCTGCGGACGAAGACTGCGTTGCCCTGGCCCGTCGCGCCGACGAAGATCTTGCCTCCGGTGGGGTTGGCGGGGAGCCCGAGGGCGTTGCCGTCGTAGGTGAACACGAGTGCCGAGTCGCTGCCGTCGACGGGCAGATAGTAGTCGTTCTGTCCGTTGAGGATCTCGCCGAGCGCGGACGAGGCGTAGCCGGCCTCGAAGTCCTCGGAGTGCTGAGCCCAAGTGGTACCGGCCACGATCGTGACGCCCAATGTTGCTGTCAGCTTTCGCATGATCGACCTCCAGTGAGAGTGCTCGCCCGCCGGCCCCCCAGAAGCAGGGACACAACCGGCGGTCGAGGGTCCGATCATCGTGACTAATTCGGATGGGCGTGTCAAGAAAAAAATGCGGGATTGTCTGTACGGACGGCGGCACCCGCCAAAGACGCAGTCGGTAGCAAGGACGCCTCGGCACTCGGTTTCGGGCGGACTGAAGGGTGCCGGCGGCGATCGGAAGAACGCGCTACGCGAGAATGTCCCGCACCACCCGCCCATGCACGTCTGTCAGGCGGAAATCCCGACCTTGATGTCTGTATGTGAGGCGTTCGTGGTCGACGCCGAGGCAGTGGAGGATGGTGGCGTTGAGGTCGTGGACGTGGACGGGGTTCATCGTGACGTTGTAGCCGTAGTCGTCGGTGCTGCCGTGGGTGATGCCGCCCTTGATGCCGCCGCCGGCCATCCAGATGCTGAAGCAGCGCGGGTGGTGGTCGCGCCCGTAGTTCTCCATGCTGAGCGCGCCCTGGCAGTAGATGGTGCGCCCGAACTCGCCGCCCCAGACGACGAGGGTGTCGTCGAGCATGCCGCGGCGTTTGAGGTCGGTGACGAGGGCCGCGGAGGCGCGATCGACGTCTTGACATTGCAGAGGCAGATCGCGTGGGAGGTCGCCGTGCTGGTCCCAGCCTCGGTGGTAGAGCTGGATGAAGCGTGTGCCGCGTTCTGCGAGTCGGCGTGCGAGGAGGCAGTTGGCGGCGAACGTGCCGGGTTTCTTTGCGTCTTGGCCGTAGAGGTGGAAAGTTTCTTCGGGTTCGTTCTGGAGGTCGGTGAGGTCGGGAACGGACATCTGCATGCGGTAGGCGAGCTCGGCGGCGGCGATGCGGGCGTTGACCTCGGGGTCGCCGGTGCGCTCGAGCTGGCTGATGTTGAGGCGGGCGAGGGCGTCGAGCATCTTGCGGCGGGAGGCGCGGTCGACGCCGTCGGGATTGGAGAGATAGAGGACGGGGTCGCCGACGTCGCGGAAGGCGACGCCCTGGTGCTCGCTGGGGAGGAAGCCCGTGCCCCAAAGGCGGCTGAAGAGCGCCTGGCTGGGGCGCTGGGCGCTGCCCTGGCTGATGAGGACGACGAAGCCGGGCAGGTCGCGGTTCTCGCTGCCGAGGCCGTAGGTGATCCAGGAGCCCATGCTGGGGCGGCCCGGCTGCTGGTGGCCGGTCTGGATGAAGGTGATGCCGGGGTCGTGGTTGATGGCCTCGGTGTGCATGCTGCGGACGATGCAGATGTCGTCTGCGATGTTCGCGATGTTGGGGAGGAGCTCGGAGATTTCCTGGCCGCTGTCGCCGTGGCGGTTGAACTTGTAGCGGGTGGGGGCGACGGGGAAGCGCGCCTGGCCGGAGGTCATGGTGGTGAGGCGCTGGCCCATGCGGATGGACTCGGGGAGATCCTCGTCGAAACGCTCGCGCATGAGCGGTTTGTGATCGAACAGGTCGTGCTGGGCGGGTGCGCCGGACTGGAAGAGGTAGATGACGCGCTTGGCCTTGGGCGCGAAGTGGGGTTTGAGGAGGCGCGGGGGCGTGTTGAGACCGCCGGCGCGCGCGGGCTGGGTGAGCAGATTGGAGAGCGCGGCGACGCCGATGCCGGCGGCGGCTTTGGAAAAGAACTGGCGGCGGGTTTGGTTGAGTCTGCTTTCCCAGAGGGGGTCCATGATTTGGTCTCGTGCGGTCGGTCTGATCATCGGCTCAGAGAGCCGATCTACCCGGGTCAGTTTTTGGTGACGGTCTCGTCGAGGCTCATGATCGTGGCGCAGACGTTGGTCATCGCCGCGAGTTCGATGGGGTCGAGATCAAGGTCCGGCGGGGACATGCCGACGGCGATGAGCTTATCGGCGGCGGCGGGGTCGGCGCGGTAGCGGTTGAGTTGGTCGGCGTAGAGGTTGCGGAGGACGTTGAGTTCGTGGTCGGTTGGATGGCGGACGAGGAGGAGGCGGAAGGCGCGGGAGAGGGCGGCGTCGGTTTCGGTGGCGTTCTCGGCATTTGGCACCAACCGCTCAAAGCCGCGGTTGGTGGCACGGGGAGCATCGGACGTCGAACGCATCGGCTCGGAGAGCCGATCTACCCAGGCGCGCTGCGCTGTCGCGCGGGCGTACTCGACGAACTGGGGGTCGTTGAGCAGGACGAGGGCCTGGAGAGGCGTCGTGGTGTTCGCACGTCGGACGGTGCAGGTCTCGCGGTTGGGCGCATCGAACGCGGCCATGTTCGGCGGCGGGCTCGTGCGCTTCCAGTAGGTGTACATGCTGCGCCGGTAGTGCTCGTCGCCTTCGCCTGCCATGAAGATGCGCGTGTTGCTGTCGGGGTAGGCGACGGCCTTCCAGAGACCCTCGGGCTGGTAGGGACGGACGCTGGGACCGCCGAGCTTCTCGACGAACAGGCCGGACGCGGCGAGCGCCTGGTCGCGGATGATCTCGGCGTCGAGGCGGTGGCGGGGCCCTCTGGCGAGCAGGCGGTTGTCGGGGTCGCGCTCGAGCAGCTTGGGCGTGACGCGCGAGGACTGGCGGTAGGTCGCGCTGGAGAGCATGAGGCGCATGAGGTGTTTCATGTTCCAGCCGCTGCGGACGAACTCGATGCTGAGCCAGTCGAGCAGTTCCGGATGGACGGAGCGCTCGCCCTGTGTGCCGAAGTCCTCGGCGGTCTTGACCAGGCCCATCCCGAAGACCTGCTGCCAGAGGCGGTTGACCATGACACGCGCGGTGAGGGGATGGTCGGACTCGGTCAGCCAGAGCGCCAGGCCCAGGCGGTTGTCGGGGTAGGAGCTGTCCATGGCGGGCAGGCAATCTGGTGTTCGCGGCGAGACCTCGTCGCGCGGCTGGTCGTACTCGCCTCGGAAAAGGACGTGGGTCATGCGGGGCTCGTCGAGTTCTTTCATGACGAGCGTGGTCGGGAGAGCGGACTCGGTCTTGGTGATCTCGGCGCTGGTGTCGGCGAACTCTTCGGTGAGTTCGCGCATGCGGGGGGAGTGGTTGGCGCGGAAGTATCGGCGGAGGCGGGTGCGCTCATCGTCGTCGAGAGAATCGTCCTGCGCGAGAACGAGGTCGATGTGGCGGAGGAGTTCCTTTCCAGCGGAATCGCCGCTGGTGCGGAAGGCGAAGCCGAATCCGCCGGTAAAGTTGGCGATCTTCATGGCCAGGACGTTCTCGCCCTGACGAAGGTCGATCTCGACGGTGTCCTGGTCGAGCGCCACGGCGCGGGCGACGTAGTTCTCGTGGACAAGCCGCCCGTTGAGCCAGACCTTGATGGCGTCGTCGCTGCCGAGGTGGAGGGTGAGCTTGCGGGGCGTGGGGGCGTGGATAATCCGCGCGATATAGTTCGCCGTGTAATCGCCCTCGAACTTGTTGATGGTGCCGTCGATGAGATCGGTGCGTTCGGTCCACGCGATGGCGCCGTCGGCGCCGAAGCGGGCGTCGGGGTCGATGGCCACAAGGCGCCTCAGTGGATCGGCCTCGGGCCCGAAGGCGGTGTCGTAGGTGGCCTGCGCGTTGTCGGCGGTGAAGGGGCCGGCGACATGCCACGGGCCGACGCCGCTGGGGGCGATTGTTTCGAAGAGGGTGGGATCGGCGGAGACCGCCAGGCATGCGCGCCCGATGACGTGGGCCGGGAAGTGGGTCTCGAAGCGCAGACGGACCTTGATCGTGCTGCCGCCCTCGAAGCCGAAGGGCTCGTCGCTGACGAGGACGGCGGTGCGGTTCTCGCGCCGGTTGAAGCCCTCGATAGCCCAGCCGTTAGTGTTGTCGACGACGCCGTCGATCGCGGCACTGACGGGATACGGGCCGTTCATCTGCTCGTGGTCCGCAGCGGCGGCGACGAAACGGATCGACTTCGATTCGCTCGGGTTCGCGACAGACGCGATCTCGGCCTCGATCTCGCTGAGGACGAAGTTGGCGTTTTCGGCGCGGCCGGGACCGGTGTGTGGAAGATCGGCGTGGGTGAGCGCTTCGAGGCGGAGCATGCGCAGGTTTGTGCGGTCGGTGGTGGCGGTGATCTCGTAGGTGTCGCGGTCGGGGTTCTCGCCGGTCGAGAGAATGGAGGCGTCGTCGAGGATGGTGAGCGTCGCGCCGTTGGCGGACTCCGCGGCGACGGGCTCGAGGATGCGCCAGCCGTTCGTCCAGGCGTCGGCGGTCGTCGCCCGCCACTCACGCTGCGCGGAATCGACCTCGGGGTCCGGCGCGTCGAGTTGGGCCTCGATGGCGTTGATGCGGGCGCGCAGGTCGGCGAGCAGGAGCTGATCTTCGTCGCTGGGAACCCGCAGCACCGGCGGGTGGTCCTTTGCGTTGCCGTCCATCGCGGGGCTGTCGACGCTGTTGAAGAACGCGAAGAGTTCGTAGTACGCCTTCTGCGAGATCGGATCGAACTTGTGGCGTGGCACTGGGCGCAAGCGACGGTGAGGCCCATGAAGACCGTCGCGGTCGTCTCGACGCGATCCGCCGCGTATTTCATCAGGTACTCGGCGTCGATCGACCCGCCCTCGGAGGTCGTCACATGGTTGCGGTTGAAGCCCGTGGCGATGCGCTGGGCCATCGTCGGATCGGGCAGCAGATCGCCGGCGAGTTGTTCAATCAAGAACTCGTCGAAGGGCTTGTTGGTGTTGAAGGCGTCGATGACCCAGTCGCGGTAGGGCCAGATCTCGCGGTGGTTGTCGAGGTGCAGGCCGTGGGTGTCGGCGTAGCGGGCGGCGTCGAGCCAGGAACGCGCCATGTGCTCGCCATAGCGCGGCGAGGCGAGGAGGCGGTCAAGCAGCCTCTCGTATGCGCCGGGCGCTGTGTCGGCGAGGAAGGCGTCGGCTTCTTCGGGCGTCGGCGGCAGGCCGGTGAGATCAAGGCTCGCGCGCCGGAGCAGCGTAACGCGATCGGCCTGCGGCGACGGCTCGATGTTTTCCTGCTCGAGGCGATGGAGGATGAACGAGTCGATGGGGTTGCGGACGCGGGACTCTTGCGTGATCGGGGGGACGGGCGTCGGCTTGGGCGGGATGAACGACCAGTGCTGCTCCCACTGCGCGCCATCGGCGATCCAGGCGCGGAGGAGTTCGATCTGCTCGGGCGTGAGGGACTTGCCGGTTTCTGCCGGCGGCATGCGGAGGGCGGGGCGATCGGCGGTGACTCGTCTAAGGATCTCGCTGGCGTCGGGGTCGCCGGGGACGATGGGCGCGGGGCTGTCTTCGGGGGCTAGGGGCGTCGTCGCGGCGTCGCGCTGGTCGAGGCGGAGGCCGGCCTTGCGTGCGGCCGAGTCCGGGCCGTGGCAGGCGAAGCAGTTGTCGCTCAGAATTGGCAGGATGTCGCGGTTGAATCGGACCTTGGCCGGCTGCGTGCTGACGGGAAGGACCGAGGGGGTTGCGTCGGCGGGCCCGCCGGTCCGGATGGCCAGGAGCACGATGGCGGCGAGGGCCCAGGGGACGGCGAAGGCGATCGCGATGCGGAAGAACCCCCCCGCTTTTCGGCCGGAACGCTGGGTCATGGTGACAGCGTAGCGTGGCGCGGCGAGGGCGCAAAGCCTCGCGTGCGATCGCGGCTCGGGCTACTTCTCGGCCATGAGGTTGTCGTATCGGAACTGGCGGGCGGGGATCTCGTGGAGGGATTCGCTCGGGCGTGCGACTCGGAGTTGGAGCTCTGCGCCGCCGGTCTTGTTGAACCATTCGACCTTGATCTTGTGGAGGCCTCGGGCGAGGGGGGCGACGCCGCGTTTTTCAGTGAGGCCGTGGAGGCCGTCGTTGTCGATGACGGTGCGCCCGTCGATGGTGAGGCGCGAGCCGTCGTCGGAGGCGAGGGCGAAGGTGTAGAGATCCTCGGCGGGGGCTATGAAGTAGGTCTCGAACTCAAGGACGACGTGCTCGGTGCCGGCGAGATCGCCCAGAGCGATCGCGGGGGCAGTAACAGAGGTCTCGTGGTCCATGGAGCTCAGGTCCGGGAGTGTGTCGAACGTGCCGGGGTAGGAGCGCCGGATGACGCCGGGCATGGTGCGCCGGCTGTCGGCCTGGCGCCACGGCGCGACCTTGCCGAAGCGGGTGTCGGCGATGGCGCTGACGATGTTCCCGCCGTGAGCCGCGGCGGCGCGGACGGTCGTTGTCGTGTTGATGGTGAAGGGCGCGTCGTAGATGGGGGACTCGATCGTCGGGGGCGAGCCGTCGGTGGTGTAGTGGATGGTCAGGTCGGGCGAGCGGGTCGCGAGCGCGATCCGCAGATCGTGGACGAAGATGTCGCTGATCGCCTCGATGGTGGGCGTTTCGTAGACGATCGGGCGGCCGTCGATCTCCAGAGCGATGGTGGTGCTGGCGTCGTGGACGGGGTTGTTCGGGAGGGTCAGGACCAGATCGCCGGCGCGGCGTTCGATGGAGACGGATTCGTCGCTGCCGAGGATGCGAGCGCCGATCGGCTCGCTGCCGAGGCTTGGGACGGTGAGTGAGCCGTCGTCGAGCCATTCGAAGACGTGGAGGTAGAGCGTGGTGGTGGCGAGGTGGCGGTTATGGTTGTCGCGCATCGTGCAGCGCCCCCAGGGAAGATCGCTGAAGGGGCTGGCGTCGGTGTCGTAGATCGCCTCAGCGTTGATGTCCATCCAGTCGCCGATGGCGGCAAGGCGCGTGACGGCCTTGTCGGGAAAGGCGCCGTCGGGCTTGGGGCCGACGTTCAGAAGTAAGTTGCCGCCCTTGGAGGCGATGTCGATGAGCATCCGGATGAGCTCTGTCTCGGACTTCCACTGGGTGTCGGCCTTGTTCCAGCCCCAGTGGCGGTTCATGGTGATGCAGGACTCCCAGTCGACGCCGGGGAAACCCGTGCCCGGGACTTCCTGCTCGGGCGTGCCGAAGTCGCCTGCGAAACCCGGGCCGGTAGTCATGCCGGCCATGTCCGCGCGTCCCTTGGAGACGCGGTTGTTGACGATCACGTCGGGCTGGAGTCGGCGGCAGTGCTCGTAGAGGGCGTTGCCCATCTCGCGGTCCCAGGTGGCTTCCCACTCGCCGTCGAACCACATGACGCCGACGGGGCCGTAGTTGGTGAGCAGCTCGGCGACCTGACTGTGCAGGTACTCGCGGAAGTCGTTGAAGTTCGCGCCATCGGCGGGTCTGTCGGCGGCCTCCCAGCCGCGCCGGGGGAGGTAGTCGGGATGGCGCCAGTCCATGATGGAGTGGTACCAGCACATCTTGAGGCCGTGGCGCTGCGCGGCGTCTGCGAGTTCCTTCATGATGTCACGCTGGAAGGGCGTGGACATGACGTCGAAGTCGCTGACGGCGGAGTCGAACAGCGCGAAGCCGTCGTGGTGCTTGGAGGTGATGACGATGTACTTCATGCCGGCGTCCTTGGCCATCTCGCACCAGGCGTCGGCGTCGAACTTGACGGGGTTGAAGCGCTCGAGGAGCTTGTCGTACTCCTCGACGGGGATCTGCGCGGTGGTGCGGATCCACTCGGCGTGGCTGGTGCTGCCGGCGTATTCGCCCTCGAGCGTGGAGTACAGGCCCCAGTGGATGAACAGGCCGAAGCGGGCGTCGCGCCACCAGTCCATGCGATCATCCCGGTGCGCTGGCTCCACCGCAACATCCGCCACCGGATCCGCCCGGCCGGGACCAGTCAAACCGACCACGCCTGCCAGCAATCCAATCAATGAGAGTCTCTTCATTCGTCCTATCCTCTCGAGTGTCCCGGGCGGCCCCCTGCTCCTTAGGTATGCTAGCCCACGAGAGCAAGGAGCCAGTTTCGGCTGTGCCCTCCAAGGAGCCTGCTTTGATTCAGACCACGCATACCGACCAAGATCCCCCGGGCCCATTCCGCGCATTCACATCGTACCGATTCTACTTTGCGCTACTCATCGCCAATGCGATTACTCTCTCAATCGAGAGATTCCTAAAGCTGGTCCTCCAAGAGCCCTCCGGTGTCGCGAGCCTGCTCCTCGCGCTAGCCGCAGGAACCATCATCGCCCTCGCGATCGAATGGAGGCGGCTGCTGCACGAAGCGTGGCACTCGCTCGCAGACCTGCGAGCGCCGACGGAGGTGCTCGACTCGGTCAATCGCGAACTGTCGACGAGCCTAGGCGATCTGAGAAGGACCATCGAGAACATCGATCTCAAGAGCATCCTGATCAACGACTCTCCGTTCACCGGAGTAGTCGGAAGCCTGTACGCCGGCGCATCGGATCCGGCCCTCGGCCGCATCGAGTCCCTCTCCAAGGAAGAGTACTTATACAAGTACTTGGTCCCATCAATCCGAGCAATGAAGTCCTCCTACTTCACGATTCACCAGGCCGACCTCTCATGGTTCGACCAGAACGAGCAGTTCTTGCTAGCCTTTCGGGACGTCAACATGGCCGCCGTTCGATGCGTCCGCGTATTCCTGTTTGCATCCGAAGAAGACCGACTGGCCTTCGTCGCGGACTCCGAGCGTCTCGCAAGATACTGGCATCTTGTCGGGCGAGAGTTCGAGACCTACTACGCCATTATGACCGAGCTGTCACAGGAGTTGGTCGGCAAGACCGACGCGGACATCACCAATCTGGAGTCCAGCGACATCGTAGTCTGCGACGGACAACTCGTGTTTACCTACCGCCACGGAACTCCCAATGGGACGCTCCAGTTCAAGCACAACCCGGTCCCCGGCGAGTTCCCATACGAGTACGTCTTCGATAACCTCACCGGGTCGCTCAGCCATGTCATTAGACCATTCGACCCCCCTCCCGGCGAGGTCGATCTCTCCCTCGCCGGCATACCAGCGTCCAAGGTCCTACGGATCGATCTGGGAGCCATCCGCCAGAACTGTGTTCGCATCAGCACAGAGGTCGGGCATGGCCAGATTCTTGGTGTTCTCAAATGCGATGCTTATGGAATGGGCCTGCTCGAGGTTGCAGAGTGCCTGCTGCGCAACGACATCCAGTGGATCGGCGTCGACACAATCGTCGAGGCCATCAAGCTGAGACAGCGATTCCCCGAAGCGAGCGTCGTCCTCCTTGAGGGCGCACGCTCCGACGATTGTCTGCACATCGCAAAATACGACATCCAGCCGTTCATTTGGGACGATTGGGGCCCGCTTCACGCCCTCAGCCAGTCCGCGGCACGATACAACACAACCGTGAAGGTCCATGTGAAGATCAACACCGGAATGAACCGGCTTGGCGTGCACTGGATCAAAGCCCCGGATTTCGTCGAA
Organism: Phycisphaerales bacterium; assembly: GCA_029260315.1. Classification (GTDB taxonomy): domain Bacteria; phylum Planctomycetota; class Phycisphaerae; order Phycisphaerales; family UBA1924; genus S146-42. Next base: position 2,182 of record JAJDDM010000163.1, on the reverse strand, counting down.
CAACTCAGCGAGAAGCTACCCACGATCGACATCGTCGGCATCGCTTCGCACATGAGCGAAGGACACTCTCCCTTCGCCGAATCAACGCGAGAACATAAGGGGCGATTCGCCGATGCCGTCAAGAAGATCGAGGCCATTCTCAACAGACGAGTGTTTAAGCACATGGGCAACTCGTGCTCCATGCTGGTGGAGGATGAGCCGCTAAAGGCCTGGGACGACAAGTCCCTCGTCCGGGTCGGCGGAGCGATCTTTGGGATTGTTCATCCGCGCCCCCCGAGCACATCGGTGAAACACAAGGAGCAGATGCTCACAGAATGCGTGCAACTCGTCGGCAGCGTCGCCAAAGTCAACACACTCAAAGCGGGAGACTCCCTCGGCTATGGCGACTACCGGGTCGCGGAGGACTGCCGAGTGGCCGTGATCAACGTTGGCTATGGCGATGGCATCCCGTGGGGATCACGACCGGAGAAGCAGGACCGAAACGTCATCATCCAGGGACAGCGCTGCCGCATAATTGGGGGGATCTGCATGGGGATGATGTTCGCCAGAGTCGATCACATTGAGTCCGTCACGGTCGGCGAAGCCGTCATCATGGTCGGAAAGTCTGATAGCGGACAGCAGATTTCATTGAGGTCGCTGGCAGAGACGCTCGATGTCCATCCATACGAGCTCATGACACGAATGGGCAGCAGCATGCGCCGACACTACGATGGCGTCCGAACCGGCAACCGAGAACACGCGGCCTAACCGCCGGGCAGGTGCTTCTCGATCCAATCGTCCTGGCGGAGCACGGCGGCGCGGTTGCGCCGGTCGCGTGATTCGCTGCGGCGCTGGGCGTGCCGGAACGCCCAGTGGCAGGTCCGCCGGGCGGTGAGGCGCGCAGAGCCGGGCAGGAAGGCGAGCACGCGGGCCAGGCGCGGCGCGTGATGCTGGATCAGCTCGTCTTCAAGGCTGGTGAAGATCTGCGAGGAGCCGGGATCGCCCTGACGCCCGGCCCGCCCGATGAACTGACGGTCGATCCGCTTGGCCCCGTGCATCTCGGTGAGGATGACCGCCAGCCCGCCCAGCTCGCGGGCCTTGGGGTCGAGGATGATGTCCGTGCCGCGCCCCGCCATGTTGGTCGCGACCGTGACCGCGCCCGACCGCCCGGCCAGCGCGATCATGCTCGCCTCCTCGGCGTGCTGCGTCGCATTGAGCACGCGGTGCTCCACGCCGCGGGTCTCGAGGCGAGCGCTGAGCATCTCGCTGGTGCTGATCGAGCGCGTGCCGACGAGCACGGGCCGCCCGATCTCGTGCAGACGCACGATCTCCTCGAGCACCGCCTCCCATCGGTCGCGCGCGTTGCGGAACGTCTGGGTGGGCCTCGCCTTGCGGATCAGCGGGCGGTTGGTCGGCACCTTCGTGACCGGGCGCTCGTACACCTGCTCCATCTCGCGCTTCGAGTCGGCGACCGTGCCGGTCATGCCGCTGAGCACCCGATACGTCCGGAAGAACCGCTGGAAGCTGAGCCTCGCGAGCGTCTCGCGGTCGGCGGTGACGTCGACGCCCTCCTTGGCCTCGACCGACTGGTGCAGCCCGTGCTCCCAGTTGCGATCGTGGAGGAATCTGCCGGTGTTCTCATCGACGATGATGACGCGTCCGTCGATGATCTCGTACTGGCTGCCTCGCTTGTAGCACGCGCGGGCGACCAGCGCCTGCCGAACCAGCTCCTCGGCACGGCGCTTCGCCTTCCAGATCGGGGCGTCGAGCCTCTCCCACGCGCTCTGCGCCCGCTCACGCCCGCGGCGCTTGAGCGTCGCCTTGCGCTTGACGTGCTCGATCGTGAAGTCCGGGCCCTCATCCAGCATCTCGGCGATCCGGCAGGCGTCGCGATAGACGTCGGCCATCTCCGATTCCTGGCGGTTGCGCGCGATGATCAGCGGCACAACCCCCTCGTCGATCAGCACCGCGTCCGCCTCATCCACGATCGCAGCCCGCAAACCCGGGATCATCGGCCCAGAGCCCTGCGAAGACAGCATCCGCGCCGTCCAAGGCGTCCGCATCGGCCCCACACGCAACTGATCGCGCAGATAATCCGCCGTGATCTGCTTCGGCGTCCCGTACACGATCGACTTGGCGTAGATCCCATACCGATCCTGCGGCGGCTGCTCCTCCTGGATCGCCCCGACCGAGCAGTTGCACC
>JAJDDM010000162.1 GCA_029260315.1 Phycisphaerales bacterium | reverse complement strand
TCCCTTGGGGACCACCTCGGCCGTCAGATTGGGCAATCGCGATGGCCCCTCGAAACCACCCATATGGGCAGCCGAAAGGTGAGCTCGGATAGAAGATTGGGAACGTTCGCTTGACTGCAACGGGATTCTCATAGAAGGGAGCGGTCCGCGCAGACCGAACAATCACTGCTCACCTTCGATTGCAGCGGCAAGCCGTCGGGCTCGCTATCGCGCGAGTCACCATAGTGCAATGGCGCGCCGCGCCGAGGAACCGGCGATGTAGACTATAGTCCGTGGCCATGGATTGTTGTAGACAATAGTCTGCGTCGATGCCGCTGACGCAGCGTTTCGCCGTCGCTCTGAAGCACTATCGTGAACTGGCGCAGATGAGCCAGGAAGATCTCGCCGCGGCATCCGACCTCGACCGCACCTACATCAGTCAACTCGAACGCGCCCTCAAGAGCCCGACACTGAACACATTGGAAAAGCTCGCGACGCGTCTCGGAATCGAGGCGCAATACCTGCTCCGAGAGCCCCGCGGCCTGAATGGCCCGCGCGTCCCGGGCAGCTACATCATGTGCCCCGAGAGGCGCGTCGCGGTTGCGCGAGATTCCGGTCATGTGCATATACCAACCACCGTGCTTACCTCGTCGATCAACCTGGCACACGAGCTCATCGATGACATGTATGCGATTGATCTGGACATCGCCGCCATCCTGGGTCTACGCAATCTCAGCGCCTTCATCGGTGAGTTGGTTGCCGCGGCCATGGTCAAGACCGGCGATGGACTGTTCGAGCCAAATCCGCATCAAGACGGCTACCCGGATCTGCTGCTGATGGACCCGGTCGGTCAAGCGGAGTGGCGTCGCCTCGATGAGCGCCGCACCGAGAAAGCCCCGTTCAGCCCATTCTCCGGCGGCGGGATCGAGCTCAAGGCGACATGTGGCGGCGTTCCCTCGCCCGCCATCTGTCGTCGCCGAGGGATTGAACGACCGGCAATCGGTGACACGCGGATTGGCTCGATGACGGGGTACGACTGGAAGGCGCACCATCGCGAGACAAACAACCTCGTCGGGATACTCTGGGATTTCATCGCGGCCAGGCCGAGGGTCGCGGCGATGTTCTACGCGAGCGATCTCAACGACGACGACTGGGGCAGTATCGTCCAGCCGCGCGCCAGCGGAGGGAGAACAACGAGTGTCTCCATCATGAATCGTTCTGGGATCGCGAAGATGTACGCGGGCTGGCTCTGTGTCCTCTCGGATGGTGAGTATGCCGCTTTTCTGAATCGGCGCAATCGCGGCGAGCAGATCCCGCTCCCGACATGAGCCCCCAAGTTACTCCTGAGTTGACGCCCAGCTGTCGATAGGGTATTGTTCGGCACCTGTCGCATGCCCCGTCTGGGCCCGATTGCAGACTATAGTCGTCGATACAATGCAGCCACGAATGACAGCACTCAGTCTGTTCACCTCCGGCGGGCTCGGCGACCTCGCCCTGCGCCAAGCCGGATTTGACATCCTCGTCTCGAACGAACTGCTCGAGGATCGCCACGCCGTGTTCGTGGCGAACTTCCCTTCGACAACCGCCATCACCGGCGATATCTGGGAGAATGTCCAGCGCCTCGAACGCCGGACACGCGAGCGGTTGGACGGCGGGGATCTCGTTCTCTTCTATGCGACGCCGCCCTGCCAGGGAATGTCAAAGAACGGTCGCGGCAAACTCCTCAGCGCGATCCGCGCGGGCGACAAGCCGGCGCTCGACGAACGCAACCGACTCATCATCCCGACGATGGACCTCGCGTGCCGATTGAGACCCGAGATCGTCCTGCTCGAAAACGTGCCCGAGATGGCCGACACCGTGATTCTCGATGAGGCCGGTCATCCGATTCAGATCCTCGAATATATCCGCGACAGACTCGGGCCCGAATACCATGGACGTGCAGAGATCGTCGAGTTCGCAGACTACGGCGTGCCCCAGTGCCGACAACGGCTCATCACCGTGTTCTCGCGGCACGAGCGACTCGTCGAGTGGCTCCAAGCCTGCTCGACACTCATCCCTCCGAAGACCCACTCCCCAGACGGGCGCGATGGCACGGCCCGCTGGGTCACCGTGCGCGATGCGCTCGACGGCGTTCCGCCCCTTGACGCCGGGGACGCCGACTCCGCCCGTTCCGAGATCCCGTTCCACCGCGTCCCGTTGCTGGACCCGCTCAAGTATTGGTGGGTGCAAAACACCCCACAGGAACGCAGCGCGTTCGATAACCAGTGTGTGCGCTGCGGCTTTGACCAGAACCAGGCGCACACGGCGCGACGCGACGCCCACGGCGTGAACAGAGCCTCGCACGCGACCCCCCTGTATTGCGAGAAGTGCGGGGAGATGCTGCCCCGCCCCAGCGTGGAGCGAGACGGGCGCCGGGAACTCATGCGCGGCTACACGTCGGCCTACAAACGAATGTCCTACGACAAGCCCGCCAGCGCCCTCACGAGAAATCTGTCATACGCGTGCAGCGACAACAAGCTTCACCCCGAACAGAATCGCGTTCTGTCTCTCTACGAGGCCTTTCGCATCCACACTCTCAATCGATACTCCTACCAGTGGCGGCGGAATGATCGAAGACGAGTGAGCGACAAGACCGTGCGAGAGATCCTCGGCGAGAGCATCCCGCCCGCCGGCTTGCAAGTCATCGTGGACCATCTGGTGAGCATCTACGACGGATCTGTGGTGCCCGATGAGATGCTCGGGCCGCTCTTCGCGCGATAAGAACAACACCGATATGTTGCACGGCGATACGCGATCTTGCCCATCTCAACCTCATCGCACAAGGCTGTGGTTACGCCCTATCCCCCCCGCCGCCAATCGAGGTACTCGCGCATCACGGTGTCGACGTCGTAGTCGCGGGCCCAGAGGGCGTCGATGACCTCTTGCTTGACATGCACATCGGCGAGGGTGCGGTACCAGGCCTCGGCCATGATCTTCATGCCGATCTCGTTGGGGTGCAGGCGGTCCTCGGTGAACGCCTCGGGGTGGCGCGCGAGCGTGAGCGACCAGACGTCGGGGCCCTCGTGGACGAACTCGTGCCCGCGGGCGAGCAGCTCGGCGAGGGCGAGGCGTTCGTTGCCGACCTCGGGCTCGTAGCCCTCCTTGTAGATGTGCATGGCGATATAGACACGCTCGCAGCCGGCGCCCGCGAGCATCGTGGCGTGGGTTTCGAGGGCGTCGGTGCCGAGTTTGAGGCCATGCTTGTCGTGCATGGCGGTGACGGGGCCCTTGGGGCGGCTGGTGAGTTGGAGGGATTGCTGGCAGAGGGCGATGGTGGGCTGCGGCGCGTTGGCGGGGCGGAGGCGCGGGGCGTCGCCGAAGAAGTCGCGGAGCATGGCGTCGTGGGTGCGCTCGCTGGCGGGTTCTGCGATCCAGCGCTCGACCGGGGAGCCGCCGACGACGGCGTTGAGGACGTGGTAGACGCGGTTTTCTTCGTCGGCGCCGGCGTGCTGATCGAGCATGTCCTGGAGCATGTCGGGCCAGGCGTAGCTGGTGGAGTAGCCGACGATGACGAGGGACTTTTCGAGGGCGTCGAGGGGGGTGCCGGCGGGCGCAGCCGCGGGTTGGAGCGCGGCGGCGCGGGCGTGGGGGATCAGCAGGCTCAGGAGCGTGATGGCGGCGAGTGACCAGAGGGCGAGGGCGCGGCGCATGGGATGACCTCCTTCCCGCCCCCGCAGGATGTGTGCGCGCAGTGTAGCGATTATCGGAGTCTGTCCTCGCACGGGGGCGCGATTTCGGGGCGGATCGGGCGGTTGGCGCTTGCATGGCGGGCGCGGATCGCGACACTGGTCGGCAGAGGAAGGCGAGGGATGCGCCGGGGTCGAGCGCGACACCCGGCGCGCAGGACAAGGTTGCAGGGACTTGCTCTTGCTCGGAGCGCGCTCCGCGAGGTTCGTGGGGCGCGCTCTCTTTTTTTGGGCATTTCGTGCCCTGGGCGTCGGGCCGGGGGTCGGGGACGCCCTTCGGGCGTGGGTCGGGGGTCTTGGGTCTGGGGTCTTGGGGCTGTTGATGCGTGATGGTTGGGCGAGGCGCAGGAGTGTGCTGGTCGCCTTGCGCGCGGTCTCGTTGGCTCGCAGTTGCTCGCTGGGCTTGAGGTCGGGTGTGGGAATCGTGAGGCGCTCAAGGGTCGCGAGGGCGGCGGTGTGGGCGCGCTGGGTGATGAGCTGTTGGCGGCGGGCTTCGATCCGGGTGAAAGCGTCGAGTGCCGCGATGACCTTGGGTTCGTTCATCCAGGCTTCGAGTTGTTCGAGGGTGAGATCGTGGTGGTCGCAGAGGTCGAGCGGGGAGAGGTCGGGGTCGAGCAGTTCGCGCAGGAGGAGGGAGGAGTCTGCGACTCTGGGTCTGGGGTCTGGGGTCTCGGGTCTGGGGTTGTGGAAGCGGGTTTCGAGCGTTGTTTCTTCGAGCATGGGGCAATTGTTTGCGCTCGGCGTCGCGGCTCAAGGATCGGGCGGGGGAGTATCGCGATTCGGCGGACGAGGGACGGGGATCGTGCGAGGGTCTTTTAGCCGGGGAGTGCGCGGGTGCGGTTTGTGTGATGACGAGCGAGCGTTGAACTCATGGACGAGTTGGGCGTGGTACGCGAAGAGGTTCGTCGTTGCGGGTTCGGCACTGGTGGATGAGCCAGCAGTGGTACCGGGCGTGCAGAAGCACCGAGAAGGCCGCAGGGCCGGCCATCTCGGTGGCACGGGGGGCGGATGCGGTGCGCGGGGTGGGCAAGGGTTCCCTTGGGTCTTGAGAAAATATGCGTTTGTTATGTTGCGACAGGCGTGAGATGTTGGTATTGTGTGAGTGCGGGCGAGAGCCCGTGTCGGCCCGCCCCGCTTCGGGCCGAGGGAACCGGGCACGCCCGGGCGTCGGCGAGAGGCCGACCCGAGAAACGCATGTTGATGGAGGCTGGTGTCGGACGGCGAGGGTCTGTCGTTGAAGGAGCTTGCGATGTTTGAGCAGATGGAGTTGTTGGAGGGGCGGGTGCTGCTCGCGAGCAACCCGTTGGATGCTCCGGAGTTGCCGATCATTTTCGCAGATGTGCGCATCACGTTGTTGCAGGAGGAGGCGCCTCGGGCGGTGCGGTCGTTCTTGGAGTTGCGGGATCAGGGGAAGCTGAAGGACGTGATAGTCCATCGAGACAGCCCGGGATCTCGGGCGGTCCGGACCGGCCTGTTTCGAGATGTACGCGACGGGTTGGAGTTTGCTCGGCGGCCCAAGCGCATCGACGGCGAGCGGTCATTGCCAACCATCGCGGGGACGGTCGCGTTCGTTCGCGATCCCGAGAATCCGCGCCGAACTACGGGCGAAATCGTGTTCAACAAGGTCGGCCGCCCGCTCGCTCGGGGCAACATGGTTGTCTTCGGCCGATTTACATTCTTTCGCACACCATCCGTGTTCTTTGATCTTCGAGACCACGCCGACGTCGAGAACGCAGAGCGCCTCAGATCTGTACCGATTCGAGCTGGCGACTTCGAAGAGCCTGTCTTCTTTGAGCTCGGCATGGGCGACTTTTCATTTTCCGGAAGGAATGGCCGGCTTGGTGGATTGGCGTCATCGGACACCGCCGAGTGGATCGCCATCAAGAACAGATCGGACTCCGTTCAGCCGTTCGAGATCAGGGTAAGCTACTCGAACCCCGATCATGCCTCGGTGCTCGCAAGAGGCACCGTCAACCCGCGTAGGACGAAACTCGTGAAACTGCACGTCGGCGACAATCTGTCGGGCGTCAATCACGCGGATTTCTTTCGCAAGGCCGACGGCGAGGTCCTGAGTGCAACGGGACTAAAAAGAAACCGGCCGTATTCTTTGAGCATCTCCGGTTTTCCCATCAGCGCCGTGCTCCAACGCATCGAACGAGACCCGGAGTTTGGTGGCCTGCGGTCCATGCGAATCACCAACGAAGGACGCATGCCGGAATCGAAATCCTTCGGCGTTGTCGATCTGCGCGACGCCGGCGCATCGGGCAGGATTATCCTGAAATCCGGATCCTCGGGACGCTCAACGTTTGTCATCGAAGGAACAAACGAGCAAAACGAGTTCATCTCCGTGACCCGGACGGTAGGAGCCGGACGCATCAAGCAAGTCGATCTCGGCGAGATCGACGGTCTGACCAATCAGATCGTCAACCTCAGACTGCGCGAGATCGACGGGAATCTGTCGAGCGCCATCCTCATCGACGAGCAGGCGGACTTCGCCCCGATGGGTCGGGCCAAGGTCATCTCAAGGGCGCGGACCACAAGATTCGAGCAGCGACGCCTTCCTGCGGGAGCGCCCTTGACGTTTCTCGTCTTCAATCCAAATAACGAAGACATCACGATCGAGCCGGTCGTCTCACTCATTACTTGCCAAGAGCACAGAGATTGCCCCGACGATCCACCCGGCGTGCCGGATCTGGAGCCGCTCACGATCCAGAGCAATAGCTTCGCGTGGTATCCGGCGCAGGACGAACTGGTATTTAGCCGTGAATACATATTCAGGCTTGACACCACGTTGGGACTGCACCTCGCCATCGATTCGCGAGTGTTGCTTGAGCTGTAAGCCAGGCCCCAGGCCTCCGCGGTCTTGCCGCTTGCTCGAGCTGACGCGCAGCGTCGCGGCCGCCCAACGCTCGTCGGGCCCTAGCCCTTCGAATGGTGCCGGTGTGCCCTCCACGAAAAGCCAACAAGCGCCGAGTCACACCAAGTTCACCGCACTGGAAACCGGATCAAAGATTGCGCCCGATCAGGCCTTTGCCCACTTGATGAGCTCGTCGGCGACCTCGGGGCGGGTGAACTCTGCGGGGGGGCGTTCGCCGTTATTGAGCATCTCGCGGACCTTGGTGCCGGAGAGGAAGACCTGGTCGCCCTGGATCTTGGGGAAGGTCTTGCCCGAGACCATGCCCTGGGCCTTGTGGCTCCAGGCGGCGTGCTCGAATTTGAGGGGGGTGATGGCGAGGTTGCCCTGGTCGAGCTCGTCGAAGATGTTCTGGGCGTCGTAGGTTCCGTAGTAGTCGCCGACGCCGGCGTGGTCGCGTCCGACGATGAAGTGGGTGACGCCGTAGTTCTTGCGGATGAGTGCGTGGAGGACGGCCTCGCGGGGGCCTGCGTAGCGCATGGCGGCGGGCATGACGGTGAGCATGGTGCGGTCGGGGACGAAGTAGTTGTCGATGAGGATCTGGTAGCAACGCATGCGGGTGTCTGCGGGGATGTCGCCTTCTTTAGTCTCGCCGACGAGGGGGTGGATGAGCAGGCCGTCGGTGATTTCCTGGGCGCACTTGCAGAGGTACTCGTGGGCGCGGTGGATGGGGTTGCGGGTCTGGAAGGCGCTGACGGTCTTCCAGCCCTTGGCCGCGAAGGCGTCGCGGGTCTGGGCGGGGGTGAGGCGGTGGTCGAGGAAGGCCTCGGGGCCATCGGGATCGACGCACTGGACGACGGCTTCGATGGGGCCGGCGAGGCAGGTGTCGCCCTCGGCCTGGACCTGGGCGACGCCGGGGTGGGCCTTATCCTCGGTGCGGAAGACGTTGGGGATCTCGAGGGCCTTGTCGTGCTTGAAGGTCTCTTCGACGGTCATGACGGCCTGGAGGGTTCCGTTGGGGGCGTAGAGGGCGACGCGCGAGCCGCTGGGGGCCTCGTTGACGGCGAGGAGGATGGGGATGGGCCAGATATCGCCACTCGCGAGCTTCATGTCGGTGCAGCAGGACTTGAAGTCGGCCTCGTTCGTGAAGCCGGTGAGGGGGCTGAAGGCGCCGATGGCGATCATCTCGAGGTCGCAGGACTGCTTGGGGGTGAGGTTGATCTTGGGGAGGGTCGCGGCTTCTTTGGTGAGCGCGGCGGCGCGGGACTCGTCGGCGACCTGGTTGACGAGGGTTCCGCCGTGGGGAGCGATGAGGCCGCGTTTGGTGGTCTGGGTCATGTCTCTGCAATCTCCGGATGGGGTCTGGTCGCCGTCCTAGCGCGCGTTGATGGCGGCTGTGCTAGCCGTTTTTTGGCGAGGAAACTCGGGAAACGAGGGTAGGGAGGCGGGGGGGTGGAGTCCATGCTGCGCTGGGGTCCATCCCAAGGAGGATGGGATGGACAAGATACCTCGGTGGTTTGTCGATATACTGTCGGTAGCTTGTCGAGGGCGAACGCCGGCTCCATGCCGTGTGTCCCGAAAGGGGCCTAGCCCTCGACCGGCTTTTTCTTTTTGGACGTGAGCGGATTGCGATCGCTGTAGTAGGTCCCGTAAGGCTTGTGGCGTTTGTCGTCGAGATCGATGATCAGGCGGTATCGGTCGCGGAGGTACTCGAAGTATCGCCACTCATCGCGCTCGAACGCTCTCTGAACTGCCCAAAGTCCGTAGTCGGCGATCTGGAGTCCCGCATCCTGCGAAGGCACATTGCTGAGAACTCGGAGCGGAGGCGAATCGACCTCTCCGTGCTTCTTCATGAAGTTCTTTCTGGCTGCTTGCAGGGCAGCCGAGAGAGCTTCGTCTCTGTTTCTCTTGCCTCGCCTTGCGAATGAGATGCGTATGGCATCACCCTTGTGTAGACGATCCCGGAACGTGCGCTTCACGAGATCATCATAGATTTCATTCGCATTCAATCTCGACCCCGATGCGTGGCGAGTGCGCGCGAGATCGATCAGAGATGACTTTCGTCGGATCGCGATCCAGAACCGCGGCTGGAGGGAGCGAATCAGCCGGAAGACCTCGGCGCGAACCTCCTGTATGTCATCCTTGGCGTGGAACGCAACTGCGGTCTTTTTCGCTTCGGGGAGCATCGATGGAACGGTGTTCAGTATCTCGTCGGCCAGCAGGCGATTCCTGAGTTCGGTGAGCCTCAATGCCGCATCCGCTGGATCGCGCAGCCATGCAACTCCGAGCATGAACGTCTTGGAGACTCCCGGCGTGCCGAGGAGAGACTCTCCGCGCTTGTTGAACAGGGAGAGGTCGCCCGCCTCATCGACAAAGTAATGATGATCGCAGTCGGACTCGAGCACTCTGGGCCAGTCTAGCTCTCTCGCGGGCCCTTGCGCCGGCTGCCGAAGATCGCCGTGCTCTGGCCTTGGGACTGGCCCTTGCGGATCATGCCGGCGGCGATGCGTTCTGCGGCGCTCTTGGCCATGGCTTTGGAGTACTCGGCGCCGATGAAGTTGCGTTGCCAGTCCAGGGCGACGGCGCCGGTGGTGCCCGAGCCGAGGAAGGGATCGAGGACGAGGTCGCCTTTGTTGGAGCAGGCGAGGATGACGCGTTCGAGGTAGACCTCGGGGAGCTGGTTGTCGTGTTTGGCCCGGCGTTCGGTGTTGTTGCCCTGGATGCGGCCCCAGTGCTTGCCGTACCAGACGTCCATGGGGAGGCGCATGCCGGCGGCGACGCCGTCGCGTTTGGACTCGGTGCGTTTGTCGAAGTAGATGCTGCGGCGGTCGGAGACCTCGAGGATGTCGTCGCGGTTCCAGGTGCGATTGGCCGGGTCCTTGCAGAAGTAGAGGGCGTGGACCTTGGAGTTGATGAAGCGGGACTTGGTGTTCTGGCCGAAGCGGTAGTGCCAGATGCACCAGTTGACCATGTGGAGGGGTTGTTTGTTCTGGGCCTTGCGGCCGCGCTTGAGGTGGTAGACGATCTCGGCGGCCCAGGTGTCGGGGATGTTGACCCACATGGTGCCGGTGGGGCTGAGGGCGTCGCAGCAGAGGTCGAGCCAGGCGTAGGTGAAGTCGAGGTACTCGTCCTCGTGGATGGCGTCGTCCCACTCGTCGTAGGCGCGTTTCCAGTTGAAGGGGGGGTCGGCGAAGATGAGGTCGATCTGGCCTGCGGCGCACTGGGGGATGGTGGGCAGGAGGTCTCGGCAGTCGCCCTGGTAGATGGTGGCTTTCGCGCTGTCGCGCTCGATGACCTTGGCGGGTTTGGGCGGCTTCTGCTGGGGCGCGGTGATGGTTGCCATGCGGGGAAGGTAGCGCAAGAGGGGTGCGCGCGCTCGGTGTCAATTGTGTGGTGGGCGGGCGCGAGCGCTAACCCGGCCCTTCGCAGAGCCTCAGGACCGGCGTCCGGTTGAGTCCGCGGCCTGCGGATTGCTTGAATGGGGCTGAGGATGTACTACGGCACCGACTGCTCAGAGCAGCGGTCGGTGGCACGGGGGGCGTGCGATTGGTCGAGCGGATTGACCCTTGGGGTGGGGTCGCCGTGGCGGACGAGGGCTCGTTTGGTGTTGTGCCAGATCGCTCGGGCGCGTTGGCGGGCGTCGGCGCGGGAGGCGCGATCATTCATGGGGTCTGTAGCCATGGCGAGGGCGCAGCGCAGGAGGATTGTGCGGCGGGGGAGGGTGGCGGTGCCGAGACACTCGGCGAGGAGGGCCTTGGCCATCCACTCGCGGCGGGCCCCGCGGCCGACGCCGACGCAGTCGATGACGGCGATGGCGGGTGGTTCGTGCTCGCTAATCTCGCCCTGGACGATGAGGTTGGAGGGCTTGTGGTCGCGGTTGCCTCGGCAGGCGATAGCGAGCTGGGCGATCTGGCTGCCGACGGCCTCTGCGAGGCGGTGCTCCTGGCGGGGTGAGAGATTGCGCTCGGCGAGGTGGCGCAGCACGGTCTGGCCTTGGATGTGGTCCATGACGAGCCACTCGCAGGGGGAATCGTCGCGGCGGCCGCGGGCGATCGCGATGCAGCGGGCGGTGGGGATGGCGGCGCGTTCAAGCCGGCGGGCGGCGCGCCAGTGGGTGAAGGCCGGGGTTCGGCGGAAGAGGGCCTGGAGGCGGCGCTTGGGGCGTGCGGTGCGCCATTGCTTGACGACAAGGTCACGGCCTTGCACATGGACGAGCCAGACGCTTGTCTGGTGGTCGCGCTTGAGGCAGATCGCGTTTTCCCTGAGTGCTTTGACTGCGCTGATCGGGAGCGGGTCGGCGGGGCTGATCCCCCGGAGGAGTCGGAGTCTGGCGGGCACGCACGATGCTATCGGTGTTGGCGGGGCGGAAACGGGTGGGAGGAGTGAGCAGTGCGCTTGCGTGGCGGGCGCGACGGGGCATACTGGGAGGGTGCCCGGTCGGGGGGTGTGGGGTTATCGGTCGGGAGCGAAAAAAGGCCGTCGACGTGGAGTATGGAGGAGGATTCGGCTAGGTTGTGCGGGAACTCGTGAAAGGGGATAGCCGGCCCGGCACGAGGCTGGTGTTTCCGGGGCAAATTTTGGATGCAGGCAAAGGAGTCTTCCATGCGGAGGATGAATGGAGTTTTGACGGCCCTGGCGGCCGGTGCGGTGTGCGCGGGCGGCGCTCTGGGCGGCGCTCTGGGCGATCCGCTCGACGACCGGATTCGCGATCATTTCGACGTCGAGCGGTACGCGCTGGACTCGCTGGTGTTGCCGGCGGAGGTGCCGGGCGGCGGGTTCGGCGTGGTGGCGGAGATCGGCGGTGTGGAGCGGGTCTTGAGCCTGGAGCCGGTGTCGATGCGGTCGGCGGACTTCCGCGTGCTGATCGATGACGGGACGGGCGAGCTGCGCGAGGTCGAGGCGCCGGCGCCGCGGACGTTCGAGGGCTTCGTGGAAGGAGTGGCGGGGAGCCTGGTCGTGGGCTCGCTGCTGCCCGAGGGTCTGAGCGTGATGATCGAGTTGCCGGTGGGCGGCGAGATCGAGAAGTGGTTCATCCAGCCGGTCGCCGAGGCCCAGGGCGGTGAGGATCCGAGCCTGCATGTGGTGTACCTGGGGGACGATCAGGTCTGGCCCGAGGGCGCGCACTGCCCGGTCGAGGGCGGGCCGGTGCATGATCATGAGCACGAGTTGGGGGGCGACATCAGCCCGACGGACCCGCTGTGGAACTGCGAGATCGCGTTCGATTGCGACAACGCGTTCTACAACGCGCGTGGGCAGAACCAGAACACGGTGATCAACGATACCGAGAACGTGATGAACGTGGTGCGGACGACGTACGAGCGTGATATTCAGATCACATACACGATCACCGAGTTCATCATTCGCGTCTCGCAGGTGTACACGACCAACGACGCCGGGGGCCTGCTGAACCAGTTCGGGAATCGCTGGCGGAACAACCACCAGAACGTGCGTCGCGACATCGCGCACCTGATGACGGGGCGGAACCTGAACGGCGGAACGATCGGGATCGCGGCGCTGAGCGTCATCTGCAACCAGACCCGGGGCTTTGGCCTGAGCGAGACGACGTTCACCGGATCGATGAACTTCCGGGCGGCGCTGACGGCCCACGAGCTGGGGCACAACTGGAGCGCGCCACACTGCGATGGCGTCAATCCGTGCAACATTATGTGCTCGGGCATCAACGGGTGCAACGGGATCGGCAACCCGATCCGGTTCGCGCCGGTGTCGATCAATCGGATCGCGCAGTTCCGCAACGGGCGGGGCTGTCTGAACATCATCAACGACGGCTCGCTGGACCTGCCGTTTGCCGACGACTTCCCCAGCAGCACGCTGGACGAGGAGAAGTGGCCGGTGGACGGGCGGAACGGTCCGGGGACGGGCTTCATCGGCGGCGAGCCGAGCGCTCCCTGGGCGCTGCTGCTGGACGGGACCGATCACATCACGACGGCGCCGCTGCTGGCCGACGGGGCGTCGGACGTTGTGGCGTCGTTCTTCGCGGCGCAGGTCGCGGTGGACACATGCGAGGATCTGATCGTTGAGTATCTCGAGGACGGCGGCGGATTCGTCGAGATCGGTCGGGTGACCGCTGGCGAGGACATCCTGCTGCCGTACCAGCAGTTCGGGTTTGCGATTCCGGACGGTGAGCTGTACGACGGGATCGAGGTCCGCCTGCGTGCGGGGGGCAGCGACGGGAGCGACGATTGGTTTGTCGATAACGTGCTGATCGAGGCGAACGGGGACATCCCGGCGCCTGGTTCGATCTCGCTGCCGCTGGCGCATTCGTTCCCTTGCGATAGGTTCGACGCCGCGGTGTGGGGCGACGTGATCGGCGCGGACGTGAACGCCGGCGGCGTGAACGAGCCCTCCTCGCCGTTCAGCCTGGAGATCACCGGGGCCGATCGAGCCGAGACGCTGTCGATGAACGGCGGGTCGTTCGGGCAGGCGCCGCTGTTCGTGAACTTCTGGATGGAGGAGCGCAACCTGGAGAACGGGGACCTGCTGCTGATCCAGTACGAGAACAACCTCGGCGATATCGTCACGGCGAGCGTGATCCCGTCCGCGGGCGGGTCGCAGAACAACTACTCGCTGTTCGAGTTCGAGCTCGGCGGGGACGCGATCCACGACGACCTGAAGATCCGGTTCCAGGGCGGCGGGAGCAACATCGACGACACCTGGTACATCGACGACATCGGCGTGAGCGACGAGTCTCTGCTGGGTGGGGACTGCGACGCGGACCTCGACGGCGACGGCGACGCCGATGCCGACGACTTCTTCGCCTATCTCGACGCGTTCGCCAGCGGGGACCTGGCGGTGTGCGACATCGACGACGACGGAGACTGCGACGCCGACGACTTCTTCGGCTATCTCGACCTGTTCGCGCAGGGCTGCTGATCGGGCCTGATTGATCGGTTTGAGCCCCGGCTCCTTTGAGCCGGGGCTTTTTCGTTGACGTGCGCGGGCGAGCTCGGGGGGCGGGGCGGAGTTCTCGGGCGTCGCAGTCCGAACGCTTCCCGCGCTGCGTTTGGGGCGTTGGTGGCGGGGATCGGCGGGCGCGGGCATATTCTGGTGTGGGGGAGATCGGAGGGCTCGCGATGCGGACCAATCGAAGAGCGATAGCGATCGCGGTGCTCGCGGGGTTCGCGTCCGGCTCGCTGGGCGGGCCGAGGGAGCGGACGGTCGTCGTGCCGACGGCGCGGGGGGCGGCGGTGTATCGGACCTCGGGGCTGGAGGTGGCCAGCAGCGCGGGTGTCATGGTGCGGACCGACAAGCGGGGGCGATCGGCCGACGAGCGGGGGCATGTGCTGACCAATCGCGTGGTGGTGCGGTACGACGATCGCTCGCGGATCCCGCTGCCCCGGGACTGCGCGGCGTCGGTCATCGCGGGCCTGGATGGCTATCTGCTGATCGACGCGCCATCGGTCGGCGACGCGGTGGCGCTCGCACGGCGGCTTCGGCGTGTGGAGGGCGTGCGGAACGCCTATGTCGATATCGCGCGGCCGAACGAGCCTCGCGGCGTGCCGACGGATCCGTTCGTCGAGCTGGAATGGCACTTTCGCAATATCCAGGATCCGGGGATCGACGCGAGCTTTCTGGCGGCGTGGCAGGCGGGGTACGACGGGGCGGGCGTGGTCGTGGGTGTCGTGGAGCGTCTCGGCGTCGAGAGCACGCACCCGGACATCGCGGCGAACTACAACCTCGGGGCATCGCTGGAGGCGCGGTTTGTCAATGCGCATCCGACCGCGGTGGGCGGGATCATCGCGATGGTGGGCAACAACGGGATCGGCGGGGCGGGCGGCGCGCACGCGAGCCAGTTGTCCTCGATCACGACGGGCGTCGGCGCGCCCAGCGAGGTCGCCATTGCGTTTTTGCATCGCAACGACCTGAATGACATTAAGAACAACTCGTGGGGGCCGCGCGATGACGGGCGGCTCGATCCGATCGACCCGATCGAGCTGGACGCGCTGCGCGAGGGGGTCGCGAGCGGGCGGCAGGGGTTGGGCGAGGTGTATGTGTGGGCGGCGGGCAACGGCGGGACGAACCAGATCGCGCCGGATCGGGTGGACTACGACCAGTACGCCGCGAGCCGGTACACGATCGCGGTGGGCGCGTACGACGACGACGGCGACGCGTCGGCGTTCAACGAGGTTGGCTCGTCGATGTTCGTGTGCGCGCCGTCGGGCGGCGAGCCGCGCAATCGCGGGATCTTCACGACCGACCTGGATGGGGAGTACACCGACCGATTCAGCGGATCCAGCGCGTCGGCGCCGATCGCGTCGGCGGCGATCGCGCTGATGCTCGAGGCCAATCCGGAGCTGGGCTGGCGGGACGTGCAGCACATCCTGGTGGAATCGGCGCGGATCGTCGGCGGGGGCGATGAGGGGTGGAGGGCAAACGGCAGCGGGCGGCTCGTGCATTACTCGTACGGGTACGGGTCGGTGGACGCGGGGAGCGCTGTTGCGATGGCCGAGACCTGGCGCGGCGTGGGCGAGGAGGCGATGGCGACGACCGGCGTGGTGCCGCTGGAACTGAGCATTCCCGATGGCGATCCGATCGGCGTCGAGGTCGTGGCCCAGATCGACGAGCGGTTGAGCGTCGAGGCGGTGGAACTGGTGCTGAATATCGCCGGTGATGGCGGGGCGGGGTTCGCGGGGGATCTGGATATCCGGCTGGTCTCGCCGGCGGGGTTCGAGTCGATCCTGGCGCTGCCGCGCGATGATTTCACCGATGGCTATCGGGATTGGACGTTCACGTCGGTGCGGCACTGGGGCGAGTCGAGCGAGGGGGCGTGGATGGTCCGGGTCGCCGACGAGGTCGGGGACGATTTGCATGTGTTCGAGGACTTTGAGCTGCGGGTGTTCGGTGGCGAGATCGCGCTGTGTCCGGCGGACTTGACCGGGACGAGCCTGGCGGGCGAGCCGGGGTACGACGTGCCGGATGGGGACGTGGACGCGGACGACTTCTTCCGGTATCTGGACCTGTTCGCGGCGGGGGACGCGCGGGCGGATCTGACGGGGTCGAACGATCCGAACGATCCCGGGTATGGCGAGCCGGACGGGGTGATCGACGGGCAGGACTTCTTCTTCTTCCTCGGGCTGTTCAGCCAGGGGTGCTCATAATCTTGCCTGAATACTCGTCGCGGAGCATTTCGGTGCGGTGGCCATGTGCATGGAGGTATGCAGATGCTCTTGGGTATGACGACGGTGTTCTACGCGGGGCTGGCGGGCGGTCAGATTGCGAATGCAGAGGGTGACAACGGGTGGATGGCTCCGGCGGAGCGCTGCGGGTACATGTCGCCCGAGGAGTGGCAGGCGGAGCTCTGGGCGGCGGTCGCGCGCGGGGAGGTCGAGAATCCGGTGACGAAGGATCGCCCGCGGACGCTGCCGGCAGGACCGCGGGGGCCAGGCGATCCGAGCTGCGTGACGCCCGCGCAAATCTTCGCGTTCGAGGACACCGACGGGGTTCTGAGCCGGAACTTCAACAACGGCGAGATGATCGCGCTGATGATCGACGCGGCCAACGCCCTGCTGGCAGAGCACGGCGACAACTACGACTTCGTCGGATACTGGACGAACTTCGATCCGCACCACACGGTTGGGGCGGCGTTCTACGCGGGGTTCGAGAACGACGTGCGCGGGATCGGTCAAGGACTGTTCAACCAGCGGGGCGCCAACGGGCTGGGCGGGGACAGCATCGAGGGTTTCATCATGATGTGGAACCTGAACTCGCCGTGGTGGGCGCCGGGCGACGGGCCTGACGCGGGGTTCACGCGGCTGGTGTTCGCCCAGGAGTTCGAGCATCGTTTCGCGATGTTCCTTCCGGCGCTGGCCAACGGGCTGGTGCTGCAGGGCAACAACGGGAGCTGCGGACGGTCGGCACACTGGAACTTCCGGGTGGACGGGCAGGGCTCGGGGATGGAGATTGCCGAGTGGGTCGGCGAGAACCCGGCCAATCGCGTCGGGGGCTCGATCCTTTTCAACACCGACATCGGCGGCGGGGTGTTCAGCTACACGGATCTGTACCTGATGGGCTACGTCTCGCCGGCGGAGATGGACGCGGGAAACTCCGAGCTGCGGTACATGGTGGACTCGGCGTGCGACGATCTGCACTTCGGGGAGGTCGCGGATTTCTCCAGCGCGGACGTCATCGCGACGGCGGGAGCGCGCGTGCCGGACTCGACCGACGCGCAGAAGCACTTCCGCACGGCGTGGATCGTCATCCATCGCCCGGACGATGCGCCGGACTTGAGCGAGTTGCAGCGGACTAGCGACATGCTGAACCAGCACACCGCGGATTGGGCGCACAGCACGCTGGGGCGGGGCACGATCGACAACACGATCTTCGATGACCGGGACTGCGACGGGCTTCCGGATGGGTGTGCCGCGGATATCGATGGCGACGGCGACGCGGACGCGAACGACTTCTTCGCGTATCTGGACGCGTTCGCCGACGGCGACTTCGGTGTGTGCGACATCGACGGGGACGGGGATTGCGACGCCGAGGACTTCTTCGGGTATCTGGATCTGTTCGTCGGGGATTGCTGAAGCGGGAATCGAGGGCTCGGCGAGACGCCCCCGGATCAACAGGGTGGGGCTCCGGCCAGTCGTTTCTTTGGCGACCCGCCCGGTCCGGGGGGCGGGTTGGCCCTAATATCGGGCCGATTTTGGAGGGGCCCGATGGAGCGATCCTGCTTTCGTGACATCCCGTTCATGGGTGTGATCCATGTGAACGTCGAGGCGATGAAGCTCGGCTTTCGGATGGGGGACATGTCGTGGTCGAACCTGGGGCAGGGCCAGCCGGAGGTCGGGGAGATTCCCGGCGCGCCTCCTCGGATCTCCGAGATCGCGTTCGGGCCTGAGGATCACGCGTACGGGCACGTCGAGGGGCTGCCGGAGCTGCGCGAGGCGATCGCCGAGCACTACAACCGGCTGTATCGCGCGGGGCACGGGTCCAGGTACACCGCCGAGAACGTGTGCGTGTGCCCCGGCGGGCGGGCCGGGTTGACGCGGACGGCGGCGACGTTCGATGATTCTCGATTGGGATACTTCACGCCGGATTACACGGCGTACGAGGACATGCTGACGACGTTCTCGCGGGTGGATCCGGTGCATCTCGAGCTGACAGAGAAGACCGGCTTTCGGATCGCGCCCGATGAGCTGAGGTCCAGGGTTGCGCGCGACAAGCTCGACGCGCTTTTGATCTCCAACCCGTGCAACCCCACCGGCGTGGTGATGCGGGGCGAGGAGCTGGCGGCGTGGGCGGAGCTTGCGCGCACGCGCGGCACGACGCTGCTCATGGACGAGTTCTACTCGCACTATGTGTTTCAGAACGGCGTTGTCGGCGAGCCGGCGAGTATCGCAAGGCATGTGGGCGATG
The DNA here is from genome assembly GCA_029260315.1 of Phycisphaerales bacterium. Classification (GTDB taxonomy): domain Bacteria; phylum Planctomycetota; class Phycisphaerae; order Phycisphaerales; family UBA1924; genus S146-42. The sequence goes on along the minus strand of JAJDDM010000162.1, from coordinate 2,681 downwards.
TCGACGAAGATCCGATCGTGATCTTCGACGGGCTGACCAAGTGTTTTCGGTATCCGGGCTGGCGCGTCGGGTGGGTCGTGGGGCCCAAGGACATCATCCGCAACGTGACGGCGGCGGGAAGTTTCATTGATGGCGGGCCGAGCCGGCCGATTCAGCGCGGGGCGATCCGGGCTTTGGAGCCGAAGCAGGCCGACGGGGAGACGGAGGCGATGGCGGCGCACTTCGCAACGAAGCAGCGGATCACGGTGGACAAGCTCGGGGCGTTGGGCGTGGAGTTTCCGGGTGCGCCCGAGGGGACTTTCTATGCGTGGGGGTCGGTGGCGAACCTGCCCGCGCCGTTGAACACGGGCGAGGGGTTCATGCGGGCTGGGTTCGAGCGGCGGGTCTTGACGGTGCCGGGGGAGTTCTTTGATGTGAACCCGCATCGGGTGCGCAAGGGCGTGTCGCCGTTGTCGTCGATGGTGCGGTTCAGCTTCGGGCCGGCGATGGAGAACCTGGTGGCGGGGCTGGATCGGCTCTCGGAGATGGTGGCGGCGAGGGCTGGTCAGATGGTGTAAAAGGGAACGACCACGGAGACACAGAGAGGACGAAGAGTGGGTGAGTCAGGATTTCCTCTCCGTGTCTCCGTGGTCATTGCTTCTTCAGCCTGACCGATGAATTACATCTATCCTGAGTCGTGACAACGACCGACATCGAGCCGGGGTTGATTTTGCGCCTGGCGGTCGCGGCGGGGGATATCAAGCTGGCGCACTCGGTCTTCGCGCTGCCGTTCGCGGTGCTGGCGGGGTCGATGGCGGTCGGGGCTGAGAGCTCCCCCGCTGCGATCGCGGGCAAGCTCGTGCTGATCGTCATTTGCATGTTCTTCGCGCGGTCATGGGCGATGATGGTCAATCGCCTGGTGGATCGGCGGTTCGATGCGGAGAACCCGAGGACGGCGGGGCGGGCGCTCGTCGCGGGGAGATTGCGCGTCCGTGACGCGTGGGTCATCACGGTCGCGGCGGGCCTGGCGTTCTGGGTTGGCGCGGCGATGTTCTGGACCTTCTTCGGAAACCTTTGGCCGGCGGCGCTGGCGCTGCCGGTGTTGCTGTGGATCGCGTTCTATTCGCTGACCAAGCGGTTCACGGCGCTGTGCCATGTGTTCCTGGGCGGGGCGCTGGCGGCCAGCCCGCTGGCGGCGGCGGTCGCGGTAGAGCCGGCGAGCCTGGGAAACCCGGCGATCTGGTGGCTCAGCGCGATGGTGCTGCTCTGGGTCGCGGGGTTTGACGTGATCTATGCGATCCAGGACATCGCGTTCGATCGCGATGCGGGGCTGCGCAGCGTGCCGGCGAGGCTGGGGGTTGGCGGGGCCGCGTGGGTCAGCCGAGGCTTGCACGCGGGGGCATTGGCCGCGTTGATCCTCGCGTGGGAGAACGATCCGCGGTTCGGCGTGGTCTTCGGCGCGGGCGTCGTGCTGATCGGGCTGCTGTTGATTCTTGAGCATGTGGTGCTCGCGAGGCGGGGCGAGGCGGGGCTGGACATGGCGTTCTTCACGCTCAACGGCGTGGTGAGCGTCGTGCTGGGAATCTCCGGGTTGGTCGACTTGGTTCTGTAAGAGTGCATCACGAGAGGGCACAGAGAGCACAGAGAAGAAGGAAAGTTGAACCACGGAGTTGCACGGAGTGACACAGAGTTGGGAACCGGGGAGGAGACCTTGTGGTTCTGTTGAAGTGCGTGGAACGTTGTGGTGATAACGCCAGGTATTCGTGCTCTCGATTCGCCGGTGGCCAAGGCCTCGTCCATCGCCCTCTCTCTTCAACTCCGTGTTACTCCGTGCAACTCTGTGGTGAGATCTTCCTCTGTGCTCTCTGTGCCCTCTCGTGGTGAATCGGATTCGGTCCGGCGCCCCGCGGGGCATATTCTTGATGATGCCCAAGGGGTCGAACAAGAAGCTGCTGGAGGCCCAGGACGACTTCGTCAGTCTGTGGGGACGGATGGCCAGCGCCTGGGGCATCAGCCGGACGATGGCCGAGGTGCATGCGCTGCTGTATATCACCGGCGATGAGAAGCTGTGTGCCGACGACGTGATGGACCGGCTGAGCATCTCGCGGGGCAACGCGTCGATGTCGCTGCGGGGGTTGCTGGATTGGGGGGTGATCTCGCGGGCGCACAAGCGGGGCGATCGCAAGGATTATTTCGTCGCCGAGCAGGACGTGTGGACGATGTTCCGGGCGATCGTGCGGGGGCGGCTGAAGCGCGAGGTCGAGCCGCTGGTGGCGTCGCTGTATGAGTTGCGGGACTTGTCGAAGCGCGACGAGGGGCTGGATGAGGCGCATGTCGAGCAGGATCGGCGGCTGGGGGAGTTGCTGGAGTTCTTCCAGTTGCTCAGCACGCTGGCGGCGCGGTTCGCGGGGCCTTCGGGCGAGGGGCTGCGGGCGGCGGCGAGCCTGCTGCGCGAGGCGGATGGGACGGAGATTGAGGTGGATGGGGTGGATTGAGGGGATGCCGTTGTGGGGCACGGAGCCGTCGAGCGCAAGCTCGCGCTCCTGCACTCGATTCGAAGTGGACGGACTGTTATACGCATTCCATGTATGTTCCGCGCGTTCCTGGGATCCGTCAGAGACGTGCCGACGGTCCATCAGAGCCGCGTGCGTGAGCACGCGGACCGAGTGCGCACGACCGCCGAGGACGCCCGATCCCGCGGG
>JAJDDM010000161.1 GCA_029260315.1 Phycisphaerales bacterium | reverse complement strand
CTTCCTCGCCGGTCTCCCCCCGCACCCCATACTGATCCGCGACCATGATCGCGCACCTGGCTCCCGCCAGCAGCTTCGCCGGCTCCTCCCGGATCTCGCCGTTGCGCTCCAGATACGCCATCTCGCCGTGCTTACCGCCCGCGAGCCACGCCCGCAGCGCCTCGCGATGCGCCGTCGCCTCCAGGCTCGCCACCCCCGCCAGCGCGAACCCCAACACCTCACACCGCCCCAGAATGTCCGCCGTCAGCGACACCACCCGATTGTTGCGGCGTGCCATGGCCTGAGCGAGTCTTTGAGCGACGGCCACGCGGTAGCACCGGCTGGCCGGCTGGGAGTTGGTGCTTCCTGGATTGATCGATGTCAGCGGGAGGACTCGCTGGCTGATGATGGGCTAGGGGGCTGGTCGGAACTCGATGGAGAGGATGGTCGCGTCGTCGGCCATTTCGGTGCCGCCCAGGGCCCGGAGCAGGGCGGCGACGTCTGACTCGCAGTCGCTTGATCTGCCGACAAGCTCTGCGACGCCGGTTGCGCCGAGCGGGGTGTCGCCGACGCTTTGCTCGATGACGCCGTCGGTGTAGAGGACGATCCGATCGCCCGGTTCGAGGCGCCCGCTTGCCAGGGTATAGGAGGCGTCGGGCTCGACGCCGAGGGGCAGGCCGGCGGCGCGGTCGACGGGTTCGGTCGAGCCTTCGGCGCGGACGATGAGCCAGTGGCCGTGCCCGGCGTCTACATGCTCGAAGGAGCCGTCGGGGTGGACGCGCCCGGCCCAGAGGGTCACGAAGCTTCCGTCGGTGGGACGCTGGGCGATGAAGGTGTTGGTGCGAGCGACGGCGCGGGCGATGTCGTGCTCGCGGGTGATCTCGGCGTGGAGGTGGGCCTGGGCGAGGGATGTGAGCAGGGCCGCGCCGACGCCGTGGCCCATGGCGTCGCCGATGAGGACGATGACCGAGCCGTCGGCGAGGGGGTGGATGTCGACGAGGTCGCCGGTGACAACGTGCCCGGCGGACATGCGGTGGGCGATGCGGATCGGGCCGTGGGCAACGAGTTCGGCGGGTTCGAGCATGGCGCGCAGGACGGCGGCGCGTTCGAGCTCGGCCTGCATCAACGCCTGCTCGCGCTCGAGTTCGACGCGCTGGCGGTAGGCGAGGGCCATGGCGTAGATCTGGGCGATGTCGTCGCAGAACGAGGCGGCGTCGCCGACGGGTGATTCGGTGGCGCGCGAGTCGAGGTAGATGAGCAGAGTGACCTTGCCGTCGAGCGTCACAGGGCTGCAGACGGCCGAGTGGATGGCGCTGGAAACGATGGACTCGCTGATGTTCGCGCCGATGGCCTGGTCGTGGATGACGGCGGTGTGGCCGGTCGCGGCGGTGGCGATGAGCGATGTGGGAACGGTGAACGATCCATCGGGCAGCTCGCGCCAGCCGTCGCGTTCGCGGCCCAGGGCCATGACCAGGGGTGCCGCGCCCGTGCTGCTCGGCGGGCGCAAGACCGCGCCGCGCCGAAAACCGGAACCGTCGAGAACTGACACGAGTGCGGCCCGCACGAGCGCGTCCTCGTCGGGGGCGTCGATCAGGCGTTCGATGCAGGAGGAGAGGGCGCGCAATCGGCGCGTCGGTGTGTGGATCGCGGCGGTCCCGGTCTCGCTGCGCAGGACGACGGTGCGCCCGGCGAGGGCGGGCGTGTCGCCGACGCGCAATCGCCAGGGGCCGATCGAGATCTCGTCGCCGTCGGCGAGTTGTCGCGACTCGCCGGGCAGCAGGCGCGCTTCGTTGACGAAGGTGCCGGCGGTAGAGTCGCAGTCGGCGATCGCCCAGCGATCGGCGCTCCTGGTCAGGCGTGCGTGGACGCGGCTGATCCAGGGGTCGGGCAGGCAGTGGGTGCAGTCGGCGGAGCGGCCGAGTGTTGCGTCGTCGGCGGCGGACTCCAGCACGCCGCCGATTGCGACATCGGCCTCGCTGGAGCTTGGCGCATCGGTCACGAACAGTCGCAAGGGATCGGCCACAGATCAGACCATACCAGCGCGCGGCGGGGGGGAAGGCTGGGCGTTGCATGCCGACAAGTCAGATTTGCTTTGCGCGTGGTGCGTGATCGCATAGCCACGCAGAGCCGTGGCCATGGCACCCCTCGTCAGGCGGTCTCGATGAGGTCCTCGACGCCGAGGGAACGGTCGGGGACCTGGAACATGCCGCCCTCGACGGTCGCGCCGGACTCGATCTGGATGCTGGAGGCGTTGCAGTCGCCCTTCCAGTTGGCGGTGCGGAGGATGCGGACTCTGCTGCCGTTGACGACCTTGGCGTGGAGGGTGCCGCTGACGTTGATGCCGCCGTGGGCCTCGACGAGGTCGGCGATGACGCGGCCTTTTTTCTGGACGGTGAGGGTGCCGCAGGTCTGGAGCTTCTTGACGGCTTGCAGGGTCTTGACGATGACGTCCTGGACGAGCAGGGGCTTGTGGCAGGCGGGGCAGGAGACGGTCATGGCCTTGCGGCTGATATCGAAGCGGTGCCTGCAGAGATAGCACTGGACGAGGCGGGGCTCGGCTTGCTTTCGAGACATCTCGCGACCTCCTGTCGCGCGATCACCTCAACGCCCCCGCCGGCTCTGGGGGCGCGGGCGACGGATCTGGGAAGGAACTCCGGTGCTACTTCTTCGCCGCGGCGGTGGCCTTGGGGGGCTCGGCCTTGGTCTCGGTCCTCGCCTCGGGCTTGGTCTCGACAGAGCGAGCGTGCCCGTTGCCGGAGGCGGCACCGATGCGGCAGTGGCCGACGAAGCTTGCGCCCTCGGTGACGACGAGCTTGGAGGCGGTGAGGTCGCCGGTGAGCTGGGCCTTGGCGTTGAGCTCGACGCGGTCGGTGGCGGTGACGTTGCCCTCGACGAGGCCGTCGATCGTGACCTTGGAGGCGTCGATCGAGGCCTTGCAGTTCGCGCCCTCGGCGACCTCGAAGTCACCCTTGGCGGTGATCTGGCCCTCGACCGTGCCGAGCAGGCGGGCCTTGGAGTTGAACGTGAGTTCGCCCTTGATGGTGGTGTCCGGACCGATGACGGTCGGCGTTGAGTCAGCCATGACTTTCTCCCTGTTGATCCCTCGAACCCGTTGGGCCTCTTTCGCCGGCGTCGTTTCCATGTACGACTCGCACCGACGACCCCGCGGATCCGGACACGGCGCGCGGCCGAATCGTCCGGACGCGGCATGGTAGCACGGCCGGTTATTTTGCGGGTGGCGCAAGGACCGGCGAGGCGCGAAAAAAAAAATCGGGCCCGACGCCCGAAAGCGCCGGACCCGGAGGCTCCGAGAGAATCTGTCGGTAGGTGTGGATCAGTCGTGGAAGACTTCGATGGTCACGTTGTTGTTGCCGCCGAGGCTGATGTCGTCGCTGTAGGACCTCAGGAAGGCGTTGCGGTTGTTCGTCGTGTTGCTGACGACGCGGTTGCCGTCGTCGTTCTCGGTGACGGAGCGATCCTTGTCATCCTCGTCCATGTGGACGTTGTCGGGCTGGCTGCGGTCCTGGGGGCGCAGCTGGGTGAACTGGAAGGGCAGGTCGTCCGGATCGGGCTGGGTCTCGAAGATGACGCGGTTATCCTGGTAGGCGATGTTGCCCTCCCACTTGAGGCGGCTGCCGTGGATGAGCAGGGTGTTGGAACTGGTGCCCAGCGGGGTGGTGTAGTTGTTGTTGTTGTTGCCGCCGTCATCGATGAGCTCCCAGGTGCCGTCCTCGGGTGAGCCTTCGAGTTCGTAGGTCGGGCCGCGGTTGCCGAGGACCGCCTGGCTGGCGGAGTAGGTGTCGCGCCAGACCTCATTCTTGCGGCGTCCGAAGGGCGGGGTGTGGGCGTAGCTGAATGAGCCCTCGTCGTCCTGGGACTGGTTGGAGCCGATGGCCTCATCGAGGGGAGTGGCGCGGTACGCCGGGTCCCACAGCGCCTTCTCGGGGTCGCCGCCGGTGTCCAAGGCGCCCTGAGGCTCGGAGACCTGGTAGTTCTCGTACTCGATAATGGGACCCTGCTCGGCGGGGCTGATCATCATCTCAACGGGCACCGAGCCGTTGAAGATGAGCAGCGAGAAGATGTTGCGGGTGCTGTCGAGCTGGCGACCCTCCTTGGGATCGTCCGCCTGTCCCACGTCGATCGTGTTGCCATCGCGATCGATCTCGCTGGGCAGGGGGAAACGCTCCTTGTTCTGGAGGGCCCACTGCACCATGGACTGGTGGATACCACGGATCTGGCTGGAGTCCTTGAGCTGGCGTGCCGACTGGCGCGCCTTGCCGAGGGCCGGCAGCAGGATGCCGATGAGCAGCGCGATGATCGCGATGACCACGAGCAGCTCAATGAGCGTAAAACCACGATTCTTCTTCATTACGGTCTCCTTTCGATCCGCGACACGCGGATCTACTTGTTTCACAACTTGTGTCAGACAACTTGTGTCGGACAACTTGTGTCGGACAACGTCACCATTCGCTCCGCCCGCATGCGACCCCACGATGCATGAGATCAGACGGAGCACACGATTTGGTGTCTTGACGGGATCTTGGATAATCAACGCTTCAACAACGTCGGAGATCGCGTCGCGACACCGGCACACGCCAGTCAAGCGTTCTCTGGGGCGTGCCAAGGCGAACTCAGGTTGTCGGCAAGTGGAGGAGACCCGTTGGTCATAACTCTGGCGTGAATCGCCAATGAGGGCATGTGTTCCGCTATCCGGATCTCCGCTTGCCTCGCTCACGCGCGAGCAGTCGTATCCTTACAACTCTCGATTCGTGTGTCAAGCCCCCTGGGTTCCATGAACCCCAGTTGTCCGAGAATCCACAGAAGATTATTCCGAACTTTTACCGAACAAGGAGCCGCCATGGACCCCGAATCACGCCTCCGCGAGCTCGGCTATGAGCTTTCCCAAGTCGCCAAGCCGGTGGCGAGCTATGTCCCGGCGGTCCGGAGCGGGAATCTGGTGTTCGTGAGTGGGCAGATCCCGATTGTCGACGGGAAGCTGATGGCGCAAGGACGGGTGCCGAGCGAGGTGGATCCGGAAACGGCTCGGCGGTGTGCGGTGCAGTGTGCGCTCAACGGGCTGGCGGCGGTCAAGGCGGAGATCGGCTCGCTGGAGCGCGTGCGGCGGGTCGTGCGGCTGGCGTGCTTTGTTGCCTGCGACCCGGGCTTCCATGAGCAGCCGAGGGTGGCCAATGGCGCGAGCGAGTTGCTGGGGGAGGTGTTCGGAGAATCAGGCCGGCACGCGCGAGCGGCGGTGGGGTCGATCGATCTGCCGCTGGGGGTGCCGGTGGAGATTGAGTTTTTGTTCGAGATTGCGGAGTAGTTGAAAGAGCGCCCCCGCCGAAGCGGGGGCGCCCCTCTCACCACAACCTCTTGGGATGCTCAGCAGCCCTGGGCGAAGAGGCCGAGGTACGCGAAGAAGTCGTCGGCGTCAAAGGCGCGTTCGTTGGTCGCCAGGCCGATGGCGCGTTGGAGAACCTGGCCGCTCGATACGGTGCCGGCCAAGGACATGACGCCGCTCGCGACGAGCGCACGATGACCGCTGCTGAACATTCCCAACCCCTCTTGCAACTGGTTAGAGCGTTTCTGCGTGCCGAACGTCGGCACCTTCAGAACGGGAGGGAGAGGGAGGGGGTCACGGGGAAAGAGAAAAAAAGGCCATAGGCCATAGGCCATAGGCCATAGGCAATAGGCAGGGGGCAGGATGCAACCTGCTGCCTCTTGCCTGCTGCCTCAGCCGCCGAAGGCGGCGCTGTAGTCCTGGAGGAACTTCTGGAGTCCTATATCGGTCAGCGGGTGCTTGAGGAGCTGGTCGATGACGCTGAGCGGCACCGTGGCGACGTCGGCGCCGGCGAGGGCGCAGTCGAGCATGTGCTTGGGATGGCGGATGCTCGCGGCGAGCAGCTTGGTCGTGAAGCCGTAGTTGTCGTAGATCGTGCGGATCTGGTGGATCAGGTCCATGCCGTCGGTCGAGATGTCGTCGAGGCGTCCGATGAACGGGCTGATGAGGAACGCGCCGGCCTTGGCGGCGAGCCAGGCCTGCATCGCCTGGAAGCAGAGGGTCATGTTGCAGCGCGTGCCCTCGTCGCTGAGCGTCTTGCAGGCGCGGATGCCGTCGGCGGTGGTCGGCAGCTTGACGACGATGTTGGAGGCGATCTTGGCTCGCTCGCGACCTTCCTTGACCATGGCGTCGAACTCGGTGGCGATGACCTCGGCGCTGACCGGGCCGTTGACGACCTCGCAGATCTCTTCGAGGCGTTTGGCGTAGTCGATGCCCTCCCTGGCGATGAGCGAGGGGTTGGTGGTGACGCCGTCGAGCACGCCCATGTCGCTCGCGCGCTTGATCTCGTCGAGGTTGGCGGTGTCGATATAGAGTTCCATGGCGTGTCCTCGTTCGGGGTGGGCAGTGTAGAACGGTTCGGGGAGAAAGGAACGCGGAGAGCGGGGAGGACGACGTGGAGAACGACAGCGCAGGCGGCGGGATCCATGCCAGGCCCAACCGTGAGGACGGGCGTCTACCTGTTCTTCTCTCTGCTACTGTCGCTGGAATCAAGGACTCAGCGGCGATGCGGGGGCTCCACGCAGAGCCGATCACACGCGCAGACACGAGGCTGGGTAGCAGAACGTAGGTCTCGTAGGCGCCCTTCCTGACGAGCCATTTGCGTCGCTTGTCACAAGTGCTTCGCGGCGGGATGCTTATGCGCGTGTCTCGCGTCGTGCCACCAACCGCTGCTTTGAGCGGTTGGTGTTTCAAGGGCGTTCTCCCAGAAGCACCCGCCGTGCAAAGCCACGGCTGGTGGCACGCCACTCGGTCATCCGTAGTTGTTCGGGTTCTCCGCCAGTTGACGCAAAGCGCTCTGACGGTCGGGCCTGTGACAGGCCCGCGACGAATGGCGATGAGTTGGCGCTAATCTGCGACCTCCGCGTTCTCAAGCAGCTTCTTCAGCTCGCGTCGCATGATCTTTCCGGTCGGGTTGCGAGGGAGCTGGTCGATGACGCGGATCTCGCGGGGGACCTTGTAGCCCGCGAGCAGGCCCCGGCAATGCTCGCGCAGGGCTCGCTCGTCGAACGTGGCGCCCTCTTCGAGTTCGACGAAAGCCATCGGTACCTCGCCGCGGATGCCGTCGATCATCCCGACGACGCCGGAGGCGGCGACGCGGGGGTGTCGGTTGAGGGCTTCTTCGATCTCGCGGGGGAAGACGTTCTCGCCGGCGACGATGAGCATTTCCTTGAGGCGGCCGGTGATACGGAGGCTGTTGTCGTCGTCGATGCTGCCGATGTCGCCGGTGCGAAAGAAGCCGTGCTCGTCGAAGGCTTCTGCGGTCTGGTCGGGGAGGTGGTAGTAGCCGGCGAAGACGTTGGGGCCGCGCATGCGGATCTCGCCCTCGCAGCCCTTGGGCAGGGTCTTGGCGGTTTCGAGACACACGATGATCTGTTCGAGATCGCAGACGGGCGGGCCGACGGTGCCGAACCTGGGGCGTCCGGGGAGATTGACGTTGGTGACGGGGCTGGTTTCGGTGAGGCCGTAGCCCTCGTGAATGGTCTGGCCGAAGCGTTCCTGGAAGCGTGTGGCGATATCCATGGGCAGGGGCTCTGCGCCGGAGACCATGAGGCGGAAGGAGGCGAAGTCCTCGCGGGTGGCGCTCTTGAGGCGGAGCAGTGCCCCGTACATCGAGGGGATGCCGACGAAGGCGGTCGGGCGGTGGGTGCGGATCGCGTGGAGGATCTGTGCCGGGACGAAGCGGGCGAGCATGTGTGTGCGGATACCGACGATCAGCGGCAGGAGCGTGAGGACGGTGAAGCCGAAACTGTGGAACTGGGGGAGGACGCCGAGGAGGACGTCGTTTTTGCTGAACTCGGCAATCTGGGTGGTCTGGCGGATGTTGGCGCGGAGGTTCGCGTGGGTGAGCATGACGCCTTTGGGCTTGCCGCTGGTGCCGGAGGTGTAGAGCAGGGCGGCGAGGTCTTGCTCGTTCGCCCCGGCGGGCCAGCGGGGGGCGGGGAATCCCTTGAACGAGACGTTTTCGAGGCGCAGGAGCTTGGCCCCGGCGGGCTCGTAGCCGAGGTGATCGAGCATGGGCCCGGCAGTGATGATGGTGTCGCAGCCGCAGTCGGCGATGACATACTCGAGCTCCTCGCGGGAGAGGAGGTAGTTGAGCGGGACGACGGTCTTGCCGAGCGACCAGGCGGCGAGGGCGGCGATGGGGAATGCGCCGCTGGTGGGCAGGAGGATGGCGACGGTGTCGGTGCGGCAGGACCGCTCAATGGCGCTCGCGGCGTGGAGGGAGCCGACGAGCAGGTCGCAGGCGCGGTAGGACCGGCGGTCGTCTGTCATGACGACCTTGAGCGGCCGCTTGGCCAGGGCTCGGATAACCGACCAGTGGATCCCCAATGCACGCCCCTTTCGGGCCCCCGGCGAGGCCCGCCCCACTACTCTAGCAAACCCCGAATCCGGCCAGGTGCGTCCGGGATAGGCGGTGCCGGCGGGCTTCGGCGGGGAGGGAACCTGCGGGGGGCCTCGGGCGTCTAACCGAAACAGCGGGGCGGCCGGTTCGTATCGACCCAAGACAGGATCCAGGACAGGGGGACCGACGCCGCCCGCAGGCGACCCCAATCGGAGAGCATCCCATGGCCCGCAGCTTTCTTGCCTTTGCCGCGACTTCCCTGGTTGCCGCGTCCGCGGCGTTTGGCCAGAGCGCCCAGCTTCCGGATCTGTTGATCGAACAGCCGGAGGTGCTGCCGCAGTGGGTGGTTTTGGAGCTGAAGGACGATCTGGTGTCGGCGCGTCGGCTGGCCCATCGCAGCGCGATGAAGGAGACCGAGAGGGAGCTTAAGGCGCTGCGGCATAAGTACCTGCGGGCCTCGGGGGAGATGCGCCAGATCGGATTGAGCAAGCTGCGCGAGTACGCCGGGGAGCCGGATCTGTACCCGGTGCTGCTGGAGATCTTCGGGCGCGAGGACGACGAGGTGCGCTCGGCGGTGCTGGACATGATCATGGAGCAGGATTCGCCCGAGGGTGATATCACGCTCGGGTGGGCGGCGTTGCATGAGCGGGATCCCTGGATGCGCGAGCAGGCGATGAATCGTCTCAAGGCGCGTGTTGATGAGAATCACGGGAAGGTCGAGCAGGGGATTGTGTACATTCTGGCCCATCGCCTGCTGGAGCGTGATCCACGGTATCTGGGTCGGGCCGCGAGCATGGCCGACAACCTGAGCATCGTGCAGGTGATCCCGCATCTGATCCAGGGGCAGGTCGGCGGGGGAGGCGCGCCGCGCGACCGACAAGGCGACAAGGGGTGGATTCTGATCGGGCGGCAGGTCGGATTTGTCAGTGACCTGACGCCGATCGTGGCGGACTCTGCGGTCGGGTTCGACCCGACGATCAGCGTGGTGACCGAGGGTGCGCTGCTGCGGATCCAGGACGGGGTGGTGACGACGTATATCTCGGAGGTGCAGGTGCCGCTGATGAGACTGGGCAGCCGGGCGATCGGGTATGACCTGGCCGATCGGAAGTTCGGGTACGACCAGGAGAAATGGTGGAGTTGGTATTACGAGGAGCTGGTGCCGACGCTGGCGGCGAATGACGCGGGGACGGAGATGGCGGGGGGTTGACGCCCGCGTGAGAACGAAGAATGTGCCACCGACCATGGCTTCGCATGGTCGGTGTTTTTTGTGACGATGTGTGCATGGAAGAGCACCAACCGCTCAAAGCAGCGGTTGGTGGCACACAACGCGGTTGGTGGCACGCAACGCCGTGAACTTTGTCCCGGCCTCTTGGGCGATGGAAGTTGCTGGGGATCGCTGCGCGGGGTGTGGAGAAGCACCGAGATGGCCGCAGAGCCGGCCATCTCGGTGGCACGGTTTCTACGCCTCTATTGGGAGAGCCCGATGACCGAGGCCATGGCGAGGGTCTTGGTGTGGGTGAGGGAGATGAGCCAGGTGTGGATGCCACGGTCGCGGGCGATGTCGGCAGCGCGGTTGTGCAGGGCGATAGAAGGTGGGCCGGCGTTGTCGCGGGTGACTTCGACGTCGGTCCAGTTGATGCCGCCCGCGAGGCCGGTGGCGAGGGCCTTCATGACGGCTTCCTTGGCGGCGAAGCGGGCGGCGAGGCGCTCGTCTGCGTTGCGGGATTCGAGGGCGTAGGCGCGTTCCTGGGCGGTGAAGACGCGGGTGAGGAAGCGGTCGGCGTGGCGGGCGCGGATCTCGGCGATGCGGGAGACTTCGACGAGGTCGATACCGTGGGCGATGGGGTCAGGCATGGGGCGCCTCCTCGCCGCATTCGGGGCAGGTGGTGAGGGTTTCGCCTCGGTCGTAGCCGCAGCGGCGGCAGAGGTTGGAGCGTGACCAGTCGATCGGATGATGCGCGGGCTTCAACACGGCGCTTGCGGTGATTGCGAGGGCGATGATGACGACAAGGCCGATCCAGGCGCTGCGGACGATGGTGTCGGTGTGGTCGCTGATGCCCGGGAGGATCGCGAGGAAGGCGAGGGCGAGCAGGGCGATGCCGACGTGGACGGATCGGCGGACGGCGTCGCGGCGCTCGAGGGCGCTCTGGACGCGCAGGTCGAAGCGGTCCATCCGGCGGGCGGCGAAGAGGGCGATGAGGGCCATCGGGATCCAGAGGGCGGTGAGCGATGCGCCGAAGCTCGCCGCGGCGAGGATGGACTCGCGGAAGTGGCCTGGGTAGGCGTAGCCCATGCCGGTGGAGACGAGGGCACCGAAGATCGCGCCGATGGCGAAGACGCTGAGGCCGTTGGCGACGAGGGCGCGGGCGGAGTAGAGCTCCCATCGGCGGGCGATACGGCGGAGGTCTTCGGGCGAGTATGGGGCGGGCTCAGGGCGCTTGCGCTGCCGACGCGATGGGTCAACCATGTCGTCGTCGCTGATTGGGTTCGTGCCGGTTGAACCGTTGTATCGCTTCTGGGAACCGCATGGCCTTCGCTCGAAGACTCGCTCAGACCACGGCACCCTCGTCAGCTCGCCGCCTTTGTCGCGCACTGCTCGGCTGTCTTCTTCCCGCATGCGCACGCCCCATCGTTCTTGGAGGAGCCGCTGTCGGACTTCGTGGAATCCTTGGGCTCGGAAGCCTTCTTGTCCTTTTCGGCGCCCTTCTTGTAGCTGTCGGACCGATAATCGGTCTGGTAGAAGCCCGAGCCCTTGAAGAGGACGGCGGCGCCGGTGCCGATGAGGCGTTCGAGGGCGTTCTTGCCGCAGGCCGGGCACTTGCGCTTGTGCTTGTCGGACATGGACTGGAAGAGCTCGAACTCGTGTTCGCAGTCGTTGCAGCGGTAGTCGTAGGTGGGCATGGTCAGTCCTCTCGCGGGGCGCGGCCCGGGGTGTCGTCGTTCTCGTCGGTATCGCTCTCGACACTCAGATCGTCCGGCGTGTCGTCGATGTGATACACGCCCTCGGCGTCGGGGGTTCGACCGGCGGGGTCGCCGTCGTGGGATTGGTGCTGGGTACGAGCGTCCTCTTCAGCACCGTCGGCATCTTCGGCGGGATCGGTTGCGTCGTCCGGTGAGGTCTCGGTCGCTTCGGCTTGGGCGCCGGGCGGGCTGGCGGCGACGATGACCTTGGCCGGGCGGATGACGCGGTCGTGGAGCATGTAGCCGACCTGGACCATGGCGACGATGTGGCCTGGCTCGAACTGGTCGGTGGGCTGTTCCATCATCGCCTGGTGGCGCTGGGGGTCGAGTTCTTCTCCGGGGGCGGCTTCGATGAGCGTGACGCCGTGGCGGTTGAGCACGCGGATGAGCTCGTCGCGGATGGAGCGGACGCCCTCGACGATGGAATCGACGGTGGCGGTGGACATGTCCTGGCTGAGGGCGAGGTCGAAGGAATCGAGCCCGGCGATGACGTCGCGCGCGACGGCGGTGACGCCCTGGCGGTGCGATTCCTGCACGTCCTTGCGCGCGGTGCGCAGGCGGTTCTGGGCGTCGGCGGCGGCGCGCAGGATCCGCTCGTTCTCGTCGCGGAGCTTGTCGCGCTCGGCGACGATCTCGTCGAGCATCCGCTGATCGATGTCCTCGAGGCGGAGGCCGTCGTCGAGCTGCTCGTTCTTCTTCTTGCCGATCATGCGATCCATCCATTCCGCCGGCACTCTGTGGTGGCCGGCGTTTTTCTCAGCTCAGCATGTCCTTGATCTTCTGGAACACGCCGTGGCTCTCGGGGAGCACTTTCTCATCCTCGGTATCGGCAAACTCGCGCAGAAGCTCCTCCTGCTTCTTGGAGAGCTTGCGGGGAATCTCGATCTTGCAGCCGACGATCAGATCGCCTCTGCGGGCTGGGGAGCGGAGGTTGGGCAGGCCCCCGCCGTGGACGCGGAAGATTGCGCCGTGCTGGGTGGCCTTGGGGATTGTCACGACCTCGCCGCCGTTGAGCGTGGGGACATTGATCTCTGCGCCGAGGGACGCCTGGGTGAAGCTGATGGGCAGTTCCATCAAGAGGTGATCTCCCTCGCGCTGGAAGATCTCGTGCTTCTTGATGCGAGCGACGACGTGGAGATCGCCTCGGACGCCCGAGCCGTTGGGGCTGATGTCGGGGCCGGGAGGCTCGCCCTCGCCCTGGACGCGGACGGCCTGGCCGTCGTGGATGCCGGGGGGGAGCTTGACGCTGAGGGTTCGCTTGCGGGGGACGCGGCCCTTGCCCTTGCAGTCGGTGCAGTGCTCTTTGATGATCTTGCCGCGGCCGTTGCAATGGGGGCAGGCGGTGACCATGCGGAACATGCCGCCGAGGCCTTGCTGCTGGACCTTGCCCTGGCCTCTGCAGGTGGCGCATGTTTCGGGGGTGGAGCCGGGCTTTGCGCCGTTGCCGGAGCATGTATCGCAGACGTCGAGGCGTGTGAACTCGACCTGGCGTTCTGCGCCGATGAGGACGTCGTGGATGGTGAGGGCGACCTCGGTTTCGAGGTCGTAGCCTCTGGCCTGGGATCGGCGTTGGCGCTGGCCGCCGAAGCCGCCGGCGCCGCCGCCGCCGAAGATGTCCTGGAACATGCTGAAGATGTCGGAGACGTCCATGCGGGAGAAGTCGTGGCCTGCCGCGCCGGAGCCTCGGACGCCCTCGTGGCCGTACTGGTCGAACATCTTGCGCTTGTTGGGGTCTGAGAGCACTTCGTAGGCTTCGGAGCACTCCTTGAAGCGGACCTCGGCGTCGGTGTCGCCGGGGTTGCGATCGGGGTGGAACTTCATCGCGAGGCGTCGGTAGGCGCGTTTGATCTCCTCGCCGTCGGCGGTGCGTTCGACGGAAAGGATCTCGTAATAGTCGCGGGTGGTGGGCATGGAGCTCACAGGAGACCGGATTTCACCACGGAGACACGGAGGCACGGAGAGGACTTGGATGGGTCAGAGGGCACGGCGGTGGATTCCATCTTTCATGACAGGGACATGGAAGTTGAGGATGAAGCCGAGGCGGGCCTTGGTGAGCTTGAGGTATGTGAGCAACTGGGCTTCGTGGACGGGAAGAACTTTCTCGACGGCCTTCACTTCCAGCACGATCTGGCGATTCACGAAGAGATCGAGTCTGTATCCAGGCTCGACCTGGCGGCCCTTGAACTCGACGGGCACGATGACCTGACGTTCAACAGACAGGCCGCGATCTGAGAGCTCAATCGCAAGGCACTCCTCGTAGATCGACTCCAGAAGTCCCGGCCCGAGTTCTCTGTGGACCTCGATCGCGCCACCGATGATCTCGTGCGTCAACGGATCAAGCTCGCGCGGCGCCTCAACCAAGTCTTCACCTCCGTGTCTCCGTGTCTCCGTGGTTCAACTCTTACGAGACCGCACCAGCCTCGACCTCGTCGTCCTCTTTCAACTCCGTGAGCACCACATCCGTCGTCAGCATCAACCCAGCCACACTCGCGGCGTTGATCAGCGCGGTCTTGGCGACGAGCGCCGGGTCGATGATGCCGGCCTTGACGAGGTCCTCATACTCGCCGGTGGCGGCGTTGAAGCCGAAGGCGCCGGACTCTTCCTTGATCTCCTCGACGATGAGGTCGCCGTCGTAGCCGGCGTTGAGGGCGATCTGGTGGGCGGGGAACTCGACGGCGCGGCTGACGATGTCGAAGCCCTGCTTCTCGTCGCCCTTGGCCTTGGACTTGGCCGCGTCGATGGCCTTCTGGGCGCGGATGAGCGCGACGCCGCCGCCGGGGACGTAGCCCTCCTGTGCCGCGGCTCTGGTGGCGTGCAGAGCGTCGTCGACGAGGTCCTTGCGCTGCTTCATCTCGATCTCGGTCGCGCCGCCGACGTTGATGATGGCGACGCCGCCGGTGAGCTTGGCGTGGCGCTCCATGAGCTTCTCGCGGTCGTAGTCGCTGGTGCTCTTGGCGTGCTGGGCCATGATCTGATCGGCCCGCGCCGTGATGTCCTTCTTCTTGCCGGCGCCCTCGATGACCGTGGTGTTGTCCTTGTTGATGGCGACGCGCTTGGCCTTGCCGAGCTCGCTGGTCTCGATGGATTCGAGGCTGCGGCCGAGGTCTTCTGCGAAGAAGGCGCCACCGGTGAGGATGGCGATATCGCCCAGCATGGCCTTGCGCCGGTCGCCGAAACCCGGGGCCTTGACGGCGGCGATCTTCAGAACTCCCCTGAGGCGGTTGACGACCAGGGCGGCGAGGGCCTCGTTCTCGACGTCTTCTGCGATGATGAGCAGGGGCTTGTCGGTGCCGGCGACCTTGTTGAGCAGGGGCAGCAGATCGGCGAGGTTGCCGATCTTCTTCTCGTGGATGAGGATGTGGCAGTCCTCGAGGACGCACTCGCCGGTCTTGGGGTCGGTCATGAAGTAGGGCGAGAGGTAGCCCTTGTCGAACTGCATGCCCTCGACGTACTCGAGGGTGGTCTCGGCGCTCTTGCCGTCCTCGACCTCGACGACGCCGTCGGGGCCGACCTTGGCGATGGCCTCGGCGATCATCTCTCCCACTTCCTCGTCGTGGTTGGAGCTGACGGTAGCGATCTTCTTGTAGTCGGCCTTGCCCTTGCACTGGACGGCCATCTTGTCGATGGCCTCGGCGGCGGCCTCGGCGGCCTTGTTGATGCCGCGCTGGAGGTGGACGGGATTCGCGCCCGATGCGACGTGCTTGAGGCCCTCGGTGAAGATGGCCTGTGCGAGGATGGTGGCGCAGGTGGTGCCGTCGCCGGCCTTGTCGGCGGTCTTCTTGGCGACCTGGTGGACCATCTTGGCGCCCATAGACTCGAACCGCTCGGGGAGCTCGATCTCCTTGGCGACGCTGACGCCGTCCTTGGTGACGCTGGGCCCGCCGTAGGACTTCTCGATGATGACGTGGCGTCCGCTGGGGCCCATGGTGCATTTGACGGCGTCGGTGAGGCGCTCGACGCCCTTGGAGAACTCGACGCGGGCGTCGGTGCCGAACATCATCTGCTTGGTGGTCATTGGTCGCTTCCTTCTTTATCTCTCAGCGTGTGCTGTCTGTCGGCGTGTGCCGGGTGCGTATACATGATCGAACTTTTCGAAACATCTGGAACCATCTATATCCAAAGGCCCCGCCCGCCTCTCGGCAGGGGCGATGCCGCCTCTCTCCTACCAATCGTGGTCGCGCTCGTATCCGAGCGAGACGAGTGTCTGGCCTGCCTCCTCCTTGAACCATCTGCGTGCGTCGTCGTGGAAGTAGCGGGCCCAGTCGCCGACGACGCCCTTGCGTCGCAGGGCGCTGGGGTCTTCCTGGCGCAGGCCGGGCTTGGTGTCCTCGCCCTGGTCGATGGGCAGGGCCTTGTCGGGATCGACGGCGAGGAACTCGTACATACTCCGGCGCAAGCCTCCGATATCCTGATGCAGCGACTCGTAGCGGATCTCCATGACCGCGGGGGCGTCGTCGTTGAGCGTCATCTTCGAGGCCTGCTCCAGGTCGCTGCTTGCGCGCTCGGCCCAGGATCTCGCCGCGTATCGCACCCAGGGCTCGTGGCTGAGCAGGAGCCCCGGCTCGTCGGTGAACAGGGTGGGGTTGTGCTCGAAGCGCTGGCGGAGGCCCGCGAGTTCGGTCTTGAAGGGCTCTTTTTCCATCTGGAAGCCCGCGCCGCGCAGGTTGTGAAGCGTGAAACTGACGAGCACGTCGCGACCGTCGCGGATCACCAGCAGGCTCTTTGCGTTGGGCAGCACGGGGCGGAGTTCGCTGGGGGTGCGGTCGCCGAGGATCATGGCGTCGGGCTTCTTCTCGGCGGTGGCGCGCATGCAGCGACGGATGAGGTCGTGCGTCGCCTTGCGGGCCTCGGGCTTGACGGGCCTGCCCGAGCCGATCTGGTGCGAGCGCGAGCAGAAGGAGCGCAGGGCGTTCTGGAAGATCTGGAAGTGGTACTCGCCCTGGCAGTTGATGTCGGGGTGGAGGTTGAGCAGGCGGCCGACCCAGTTGGTGCCGGAGCGCGGGTGGCCCCGGACGAAGAAGTAGGTGTAGGCGGGGAGGGGCTTGGGTTTGTAGGGCGCGGGGTCTGGGTTTGAGTTCGGGCGAGCGTCGGGCGTTGCGGATTGGACGGGGTCGCTCGGGCGCAGCTCGACCTCGTGGGCCTTGAGGCCCAGTGCCGATCGTGCTCGCTTGAGGATGCCGCCGGATTCCACTATGAGTTTCCTAGTGCCTCTTTCCTTTGCCACTCTGCCACTCTGCCACTTCCTCGATTCTGGTGCGTCCGCGTGGCCTTCGCTCGAAGACTCGCTTAGACCACGGCACCCATCGCTCAGCTATCGAGGACGCCGAGGAGTTCGCTCTCGCGCATGATGAGGTGCTTGTCGCCCTTGATCTCGACCTCGGTGCCGGCGTACTTGCCGTAGACGACGGTGTTCCCCTTCTTGATGCTCATGGTGGCGCGCTGGCCGTTGTCGAGCAGTTTGCCGGGGCCTGTTGCGACGACCTTGCCCTGGACGGGCTTTTCCTTGGCGCTCTCGGGGAGGTAGATGCCGCTGGCGGTGATGCTCTCGGCTTCGATGGGCTTGACGAGGACGCGGTCTTCGAGGGGTTTGACGGCCATTGTTCGTTTCTCCTGTTCTTTCTTACTCACTCACTCGTCGGACCCAGACTCGATTGGCCCCGGTCGAAGCCGCACTCGATTCTCGTAGACGGTGAGGATCGCTCCATTTTCAAGCTCGGATTCGTACCTTGCCAACGCGGCGAGGGCGAACGGTCCTTGTCGCTTGGCGCCAAGGTCCACGAGCCTCATGATTCCTGCGTGCGGCATTGCCTTGAACACCGCCAGTTCTCCAAAGTCCTTGTCGAGCGTGATGAGCACCCGTCCATCGCGATGCGATCTTCGAATGATGGCCTCGTCGCCCGGATCCTCATCTTCGCCCGTCCATTCAACGTCGTGCCCGCTTGCGGTGAGCACGTCCTTCACTCCGCCCCACACACATGTGTCGAGCAGAATCTTCATGCGGCGGACTCGCCGGCGTCGAGCGCCGGATCGATTCGCTCATGCCCGACTGCGCGCCGGGCGTATTCGATGCACGCCAGAACATCCTCTCTTTCCAACCAGTCGTAGCCCTCGAGAATGGTCTCGATGGTGTCCCCCGCGGCGAGCATGCCCAGCACATGCTCGACGGCGAGGCGACGACCGCGGACGATCGGCTTGCCGCCGAAGATCGAAGGGTTGGTTGTGATTCTGTCCATCTGGTGCATTCTCGACCTCGGCTGCTCTAGAACCCCATACCACCCATCCCCGGCATGCCGCCCATGCCGCCGCCCATGCCACCCATACCGCCCATGTCCGGCATGCCGCCGCCGTGGCCGTGGCCTTCGGGCTCGGACTTCTCCGGCTTCTCGGTGACGATGCAGTCCGCGGCGAGCAGGACCGTCGCGACGCTCGCGGCGTTCTGCAAGGCGCTGCGGTCGACCTTCGCGGGCGTGATGACGCCGGCCTTGAGCAGGTCGCCGTACTCGCCGGTGAGGGCGTTGTAGCCGAAGCTCGGGCTGTCGCTATCGGCGATCTTGGCGACGACGACGCCGCCCTTGGCGCCCGCGTTCTCGGCGATCGCCGCGGCGGGAACGCCCAGGGCCTTCCAGACGATATTCATGCCGGCGGCGAGGTCGTACTTGGTGCGTCCGGCGTCCTCGGAGGACATCTCGATATCCTTGCCGAAGACGGTCTTCCAGTCGCGGTTGGTCTCGATCGCGGCGCGGGCGCGGATGAAGCTGACGCCCCCGCCGGGGACGATGCCCTCGGCGACCGCGGCGCGGGTCGCGTGCAGGGCGTCCTCGATGCGGGCCTTCTTCTCCTTGAGCTCGGCTTCGGACGCTGCGCCGACCTCGATCTGCGCGACGCCGCCGGCGAGCTTGGCCAGGCGCTCCTGGAGCTTCTCGCGGTCGTAGTCGCTGCTGGCGGCTTCGATCTCGGCGCGGATCTGCTTGATGCGTGCCTGGATGTCCTTGGTGCTGCCCGCGCCCTCGATGACGGTGGTGGTGTCGGCGTCGATCTCGATCTTCTTGGCCATGCCGAGGTGGCCCATCTCGACCTGGTCGAGGCCGGTGCCGAGGTCCTTCATGACGGCGGTCGCGCCGGTGAGGGTGGCGAGGTCCTGGAGCATGGCCTTGCGCCGGTCGCCGTAGCCCGGGGCCTTGACCGCGGCGACTTGCAGCGTGCCGCGGAGCTTGTTGATGACCAGGGTGCTCAGGGCCTCGCCGGTGATGTCCTCTGCGATGATGAGCAGGGGCTTCTTTGCACCCATAACCTTCTCGAGCAGGGGAAGGAGGTCCTTGACGCTCTCGATCTTGTCCTCGTGGATCAGCACGAGGCACTTCTCGAGCTCCACGCGCATCTCGTCGGGATTGGTCACGAAGTTGGGCGAGAGGTAGCCGCGATCGAACTGCATGCCCTCGACGACGTTGACGACGGTGTCGAGGCCCTTGCCCTCCTCGACGGTAATGACGCCGTCTTTCCCGACCTTCTCGAAGGCGTCGGCCATGATCTTGCCGCTCTCGGGGTCGTTGTTGGCGCTGATGGTCGCGACGTTCTGGATGTCGGCCTTGCCCTTGACCGGCTGGGAGAGGTCGTCGATCGCGCCGCTGGCGGCTTCGACCGCGATCTTCATGCCGCGGATCAGGGCGTTGGCGTCCACGCCGGCGGCGATATAGCGCAGGCCCTCCTTGAACAGGGCCTCTGCGAGGACGGTGGCGGTGGTGGTGCCGTCGCCGGCGTCATCGGAGGTCTTGCTCGCGGCTTCCTTCACCAGGCGAGCGCCCATGTCCTGGGCCTTGTCGCGGAGCTCGATCTCCTCGGCGACCGAGACGCCGTCCTTGGTGACCGTGGGCCCGCCCCAGGATTTATCCAGGACCGCATTGCGTCCTCGCGGGCCCAGGGTGCTCTTGACGGCTCTGGCCAGCTTCTCGACCCCCTCCAGCAGCGCCTTGCGGGCCTCGATGTCGAACGTCAGCTCTTTCACGGCCATGGGCTTCGGTCTCCGTTTCTCGTGTGCGATTCGGGGCCCTGCTGCGCCCCGTCGGTGGTTTCCCTGATCTGCCGCGGCATCTGCCGCGCGGGTGTGAACAGGAATCAAAGGCAACCCCAATGCCAAGCACAGCCGACAGGGGTGGGGCTCATTGGAATCCAAACCCGCCTCGGGGCCCGGAATCCCTGACAAGCCCCACCTGTGCGGGGGCGATAGCCTGCCGAACTGGCAGACGGGGATCCTGGGGCGATCGGTTGGGGTCGATGGCTGCGGAGCGTCCGCGATCTTGTGAGGGTCTCGACCCGGACCTTCGCAGAGCCTCAGGTCCGGCGTCCGGGCTTATTTTCTGTAACTCCTCCCACCCCTTTGCCACTCTGTCACTCCGCCCCTTTGCCACTTCCTCGGCCCTGCTACCATCCGGCCCCCATGACCGACCTGACGAGCTATCTGCCCTTGGGCGTCATCATCCTGATGGCGATCACGTTTGCGGTCGCGAACATCGTGCTGACCCGCCTGATCGGGCCCTCGCGCCGGGGCAAGGTCAAGGGGATGAGCTACGAGTCGGGGATGAACCCGATCGGGACGGCCCGCAAGCGGTTCAACGTCCGGTTCTATCTGATCGCGATGGTCTTTCTGGTCTTCGACGTGGAGATCATCTTCCTGTACCCGTGGGCCGCGACGTTTCACGACTTCGAGGGGCCCGAGCGGCTGACCTGGCTGTTCCGGATCCTGTTCTTCCTGCTGACGACGGTGGTGGCGTATCTCTACGGGTTCCGCAAGGGCGTCTTCCGTTTTGACTGATTCTCTGGGTGTTCGAGGGGTCGAGTAGATCCTATCCGGACCCTGCGGGAGTCCCTCAGCCCGAGAAGCGCCTGCCACATGCCTCGCCACCGCACCAGCCGGTCGGGTCGCTCCTCCTAAACCCACCAACTCGGTTGCCCGCGGGCGATGTGCCCGGGGTTTGACCCGATCTTCTCACCTGGGAGGCAAGGGCCGCCCGGCGGGAGAGACATGTACAGATCCGTTCCTTCAATGCGTCGCGGACGAGCGGATGTGTCCGAGGAGGCCGGAGGGCTCCTCGGGCTCATTCGCGACTCGGCGATCGAGACGTACTTCCAGCCGATTATCGATCTGGAATCGCTCACGGTGGTCGGGCTCGAGGCGCTGACCAGACCGACCTCGACGTTCTCGGACGCGAGTTCGATGTTTGGTGCGGCTGCGAGGCTGGGGCTGCTGCCCTCGCTGGAGACGGTCGCCCGCAGGCGGATCATGGCGAGGACCAGGCCGTGGCCCGGCGGGGCACTGCTGTTTCTGAACGTGTCGCCGGACGCTCTGGCGGAAACAGGGATCGCCGAGCGCATCGATGACGAGGCCCGCCCGACACACTCGCCGCAGCGGATGGTGATCGAGGTGACCGAGACCCACGCGGACACCTCAACGATCCGCGACGCGGCGCAGGCGCTGCGTCGGCGGGGGTTTCAGATCGCTCTGGACGATCTCGGGGCCGGGTCGCAGGATCTTCGGCGGGTCGTCGAGATCCGCCCGGACTGGATCAAGCTGGATCGCGAGTTGGTGCGGGATATCGACCGCGACCCGGTGCGCCAGCAGCTCGTGAACTCGCTGGCGGCGTTCGCGGCGCGTGTGTCGTGCAATGTCGTCGCCGAGGGCGTCGAGCGGGCGGATGAGCTGCTGACGCTGCGGCGGTTGGGCGTGTCGCACGCGCAGGGGTATCTGATCGCGCGCCCGGCGGAGAGCTTCGAGTCGGCGACGATCGCCGCGAATCGCCGGACGCGCCGGCTGATGGCGGCGTGACGGTCGGCGTGTGAGCGATCCGAAGGGTGTTTGATCGGTGAATCCCTAATATGAGCCCCTAAAAATACACCTGTCTAACCTTCCTCCAGCAGATCATCGAGCACGCCAGGCTCACGAACGCCTCGTGGATGTCGGCTCTGCGGTCATCGCGCACCCGCAGCCGCTTGAAC
>JAJDDM010000017.1 GCA_029260315.1 Phycisphaerales bacterium | reverse complement strand
TCTTTCGCGGTCGCAAGCCGACGGACAAGTGCACGTCCCGCGCGTTGGAGGGCATCGGCAAGATCGAGGTCTACCAGACCGGACGCTACTTCACGGTCACGGGCGATCGCGTCGCGGGCGCGCCGATCGAGCTCCGGGACTGCCAGGACGCGTTCGACGCGCTGTGCGCCCAACTGTGGCCGCCGGAAGAGGAGCGGGTGCGTTGCCAGTCTCCCGGATTCACCGGCGACGACGAGGCCCTGCTGGACAAGGCACGCGCCGCCGAGAACGGCGTCAAGTTCCGGTCGCTCTTCGACCTGGGCGACACCAGCGGGCATGGCGAGGACGACAGCTGCGCCGACGCCGCGCTGGCGAGCCTGCTCGCGTTCTGGTGCGGGCCCGATCCCGAGCGGATCGAGCGGCTGTTCAGCGCCTCGGCGCTGGGCCAGCGCGAGAAGTGGCAGCGCGCCGATTACCGCGAGAGGACGATCCGGTTCGCCGTCGAGAACGCGACCGAGTTCTACGCGCCGGGCGGTAGGGGGCGTCGCGGCGGGTCCGAGTGGCGCTCCGTCCCGACCATCGTGCTCGGCACCGACGAACATCGCGTGATCGATGAAGTGGTCGAGGCGCTTGGCGATGACCCCGACGTGTATCAGCGGGGCGGCGTGCTGGTCGAACCGGTCGAGGGCGAGGAGTCGCTGCGGATCGCCGTCATGGAGCCGGCGCGCCTGCGGGACATCATCAGCCGCGACGCGGCGCTCGTGAGGATCACCAAGGACGGCGAGACGCCTGCGCACCCGACGGATTGGCTGGTCAAGGGCGTCAAGTCCCGGCACGCCTGGCGGGCCATCCGGATCCTGCGCGGCATCGCCGATGCGCCGGTCCTTCGCCGCGACGGCTCGGTGTTCGACGCCCGAGGGTACGACCCGCAGACTCGCGTCCTGCTGGAGCCCGGCACGGCGTTCCCGCCGATCTCGCACTCCCCGACCCGCGAGGACGCGATCGCCGCGGCGGGAAGGCTGTTGGACCTCTTCTGCGACTTCCCGCTGGCGGGCGAGGAGCACCGCGCTGCGCTTCTGGCCGCGCTGCTCACGCCGATTGCCCGGCACGCGATAGATGGGCCGGTGCCGCTGTTCCTGATCGATGCCAACGTCCGCGGCGCTGGCAAGTCGCTGCTGGCACGGGTCATCGCGATCATCGCGACGGGCCGCGAGATCCCCGTCAGCAGCTATACACACGAATCCGAGGAGGCCCGCAAGCAGATCACGACCATGCTGATGCAGGGCGACCGCATGGTGCTGCTGGACAATCTCAGGGGCGTACTGGGCAACGACGCGCTGGACCGCCTGTTGACTGGCGTGAGCTGGCGCGACCGGGTGCTGGGCACGAACTCCCAGGTCGAGTTGCCGATCTCGATGGTGCTCTTCGCCACAGGCAACAACACGGTCGTGCAGGCAGATACGGCCAGGCGGATCATCCACCTTCGGATGGACTCGCCGATGGAGAATCCAGAGGATCGCTCGGGGTTCAAGCACGAGGACCTCATCGGGTATGTGAAGGAGAATCGGGCCGCTCTATATATGGACGCCCTAGCGATCCTCGCTGCGTATCTGCAGGCCGGCTCGGCCACGCTCGGGCTTCGGCCCTACGGGAGCTTCGAGGGCTGGTGGGTTCGCCACGCGGTGCGTTGGGTCGGGCTGCCCGACCCCTGCGAGACGCGCCAGGAGCTGGAGATCACGGCGGACTCCGACAAGGAGTCCCTCGAGCAACTGCTCGACGCCTGGGCCAGGTTCGATCCGGACGGTGAGGGGATTGTGCTTGCCGAGGCGCTGCGGCGGCTGTACCCGAGCAGCGGCGACCGCCCGAGCGACGAGGCCAGCGAGGCGATGCGCGCGGCGCTGGAGTCCATCGCGCCCCCGCCGCGGGGCGGGTCGCCCACGGCCCGCAAGCTCGGCGCGAGGTTGAAATCGATTCGGGGGCGCGTGGTGGGCGGTCGGATGATCAACGCCACGGGCGAGAAGCGCTCCGGCGGGCAGGTCTGGCGGCTGGTGACACAGGAGCGGCGCGATGGATCGTGACTCAGTGACTCACATGACTCACAAATCCCCCGATCTGAAATCGGCGCTGCCCGGTCAGCCACGAGATGGTGACTCTGTGACTCTGGTGACTCACAAAGGCCCCCCCGATCTGGAATCCGCGATGCCGTGGAAGCCCCCGCCGCGGAGGAGAACGGATTTTCAAACGGGGGGAATCAGAGTCACAGAGTCACTGAGTCACTGGGCAAGGAGGCCGCCATGAAGATTGAGATGAGGGCGATGGACCAGATCCGCCCTTACGACGCCAACCCCCGCAAGAACGACGCCGCGGTGCAGGCCGTCGCCCGCTCTATCCGCGAGTTCGGCTTCCGCCAGCCCGTGGTCGTGGACGGTGACGGCGTGATCATTGTCGGGCACACGAGGTGGAAGGCCGCGCGCGAGATGGGGCTGGAGCAGGTTCCCGTCCACGTCGCTGACAACCTCACCCCCGAGCAGGCCCGCGCTTACAGAATCGCCGACAACCAGACCGCGTCCATCGCCGAGTGGAACATGGATCTGCTGCCGCTGGAACTGGAGGGACTGAAGGAAGCAGGTATCGACATGGACCTGCTCGGCTTCGGCGACGACGAGCTTGACCGGCTGCTGGGCAACGAGGGCACCGTCGGGCTGGTGGACGAGGACGAGGTCCCCGAGCCGCCGGACGAGCCCACGACCCAGCCCGGCGATCTCTGGGTGCTGGGAGACCACCGCCTGTTCTGCGGCGACAGCGCCAGCGAAGCCGACGTGGACCGGCTGCTGGAGTCCAGGCCCGTGCAACTGGTCAACACCGACCCGCCTTACAACGTCAAGGTCGAGCCCCGCTCCAACAACGCGATCGCGGCGGGCAACTCGTCGTTCAGCGCCCCCAAGAAGACCCACCACCAGAAGTTCGACCTCGCCCGCCACCCCGAGAAGGCCAAGGGCACCAGCGCCAAGATGCGGGCCAAGGACCGGCCCCTGGTCAACGACTTCGTGAGCGACGAGCAGTTCGGCGAACTCCTCACGGCGTGGTTTGGCAACCTGGCCAGGTCGCTGGAGCCCGGCAGGGGCTTCTACATCTGGGGCGGGTACGCCAACTGCTCGAACTACCCGCCGGCGCTCAAGGCCGCGGGGCTGTACTTCTCCCAGAGCATCATCTGGGACAAGCAGCACCCGGTGCTGACGCGCAAGGACTTCATGGGCGCGCACGAGTGGTGCTTCTACGGCTGGCGCGAGGGCGCGGCCCACCTGTTCTTCGGGCCGGCCAACGTGCCCGACCTCTGGGCGGTGAAGAAGGTCACGCCGCAGGCGATGGTGCATCTGACCGAGAAGCCGGTGGAGCTGGCCCGGCGCGCGATCGAGTACTCGTCCAAGCCCAAGGAGCGCGTGCTGGACCTCTTCGGCGGATCGGGCTCGACGCTGATCGCCTGCGAGCAGACGGGCAGGAAGGCGATGCTGATGGAGATCGACCCGGCCTACTGCGACGTGATCGTGGAGAGGTGGGAGTCGTTCACGGGGCGGAAGGCGGAATCGGCAAAGGACTATTCGTGAGAAGCGAGGTCGTACAGATGGAAATCAATCCGGTCGCGGACCTGTCTGGCAACCAAGTCCAGTCCTGGGTAGAGAAGACTCCTCGCATCCAAGTTGTACGTCATGAGCCTCTGCACGATCTGAGCTTTGGCCGAAGAGCTCACGATGATGCGCCCGCGAGTGATCGATTCAGCGTTCGGCAAAGCGTCAATCGCCCGCTCGTGATCAGTCCGCAACGTACCGCACGCAGTCATGAACCCCTGCTGCGCCTCCATACGAGGAAATGTCATTCTAAAGTGGACCTTTGTGATCCAGGGTGCGCCGGGGTCGTCAAAGGCTCTGGCGTGCAGCGCTCGCTCGTTGAGTCCCATTCGCCCTGCTATCTCCTGGGACAGCCCACTAAAGTAGGGATCGTCAACGTGCTTGGGTACCCCCCATCTGTCCCAACAATCGCGGATGGCATCTTCAAACTCGTGCTGATGGAACCACCAGAGTGCGCCATCGGAGTCGAGATCATCGATGCACGCGAAGTACGCTGCGATCCACAGGGATCTGGTCCAGTCGAGAAGACGGGTAGGCAGGCCGTTGTGTCGCCCAAGGGCCATGATGTCCCAAATGCCTGGACCGAGGGGCGTCTGCAAGAACTGTCGCTCGGTATCGGTCGCGAAACTCAGAGCGCCACGTCGAAACCTCTCAAGTGCCTCTCGTTCGATGGCGACCAATTCGCGGTACGGAACTTCAGGTTTGTGATCTCGAATGATGCGATCAAAGGAGCTTCGCAGCGACCACTCCGCCCGACTCAATCCCCGCCACGCCAACTCCGATCGATGGAGATCCAGCTCCCGGATGCATTCGTCGAGTTGATCGACGGACTCGATCTCAACCGCAGGCCAGGAGTCATTCATTGCATGAAGAGTAGTCGGGGCCGA
Source organism: Phycisphaerales bacterium (assembly GCA_029260315.1). Classification (GTDB taxonomy): domain Bacteria; phylum Planctomycetota; class Phycisphaerae; order Phycisphaerales; family UBA1924; genus S146-42. Next base: position 1,434 of record JAJDDM010000017.1, on the reverse strand, counting down.
CGAAATCGCATGCAGTCGCCGAAGAGAAAGCCCCGGCAAGCGCCGAGGCGTAGGAGCAGATGATGGTCGGCCTACTCGCGATCGAACGCCGCCTCGCCCTCCTCGCGCAGGGCGTGGTACTCGGTCATCGCGTCCAGGTGGGCGTCATCGCTGGCGGCATAGTTCCGCTTGGCCTCGGTCGTAACGATGCCGCGCTCCTTCAGGAACGCCAGGGCCGTCGCGACCTGCGAGCTTGGGAACCCAGTCCGCTCGACCAGCGCCTCGAGCGTGAACCCGTCCAGCTCGCCCGCGAGGTGCGAGACCTCGGTGAGGACGTCCGGGTCGCAGGTGTGCTGGTAGGGCGTGCCCCGCGCGGGGGCGACGCTCCGGACCAGCCGCCCGGCGCGATCGATCGCGAAGGACTCCTCACGCCCCTGGCGCTGCTCGCGGCAGGCGGCGACGGCGCTGCGCAGGCCGTCCCACTCCTCGCTGGTGAGCATTTGGTCCTCGCGGGCCGAGAGCACGGCCTCGGCGGCGACGACCACGGCCCGGAGGCGGGCGTCATCCATGATCGCCCCCCTCCCCCGGTCGGTACACCTTCCCGCAGCGCTGGCACTCAACGCGCTCGTCCTCGCGCCAGACCAGCCGGTCCGCGTCGCGTTCGCCGCAGTTCGGGCAGCCGTCCCCGGGCGCGACCATGTTCTCGGTGTTGGCTATGGCGATCATCACGACGCCCCCTTGGTCGTGGGGGTGTGGACGAACAGGCCGCGCTCGGCCTTGGCGAAGCGGGCGTCCTTGCCCTTGGCGGCGATCTCCCGGATGATCGCGGCGTACAAGCTGGCGTGCGGCGTCTTGCCCGAGCCCGGCGTCCAGAGGCCCTTCTCGGTCACGAGCTTCACCATCTGGCGGGACCGCAGCCCGTCCTTGTGACCGGCCAGGACCTGGGCCGCGGCGTCGAGCAGGCTGAGCTTCTTGGGGTCCTTGGCCTTGGCGGGACGGGCCGCACGGGCCGCACGGGTCGCGTCCTTCGCCCGTGTGGCGTCCTTGGCCGCCGGGCGCTTCGTTGCCGCCTTGGTCCCGCCCTTGGCGGCACGGGGCGACGACGCGGGCCTCTTGCCCGCCGCCGGCTTGGCCCCCTTGGTCGCGGGCTTCTTGGTGGGCGTTGTCGCCTTGGCCTTGGTCGTGGTCTTCTTCGTCGCCTTCTTCGTCGTGGCCATGGATGTTCTCCTTTTCAGTGGCCCATGAAAAACGCCCGCAACGTGCGGGCGTCAGATCGAACGGATCTCGATGTCCCGCTTGCACGCGGGGCAGGTACATGTCAGCGGCGTCGCATGCTTGCGACCCTCGTCGAACGCCCGCTGCAGCGCAGCGCGGATCGCGCGAACGCTGAGGTCGTGAAAGTCCAGGCTGTCGCGGTTGCGCGGCTCGAGCGCAGCGATGCCCAGCTCCTCCCGC
>JAJDDM010000160.1 GCA_029260315.1 Phycisphaerales bacterium | reverse complement strand
GTCGTGCCACCAACCGCTGCTTTGAGCGGTTGGTGTTTCATGGCGCTCTCCCAGAAGCACCAGCCGTGCAGAGCCACGGCTGGTGGCACGTCACTCGGTCATCCGCAGTTGTTCGAGTTCTCCGCCTGTTGACGCAAAGCGTGCTCACGCCCGCGGCCCCGTCGGAAACTCACCCGGAACTCAATGCCCCGCCGCGCAATGCCCGCACCACTCCGAGCTCTCTCCCAACGACGCCAAAACCGTGTTCACCGCTGACCCCGGCATCAGACTCAACGAGCTCAAAAACTCACTCCGATACCGCTCCGGATACTCCCGATAGTCCGGCGAGTTCTGCGTGAACGCGTACTCCTCCCGGATAATCTCGTGCAATCGCTCAATCCGCGTCTCGGGGTTCGGATGCGTGCTCAGCCACTCGATCGGCCTCGGCCCGCTGCTCGCCTCCGCGAGCACCTCCATCACCTGCACCTGACCCAACGGGTTGTACCCCGCGCGCGTCATGTACCGAACCCCCAGCATGTCCGCCTCGGACTCCTCGTCGCGACCATACTTGAGCATCACCACGTTGCCCCCTACCGCCATCGCCGGGACCGCGTATTGCCCGTACTCGCGCACCGCCGAGTCCTCGTCGGCGACCCCCACGCCGATCGCCAGAGCGCCCAACGCGATATTGAATCCCAGCTGCTTGCTGATCCGCTGGTTGCCGTGACGGGCCGTCACATGCCCGATCTCATGCCCCAGCACCCCCGCCAGCTGCGCTTCACTCGTCAGCTTCTGGGCCAGCCCCCGAGACATAAAGACCTTCCCCCCCGGCAGCGCGAACGCGTTGATCACGTCGCTGTCCAGCAGCGTGAACTCCCACTCCAGCTCAGGCACGCCCTCCTCGACGCCACCCAGCAGCCGCCGACCGACCCGATCCACATACCGGTTCGCCGATGCGCTCGCGACCGACCCGCCGTACTCGGCGGTGAACTGCGGCGCGGCCTCCGCCCCCATCTGGATCTCCTGCTCCCAGCTCAACAGCGTCAGCGATCGCTTCCCCGTCGCCGGGTTCGTCGAACACCCGACGATGGAAAGCAGAGCAACGGACAAGACGGCGGCTATCGAGCGGCGCATGGCGTTCTCCTCGTCAGAAAGCCCCAGATCCTATCATCGCCGGTGACCACGCAGACACAGGCAGCCTGGGATCGCGCCCACCTGGAAGATCCCCACGCCCAGGGCGACAAGGCCGATCGCGTCCAGGCCATGTTCGGCGCGATCGCCCCCCGCTACGACCTCAACAACCGCGTTCACTCCCTCTGGCGCGATCAGGCCTGGCGCCGCGCCGCCGTCCGCATGGCTGAAGTTCGAGACGGCGACCGCGTCCTCGACATGGCCTGCGGCACCGGCGATCTCACACACCTCTTCGCCAGAGCCAACGCGAGCGAGGTCATCGGCGCAGACTTCACCCCCGCCATGCTCGAACTCGCTGGAATCAAACGCGCCCGCCTACCCGAGTCCATCGCGAGCAAGGTCTCCTACCAGACCGCAGACGCCATGGACCTGCCCTTCGAGGACGCGAGCTTCGACATCCTCTCCATCGCCTTCGGCATCCGCAACGTCCAACAGCCCACCAAGGCCCTCCGCGAGTTCGCTCGCGTGCTCAAGCCCGAAGGCCGCCTGATCGTCCTGGAGTTCACCGTCCCCCGCCTCGCCCCCGTCCGTTGGTTCAACCGACTCTACAGCGGCTGGATCATGCCCCGCACCGCCACCTGGATCAGCGGCGACAAGAGCGGCGCGTACAAATATCTCCCCAAATCCGTCGCGACATTCCAGGACCGCGAGCAGATGGTGCGCGAGATTCAGGCCACCGGATTCTCAGACGTGCGCACGAAGAGCCTGTCCCTCGGCATCTGCGCGTGTTATCGGGGCCTTCGCGCCTGACCGGAACGCTCTGACCGGCCCGTTTCCATCGTTATTGGACGACCCGCGCCGCAAGCTGCGCGGCTGCGAGTCGCCGTCGAATCGCTGGTGGCGATCTCCATCATGGGCCGAATCTTGGCGTGCTCGACGGGTGTACCGCGGGCATCGGCCGGGAGGGTCGGATCTGGGCGAGAGCCCGACTCAGCGGAGCTGGGAGTCTGATAACTCTGTCCACCAAGGGAGTTCTCGCCATGAACCTGGATCTGCTGCTCGACACCTTCTTCGAGGCCCTCATCGAGGGCGACCGACCCAGAGCCCGCTCGCTCATCGAGCGGACGATCGAGCAGGGCTGGACGCCGGAGGAGGTCATCGTCGACCTCTACTGGGCCGCGTACGAGCGGGTCGAGGACTTATTCCGAGCGGACAAGATCACGATCCTCCAGCATCGCATCGCCACGAGGCTCCTGCGGGTTCTCGAGGACCAGACCGCAGCGTCCCTGACCATCGCCGACTCCGCCGAGAGCACGCCAAGGCGTCATGTCCTGGCGCTCTGCGGGCCCAGCGACGCCGACGAACTGGGCGCCCAGATGGCCGTGGATCTGCTCGAAGCCAACGGCTTCGCCATGACGTTCGGCGGCGGGGGGGTCCCCACCGACGAGATCCTGGCGCGGGTCCATCAGCAAAAACCCGATGTGCTCTGCATGTTCGCCTCGGCCCCGAGCGATCTGCCCGAGATCCGCCAGATGATCGACCGCTTGCGGGAGATCGACGCCCTGCCGAACCTCCAGATCGTGGTCGGCGGCGGGGTCTTCAACCGTGCCGAGGGCCTTGCCCAGGAGATCGGGGCGGACCTCTGGGCGAACGATCCGCTGGAACTGGTGGACGAGTTGATCGCAAATCCGGGTCGGCGGGCGACCGCCGAGCAGCGGACCGTCGGGCGGAATCGCAAGAAGGCGGCATAGGTAATTATGCGCATATCCCTGGCAAGAGACCCGGCCTGATCGTCGGGTCTTTTTTCGCGCGATTGGCGATATTCTGGCTGTGGATCCGAAAGCGGAGGCACCCGTCGCCTAGCGAGGCGTCGTATGTGCTAAGGGCAACCTTCGCGCGGTCGCCTTGGTAGGGAGAATGTGCCGATGCTGAAAAGCGAAGAGCAGCGATTGATTCGCAAGGCGGCCCGGGGCGACCGGGACGCGGCCGGCGCGATTATCCGGGCCCACCAGAAGTCGGTGTACGCGTACCTCCTGCGTATGTCGGGTCGCCCGGATGTCGCCGAGGACGTGACCCAGGAAGCGTTCGTCCGCGTCCTGATGAACCTGGACCGTTTCGATCCGCGCTACCGGTTCAGCACCTGGGTGTTCACGATCGCCAGGCGTCTGTATGTGAACGCCTGCCAGAAGCACAAGCCGGCGTTCGACACCGAGATTGTCGACGGCTGGCAGAGTTCTCCCTGCCGACCGGAGCGCCCCGTCGAGAGGGGCGAGCAGGCGGACTGGACCCGCGAGAGCCTGGACGATGCGCTGGCCCAGCTCAGCACGCAGCAGCGCGAGATCCTGGTGCTGTTCCACCAGATGGATTGGCCGATCGCGCTGATCGCCAAGCATGTGGGCATGCCCGAGGGCACGGTCAAGAGCCACCTGCACCGCGGGCGCAGGCGGATGCGCGAGTACCTCAACGAGCAGAAGATGTTCCAAGAGCACGAGTGGGAGGTCTGGGCGTGAGTTCAGTTGGGGGTCATGGCGATCATCATCGCGAGCGGTTGTTCCAGGAGCTGCTCGACGGCACGCTGAGCGGCGAGCGCCGCGAGGCCGCGATTCTGGAGCTGCGCGCCGATCCGCACCGGGCCGCCGAGATCGTCCGCCTGCGCGCGGCCCTCGACGCCATGCGCGACGACGGGCACTTGGCCCCGGACTTCTCGCCGGCGATCCTGGACGAGCTCGGGCGTCGGCGGGGCTTTCTCGCCCGCTCGATGCGGCGCGTCGGGACCGTCGCGCGGATCGCCGCGGTCGTCGGCGTTGTCGTCGGGGTCGGCGCTCTCGCCACGATGCGCGAGCGATCCGAGGGCGTCCTGACGCCCGCGCCGCCGGCGCCGATGACCCAGGTCGTCGACGCCGCAGAGCGCGAGCTCGGCGGGTGCGTGCGGACACTGACGATCGAGGCCCGCGAGTTGGGCGAGGGCATCGGCGAGGTGCCCGAAGCCGCGCGCGTGCTGGTCGCCCGCCTGGGCAGCACGCCCAAGCCGCTCGCGATCGAGCCAGAGCCGGACAGCCACATCCTGATGCTGCGCTGGGAGATCGAGCCGACGCGCGTGCTGATGACCAGCGGCGGCGTGTCCTATGAACCCGCGGACCTGCGGGCGCATCTCGCGGGCGAGAGCGAGTACGCCCCGAACGCGACGGGGCAGACCCCGGGACACGCGGTCTGGGTCGTCGGGTCGGGCTCGCGCTGGGTGCGCGGGGCTCGCTACGCCTGGCCGACCGTCCAGCCCGTGCGCCTGGAGCGCACCAGCAGCTTCGGCCTGGGCAAGGACGCGGGGTATCCGTGATTCAACGAGATCGACGCGGATTGGGGCGTTGGCTTGCCGCGCTTGTGGGCGCGTGTGCGCTGGCCTGCGGCGCGCCTGCGGCGCGGGCGGGCGATGGCGGCCCGCGGGCGATCGCCTCGGCGTTCGAGGACGCCCCGCTGGTGCTGCACGTCCGCGACGCCTCGGAGCTGCGCAAGACCGAGCAGTTCAAGTCATTGATCGAATCGCTGCGCGATGTCGCGCGCTTCGAGGATCTCACCCCGAGCTGGTCTCGCCTGAGCGATGCGCTCGGCTGGGACGAGAACGAGGCGTTCGATCGCCTCCTCGGCGAGAGCTTCGCGCTGATCATCCAGGACATCGAACGCCCCGACGCGTGGACGATCGTCTGCGAGGTCTCGGACGACTCGGCCCGCCACATCCGCCACCGCCTGCGGGTCGTGCCGAAGTCGCAGGTGGGCGGCGTGCCGGTGTTCGGGGTCGAGGGCGATCGCGTCGGGGCCGCGACCGTGCGGGCCAAGGGCTCGACGATCCTGCTGCTCACGCCCGACCACAAGCTGGAGGGATTCGAGCGCGCGATCCGCCTGGCGGGCAAGCTCGATGAGAAGCCCAATCAATCGGATCGCCTGCCGGAGGGCCAGATCGCCCTTGCGATGCGCGGCCTGGTCGCGCCCGACGCGAGCCTGGGCGCGAGCGCGAGCCGACGGAAGGACGGCTGGCGAATCTCGGTCCGCCTGAGGTCTCCGTCGATCGCCGACATGCTCGCCAACGTTTGTCATCAATACGCAGCGCCCGCGATCGACGACGATCTGCTGTTTCAGGCGCGGATGCCGACCGAGCAGTTCGCACGCGCCGGCGTAGCGTCGCTCGCGGTGGGAACCCGCGTGCGGGACGACCGCCCGGGGCTCGATGAGTTCGGACCGGTCGCGACGATCTCGGGGCGCAGCACGGGCGACGGCGACCTGGCTTTCACCGTCGCGGTGGGCGTGACCGGTCGCCATCGCTCGGCGGCAAAGGTCGACGCCATCATCTCGGCGCTGATTGCGCGCCTGGGCGCCGGCAGGATCGCCCGCCCGGATTTCGACGGGCTCTACCCCGACGCGATGCGGGTCAGCGAGACGATCGGCCTCGATCCGCTCGTCCGGGGTCGCGCGGCGGTCTCCTGGGCGCTGCTCGCTGGCCCCTCGGGCGATCTGGTGGTCATCGACGCCGCCCCGGCGTCCGAAGCCAGAAGCGCCCACGAAAGAATCGAACACGCCAAGGCGACCGCCGGCGAGCACGCCCCCGGCGAGCCCCGTGCCTATGCCTCCGCCGGCTGGGTCCGCCTTCGGCGGGCGATCGACGAGAGTCGCCTGGCGCGAGAGCTCGTGCTGGGCGAGGATGACTCCCCCGCGATCCTGCGGACGATCGAGCTGGTGGCCTGGCGCGTCTGGCGCGACGGACCCGACGTGATCCGCGGCGAGTTCGATCTGGATCTGACCAAGCCTTAGCCAACGCGCAATCACGACCGGCAGAACGGACAGAATGGGACAATCTCGGGCCCGCGCCGCGTGCGGCCCACCGATCGATCTATGATCCCGCTCTCCAGGCCGATCCCAGTGAGGGCCCGACCCGCCGGACGAGGCGTGGGCGTTCCCGAGAAGGGCGACGGCATCCGTTCCTTTCCCCATTTGCCCGACCATCCGCCCTCGTCGCGGTGCGCCACATTGAACCCCCACATTGAACTCCCACGTTGAACCCCCACGTTGAACCCCCACGTTGAACCCATGAGCAACCAGTCCTCGGACATCCGGAACGTCGCGATCATCGCGCATGTCGACCACGGCAAGACCTCGCTGGTCGACCAGCTCCTGAAACAGTCGGGCAACTTCCGCGCGGGCGAGCTCGACAAGCTCGCCGGCGGGCAGCACGATCTGATCATGGACTCCAACCCGCTGGAGCGCGAGCGCGGGATCACGATTCTCTCAAAGAACTGCGCCGTGGTGTATCACGCCGAGGATGGGCGGGAGTATCGGATCAACCTGATCGACACGCCGGGACACGCGGACTTCGGTGGCGAGGTTGAGCGGGTGCTGCGTCTGGCCGACGGGTGCCTGCTGCTCGTGGACGCGTTCGAGGGGCCGATGCCGCAGACCAAGTTCGTGCTGACCAAGGCGCTGGAGTGCGGGCTGGAGCCGCTGGTGGTTGTGAACAAGTGCGACCGTCCCGACGCTCGCCCCGATGCGGTGATCGACGAGGTCTTCGACCTGCTCGTGGACCTTGGCGCCGACGACCACGCGTTGGACTTCGAGACGGTCTACTGCTCGGCCCGCGACGGCTGGGCGACGCCGGATCTGGATGAGCCGGGGACCGACCTGCGCCCAGTGTTCGAGAAGATCGTCAAGAGCGTGCCCGCGCCCGACGCCGACGCTGATGCGCCCTTGCAAGTGCTGGTCACGACGCTGGATTACTCGGACTTCGTCGGGCGCATCGCGATCGGGCGGGTCTTTCGCGGGACGATCCGGCGCGGCCAGCGGATCACGCTCATCAAGCGCGACGGCACGAAGATGCCGCCGATCAAGATCGGACGATTGCTGCGCTTCTCGGGTCTGGGTCGGGTCGACACCGACGAGATCAGCGCGGGCGACCTGTGCGCGATCGAGGGGATCGAGGGCGTCGATATCGGCGACACCGTCGCCGACACCGAGCAGCCCGAGGCGCTGCCGACGGTCAACGTCGATGAGCCGACGCTGAGCATGACCTTCCGCATCAACGACTCGCCCTTCGGCGGCAGGGAGGGTGATTATGTCACCAGCCGCCAGATCCGCGACCGGCTCGACAAGGAGCTGGAGCGCAACGTCGCGCTGCGCGTCGAGCAGGGAGACAGCGGCGAGGAGTTCGTCGTTTCCGGGCGGGGCATCCTCCACCTGGGCATCCTGCTGGAGACCATGCGCCGCGAGGGGTTCGAGCTCAGCATCGGGCGCCCGCGGGTCATCCTCCACGAGATCGACGGCAAGCTGCACGAGCCGGTCGAGACCCTGGTCGTCGATTGCCCCGAGAGCGCCGTCGGCCCGGTCATGGAGCTTGTGGGAGGGCGCAGGGGCGAGCTGAAGAAGATGGAGCCGCGCGGCCCGGGCGTCTCGCACCTGGTCTTCGAGATCACCAGCCGGGCGCTGATCGGCCTGCGCGGACGGGTGCTCACCGCGACACAGGGCGAGGCGATCATGCACCACCGCTTCGATCGCTTCGCGCCGCTCGGCGGCGATCGGATCGGACGCACCAACGGCGTGCTCATCGCCACCGAGACCGGGCAGGTCACCAGCTACTCGGTGGAGACCCTCGCCGAGCGCGGCGTGCTGTTCGTCAAGCCGGGCGACAAGGTCTACGCGGGCCAGATCGTGGGTGAGCACAACCGCGACAACGACCTGCCGGTGAACATCTGCCGCCAGAAGCAGCTCACCAACATCCGCAGCGCCAACAAGGAGGCGACGGTGACGCTGAAGGCCCCGCGGGAGATGGGCCTGGAGCAGGCTCTGGAATACATCGAGGAGGACGAGGTCGTCGAGCTGACGCCCTCGACGGTCCGCCTGCGCAAGCGGATCCTCGATGAGGGGCAGCGCAAGCGGGCCGATCGCCAGTCGAAGGACAAGGCCAAGGCCGGGGCATAGTCCCACTCGCAGCACAGGACCATGTCTGCATGCGGACGACTCGTCCTCAACCGACTTGTCCAACCTGCGGATATGACCTGGCCCAACTTCCAGACGGGCCCTGCCCGGAATGCGGGTCTAACTTTGTCAAAGCGGAACTCACTGACCAACAAGGTGTCCGGCGGCTTTCCGATCGATCTGTCGCATTCGCCCTTGCCTTCTTCGCCGCGATCCCGTGGGCCGTCGGTTGCGGTTTTCTCGTTTCTTACCTACTCGCCAGGGCGCGAGTGGGTGGCGAGCCGCCGATCGGTGACATCCGGGAGCTTGAAGATAAGCTCGTTGGTGTCTCACTCATAGTGCTTGTTGCCACGCCCATGACCATGATGATCACGGTTGTCCTCGCCGGCTCCGTGTTCTCTCGTTGGCGCGCACGCGGGCAATGGGCTCAAGGGGCGATGCTGTCGATTGGCGGCCTCGTCCTCTGGTTTGCGGGAGTCTGGTTCGCTGTTGGCACAGAGACTCATTGGTGGTGGTTCGACTGACATGCTCGACCCCAGGCATGATTTGCGCTACCAACCGAGTCATTGAGAACACGTCTACCGCCCCGTCACGCCATTACCTGGACCTGACTTCAGCCGTCCCTCCCAACGTCCGATGCTGTTCTCGCCGAGGCCGGTGGCGGCCTCAAGAGGGCGTTGGCGACGATCCGATAACCACATCCGTGGCATCGGCGCGTCGCCCCGGACGGCGGCTCTGCCGCCATGCGAGGAAGACATGAACCTTCGGTACGCCAGCCACACGCTCGGATCTCCCGCGGCGCTCGCCCTGCTCGCCGGCGGCTTGCTCGGCATAGGACTGTTCGGCGGATGCGCGGCATTCCCCCAGAACAGCCAGACCGCGTCGATCCCCGAGGGCGATGCCCGCTCGAACACGGGTTCGGCCAAGGCCAAGCCCGCGGCCCAGCCGCCGCAGGGCGAGGAACTCGCCCGCAGCGAGGCCCCGCGGTTCAAGGAGCTGCTGACGGAGTTCGAGGGCTGGGAGACGCCGCACGACGAGCTCGAACGTGATCTGCGATTCACCTCGGCCCCGAGCCTGATGAGCCAGATGACCCCGATGCGCTCGCCGAACGTGACACAGGTGACCTTCGCGCACTCCGGCGAGGTCTTCGACCCCGACGTCACCCGCGACGGACAGACGATCGTCTTCGCGTCCAGCCAGCACAGCATCACCAGCGACTTGTACGTCAAGTCGATGGGCGCTCGCGTGCAGACCCAGCTCACCAGAGACCCGGCCAACGACGCGATGCCGGCGATCAGCCCCGACGGCAGCCGCATCGCCTTCAGCTCCGATCGCGCGGGAACCTGGGACATCTACGTCATGCCCATCACCGGCGGACGCCCGCTGGTCGTCTCGGCAGGCTCGGCCCACGAGATCCATCCCTCATGGTCACCCGACGGCTCCAAGATTATCTTCAACCGTCGCGGCACCGTCAGCGGGCGCTGGGAGATGTGGGTCGTCGACGCCGACGACGCCACGACAGCCCAGTTCATCGGCTACGGCCTGTTCCCCGAGTTCTGCCCCAAGGCGGGCACGGGCATGAGCGGCGGCGATCGGATCCTGTTCCAGCAGGGTCGCGAGCGCGGCAGCCGCGCGTTCAGCATCTGGACGCTCGACTACGACGGCAGCAACGCGACGGCGCTGACCGAGATCGTCTCGGCGGCCGACGCCGCGATGATCAACCCGACCTGGAGCCCCGACGGCAAGTGGATCCTGTTCGCCAGCGTGCCCACGGACGATGAGTGGTCGATGCTGGGCAAGGTGCCGCCGCGCGAAGCGAGCCTCTGGATGATCGACGTCGATGGGACGGACCTGGTGCGTCTGACCAGCGGCGACGCGATAGATCTGATGCCGACGTGGGCCTCGCCCAATCGCGTGCTGTTCGCGTCCAATCGCGACGGCGGAGAGAACCTCTGGTCGATGGACCTGGAGGACGCGCTGGTCATCGCTGTCATGGGCGAGTCCGACGCGACCTACGCGGGTGTTGAGGATCAGGAAGACTGAGCCGCGCCGCGGGGCCAGCGCCCTGCGGGCGGATTCGAAGCCCGGATCGTCCGGGCCGGACAGATGGACTCGCCCTCGCGCGGAGCGCGGGGGATCGCGGCAGGACGCCATGACAAGTGCAGGATCCATGCTTTTCTCTCGATCGGCGGGGCTGCTTGCCCTTGTGGGCGCGCTTCTCGCGGGCCTTCTCGCGTGCAGCACGCAGCGGGCCGATCGCCTCGATACGCCCGAGGTGCTGGCCTATCCAGAGCCGCAGCTGGGCGGCGATCGCCTGTGGGCGGTCGTTCCGTTGCGGAATGAATCGGGCACGAGTGCGGTTGACTCCTTGCGGGTGGCCGATCAGCTCGGCGCATCGATCACGGAAGTGCAAGGCCTGCGGGCCCTGCCGACCAACCGCGTGATCGATGCGATGCGGGCCCTGGAGTTCGTCGTGATCGACGACCCCAGCCAGGCGCGTACGCTGGCCCAGGCGTTGGGCGCCGACGGCCTCGTGCTCGGAACGATCACGGCGTATGACCCCTACGACCCTCCCACCATCGGCATCAGCTTGGCGCTCTTTGATCGATCGGGTCAGGACGCCGAGGGCAACAGCCTCGATCCCAAGCGGCTCAGCTACCAGCCGACGGCGTACTCGTACTTCCCACGGACGAGCCGCCAGAGCGTGCCCGCCTCGAGCGTGGCGCTGCACCTGGACGGGCGCAACCACGGGGTGCTCGAGCGGGTTCGCCGATTTGCCGCCGGACGCCACGATTTAGAGGGTGCCTACGGCTGGCGGAGGTATCTTGCAAGCATGGACCTGTACGAGCGATTCGCGGCACATGCCGCCATCGGAGACCTGCTTGAGAGCGAGCGGCTCCGGCTGGGGTACGCCGCGGCGGAAGAGGAAGGTCGTTAGTCTCGCGTGGCCGGTCGCCGCGCGAGGTCGAAGCGCGGAGGCACCGGCGTCATGGAAGGCGCGGCAAGAAACCCGGACGAGCGGATGCGACGCACGGATGCGTGTGCGCACGCCCGGGGCCTGTGCGCGGAGTTCTTTGTTTCGTTCGTCCGCGACGAAGCGGCGGCAGGAGCCTGAAGATGTCAACCCTCGCAATCACCGACGCGTTCTCGGCCTACCTCGCGGACGAGCGCCATTTCAGCCCCTACACCGCCCGCTGCTACGGCGCTGACCTGCGCCAGTTCATCGCCCACCTCAGCGAGGCGAACAATATCGAGATCGATGAGAAGCTCGAGCGCGAGGCGTACAACAACATCGCCGGCACCGACGCCGCGCCCAGCAAGGACGTCGCCGGCAAGATCGCGCCCAAGACCATCACCGAGATCGTCGCGGCGGCCGACCCCGAGACCATCCGCGGCTTCCTGAACCACCTGGGCGACCAGAACTATTCGCCGGCGACGATGGCCCGCAAGATCGCGACGCTGCGTTCGTTCTACAAGTGGGCGGACCGGCGCAACCTCGTCGCGGGCAATCCGATGACACTCATCCGCACCCCGCGTCAGGCCAAGCGCCTACCCAAGGCGATCAGCGTCGAGCAGGTCGAGAAGCTGCTCAGCGCGCCGAGCGACAAGGACACGCTGGGCCTGCGCGACCGGGCGATGCTCGAGACGCTGTACTCCACCGGCATCCGCGTGAGCGAGCTGGTCGGGCTGGACCACACCGACCTCGACGCCGAGCAGGGCTCGCTGCTGGTGCGGGGCAAGGGCAAGAAGGAGCGTTTGGTGCCGCTGGGCAAGCACGCGCTGCTGGCGATCCAGGCGTACATCAGCGCCGCGCAGGCCGACGCCCGCTACGCGAACATGTGGCAGGGGGACAAGGCCCAGGCGTTATTCCTGAACAAGCACGGCGGGCGGTTGAGCAGCCGCTCGGTCCGCCGCAAGCTGGATAAGTACCTGCGCGAGATCGGGCTGGATCCCTCGATCAGCCCGCACACGCTGCGGCATAGCTTCGCGACGCATTTGTTGGAGAACGGCGCAGATCTGCGCAGCGTGCAGGAGCTTCTTGGACACCAGTCGCTCAGCACGACGCAGGTGTACACGCACCTGACCGACGCACCGGTCCGCAGGGGATATGACCAGGCGCACCCGCGGGCCGAGGCGAGCTGAGCGCCGACCTCGTTGATGACGATGCCGTGGTCTGAGGAGGCTTTGCGACGAAGGCCACGCCAAAGGTGCAACCACATGGCCTTCGCTCGAAGACTCGCTCAGACCACGGCACCCGTCCATCTCACGCTACGCGCTCGGACGACGTGAGTCACGGCCCGCCGATCAGGTTGACCTCGCGCATGACCGTGTCGCGGATCTGCTGACTGAGCGCATCGGTCTCGAACTCGTCATCGATCTCAAGGACGCGGACCAGCCTTCGTTGCTCGTCGATGATCGCGATCGCCGCCGACGCACCGGGCGCAAGCCGATCGAGCGTCTGCTCCGGGGAAACCGTCCACAGAAGCCCCGAGCCGCCGGTATCCAGGGGCCAGCGAGCCGCCAACGTCTGGATCACTTCCCGGCGCGCCTCGGGCACGCGCAGGCACGCGACCGGTCGCACGATCACTCGCACGATCGCCCGGCGCGGGCCAAGTCCCTCGGGGCGCATCGATGTGCGGGCGAGCTCGCGTTCAACCTCGCCCGCCGCGTCGATCGCGCGACCGACACGATCGAGCACATGCGTCCGCGCCGGAACCTCGCTCGGCACGCGATGGAAGACCAGGACCAGATACCGCTCTTCCGGTCGCTGCGGCGGCACCCGCCGATTCGCCAGCGCCGCATCAAGCAGCCACGGGCTCATCGTCGCGTCCTGGAGCGTGCGGAACGGGAACTCCTCGCCGATGGGCACGGGCCGGACGCGCGGGCGCAGCTCTGAGAGCGACGAGACGACCCGAGACCCGACGGCGTCTATCACCCACGAGTCAGGATCGCCCGCCTCGATCGCCTCAACGCGCAGGCGGATCGTCAGGTCCCGGCTCTGCGCGGCGTACTCGCGCAGACGGAAAGTCTCGGCGTCGAACGCGATCGTCGTCAGGCCCAGCGCCGTCGCGCCGATGATCGTGTGGCGATCCGGCGCGGGCGGGCCGCGCGTCCAGTCGTCGTCGCTGATCGACGCGTCCAGTCGTTCGCCGAAGGCCAAAGCCAACTGCGGCGCGAGCATGGTGGGCAGATGCGCGCGCAGGGCGCTGCGAGAGAGCGGGCGATCCAGGCTCGCGCGGTACACGAGCTCGTCGTTCTCACGATGCTGGGCGGTGAACTCGCCTGCGGCCCCATCGGTCCTGGTCCAGATCGAGAGCGCCGCGAGATCCAGGCGCATCTCGCGGCGTTGGTCGTCTGCGCGAAGCCGCACGACAAACTCGTCGAAGCGCGTGACTTGTCCTTCTCGCACGCTGATCGTCACTCGCTCGCCGACAGGCCCCGATCGATAGGCGGCGCGGGCCCGCGCGATGATCTCCGGCGCGGGCAGTTCACCCGAAGCACTTTCAACGAGCGGTGCATCGTTCTGCTTGATCGCCGGCGCATCGAGCCCGAGCGAGGCTCTCGCCGGGATGAACGCCGGCAGGATCGCCAACAGGACCGCCAAATGCCTCGGGCAGCTCATGCCAACAGATTAGCACCCACCGGCGGCACGGATCCCCCCAGGTGAATCCGCAGCCGCTCACGCAGCGCCCGAATCGTGGCCGAGAGCACCGGATGGACCAGCTCGCCGGCGATCTCGGCCAGCGGTTCGAGCACGAACGCCCGCTCGTGCATCCGCGGATGAGGGATCGTCAGTGCGGGCTCGTCGATCACCAGATCATCAACGAGCAGCAGGTCCAGATCGATCATCCGGGGCCCCCATCGCTGCTCGTGCGAACGATCCCGACCCAGGCCGCGCTCGATCTCCTGAAGCGCCCCGAGCAAGGCCCGCGGGCTCAGAGATGTCGAAACAACGCAGCAGGCGTTGAGAAAATCTGGCTGGTCCTCGATGCCGACGGGCCTGGTCTCGTGGAGCGATGACCGCGCGACGAACGATGTCCCCTCAAGCTCTCCGATGCGCTCGATCGCCAGTTCGATATTCTCGCGCCGATCGCCAAGATTTGATCCCAGGGCGATCGCGGCGGTGTGGACGCGGACCATGTGCCCATCGTACGCGAAGTGGCTCTACTTGGCGGGGGCCTCTTCGAGCTCGCCCATCCGGTGCTGCATCTGGGCCTTCAGGCGAAGCAGGATCGAGCTGTGCATCTGGCTCACCCGGCTCTCAGAGAGATCCAAAGTCGCGCCGATCTCCTTCATCGTCATGCCCTCGTAGTAATACAGCACGACAATGAGACGCTCGGCCCGGCTCAGGCCCTTGGTCATCATGTCCTTGAGATCGCGCCGCTGGGCCTCGCGCAGCGGGTTGCGCTGCGTGTCGTCCTTGATCACGTCGATCTCGCGGACGTCCTTGTTCCCGTCGGTCGGGAACGCGCGCCGGGTGATGCTCACGGTGCTCACCGGGCGGCCGTCGCGCTTGAACTTGTCGAACTCCTCGCCCTCGACGCCCAGCTCGCCGGCGATCTCGTCCTCGGTCGGCGGACGCCCCTCCTCCATCTCGATCCGCTGGCGGACCGCCTCGATCTTGGCGGTGCGATGGCGCACGAGCCTGGGCACCCAGTCCATCGAGCGCAGCTCGTCGAGGATCGCGCCGCGGATCCGCGGCGCGCAATAGGTCTCGAACTTCACCTTGCGGTCCAGGTCGAACGCGTCGATCGCGTCCATCAGCCCGAACAGCCCGGCGCTCATCAGGTCCTCGATATCCACCTCGTCGGGCAGGCGCGCGTGGATGCGCTCGGCGTTGTACCGCACCAAGGGCAGGTACCGCTCCATGAAGTGGTTGCGCAGCTCCTGGGTGTGCCCCTTGGTGTACTGCTTCCAAAGATCCTCGGCGGGGATGTCGTCGAACCTCGAGGGTCCGGGCGTGATCTCGAATCGCCGCGCCGATGAGCGGATATGCACACCCGCGCTGGCCCGTGGCATCGCCTTGGTCGTGGACATAATGGTCGGCTCCTTGACCTATCCCCCGCTCACGAGCAATCCCGCTGAATAGAGATCCCGCTTACGGAGCGTCCCACACGCGATCGTCCTTGACCGCGAGCCTGATTGTATCAAGTACCAGGCCCGCGTTGCAAGTCGTCGTCCGAACCGCGTGTGGAATCGTTGAAAACTTCATGCCGCCTCGATCACCTCGCCCTGCGATGCCCGCTCGATCGCCTCCAGATCCGGCGCGGCGTTCGCTTGGCGATACCTCGCGACCTGCTCGCGCACGATGTGCTCGAGGATCATTCCGATCGCCAGACCGACCGCGTACGCGAACACCAGCACGATCAGACCCCGGCGCATCACGAGCAAGACCGGATTCTGAGCCGCGAGCCCGGCGATCATGGCGATCGCGTACGCGCCCAGGGCGAGGCAGGTCGCGATGATCTGTGCCGAACGTTCCACCAGACCTCTTCTCCGCGCGTCGCTCCCGCGCAGGCACAAGAGCCCGCGTGCGGGCCCATCGACCCAACCAAGATCGACCTTGAGCAAGCGCTCGAAGTTTTTTTGCTTATCGACGGGTGCGCGCCCGCGCAATCGGCCCTGTCAAACACCTGACAGGTGCGCGTCGCTTGCGCCAAGCTCGTCGATCGCCCAAGCCGCGAGCGATTCAAGGCGCTGCGCCCATGGGGTCTCTCGCCCATGCGCAGCCAGTGGCGAACGCGCGAGAATCGAACGGGCGACCCTCGGATCGCTCGGCAGTGTCCCCGCGAGGCGGACGCGACGCGCGAGAAATCGCTGGGCCACCATCGCCAGTCGCTGATGGGCCTGGGCCGCGATCGCGTCGCTTGGGGCTTGGTTCACGACGACTTCGAGGCGCTGGCGGGGCGTGCATGCGCCCGCGGACCGGCGCGCGGTGATCGCCTTGATCGTCGCGTACGCGTCGGCGATCGCCGTCGGCTCGGGCGTCGTCACGATGAGCGACAGATCCGCTTGCGCGCAGGTCTCGATCACCAGCGGATCCAACCCGGCGGGTAGATCTATCACGATCAACTCGCACGCGCCGTCCAGTTCCGCCAATCGCCCGTAGAACGCGTCCGCGTGCTCGACCATCCGGCGAGTCCCGACAGCGCCCGCGATCAGGCCGGCGCCGTGCTCGGTCGTGCTGATGAGTTCGCGGAGCGACCGCCCATGCGTCAGCGTCGCGTCCAGCCGGCGGGTGGCGCGCAGACCGAGCATGATGTCGGCGTTCGCCGCGCCGAGATCGGCGTCGATCAGCGTTACGGATCGGCGGCGAGCCAGCACGATCGCGAGATTCACCGCGACGACCGTCTTGCCCACGCCGCCCTTGCCCGAGGCAATGGCGATCACCGGGGCCGCGGGGCGCGTCGTCGTGACGGGCTCATCCTCGACCGCACCGACAGCCACGATCTCCCTCGAGCTCTCAAACACCGCTTCCGGCGGATCAGCCGATCTCGGCGGCTCGGGCTCGGCCCGCAGCGCCCGCACGAGCGACCGCAGGCGCGACGCCTGATCGCCGCCGGTGCTGGCCGTGAACGATGTCATGCCATCGCCGACTCGAGCGGCGCATTTGCCGGTCCGTCGAGGATCAGGCGCGCCAGCCGTGCCGCCGACGCCGGCTCGATATGGTCCGGCACCTCCTGCCCGATCGTCACGAAGCTCGCCGGCAGCGACAGCCGCTCCAGCATGTTCAGCATCGGCCCGAGATGCACCGCCTCATCCAGCTTGGTCAGGATCACCCGCGTCGGCTCCAATGGGCTGAACCGCTCCAGCGTCCGCTCCAGAACGGGCTCGGCGGCAACCGACGACAGCACCAGATCCCGCTCGTGCGGCCTCGCCGCCTCAACGAGCTGGTGCAACTCATCCAATCGCTCGGTGTCGTGCTGGCTGCGCCCGGGCGTGTCCACGAGCACGACGTCGCAATCCAGCAGCGACTCGCACGCCGAGGCGACCTCGCCCGCGGTCATCGCGACCTTGATCGGCAGCGCGATGATGTTGGCGTACGTCCGGAGCTGCTCGACCGCCGCGATCCTGTAGGTGTCGCAGGTGATCAGCCCGACCTTCTTGTTGTGGCGGAGCTTGGCGATCGCCGCGAGCTTGGCAAGCGTCGTGGTCTTGCCCACCCCCGTGGGCCCGATCAGGGCGATCGTGCGGGGCCTGCCGTCCTCGGCCCGCTCGAACGATGTCGCGTCCTCATCAACCTTGATCCGACTCTCGATCCTGCGCAGGACGGTCTGGTGGACCACCGCCGCATCGGAGAGTTCCGCGGGGCTCAGCTCGCTGCGAACCTCGCCGCAGATCGCGTCGGCGAGCTCTGCGGAAACCTGATGGTCCATCAATCGCATGTACTGATCGAAGAGCACATCGGGCAGCCCGCCGCCGGCCCCCGAACCCGCGGACTTCTGGAGCACCTGTCCCATCAGTCGCTTGATCGAGGCGATCTCCGATTGCAGACTGAGCGTCGCGCCCTCGTCGACCGGCGCGAGTGGGGCCCGCACCGCCAGGCGATCGATCCGCGGATCCCGCGCCACCGGCTCGTTCACCGGCGACGGCTTCAACTCGACCTCGCCCCGCAGCACCGTCCCTCTCGCCTCAGGCGGATGCCCGCCCCCACGCCCCCCTCGCCCATATGTCGCCGGCTCAAACCCTCCACCCCCGGCAGATGCCCCGATCGCCGATCTGGGCTTGGCCCCGACCCGGCGCACAGGCAGACGCCGATCGGTCGAGGCGGTGATTTCCACGATGTTCTTCGCGCCGAATCCGGCGATCCCGCCGACGCGGAATGTCCGGGTGTGCAGGATCACGGCCGCCGCGCCGAGGTCTTTCTTTACCTCGGCCAGGGCCTGGGCCATGCTTGGTGCGCGATAGGTCTTCAGTGTCATGCGTGCCGTCCGTGGCGTTCAGGGGTGTCGGTCCATCGTACCAAGTCTCCTCGTGGCGTGCGCGCCGGGTCGCCCGCAATCGCACTCATCACGCCGCCGCCCGCTGCTCCGGAAGCTCGACGAGCCCCAGCGTCTCCACCTCGATCTCGCTGACGATCTCGTTGTATCCCAGAACCGTCGGCGAGGCGATCCGACCCTCCAGCAACTGGCGCGTCACCGCCCGGACCTGCGGCGAGGTCACCACCACTGGCGTGCTCCCCCGCGCCACCAGCGGCTCCAAAGCCTTGACGATCGCCGAGGCCATCTGGTCGGCGAGGCGTGCCGGCACCGCGACGCTGGTCGTGCCGCCGGAACGGTCGATGTGCGCATTGATCTGGTCCTCGAACGCGGGATCGAGCGCCACGCAGGTGATCTTCAGCTTGCCGTCATCCGTCGGCTGGGCGACCTGGTGGCAGATCGTTCGGCGCAGGGCATTGCGGACATACTCGACAATGACATCCGAATCCGGCGTCTTGGGCAGATAGTCGGCCATCGTCTCCAGGATCGTTTCCATGTCCCGCACCGGCACCCGCTCACGCAGCAGCGCCTGGCAGACCCGCCGCAGATCCGCGGGCTTGACCACGCTCGGCACCGCCTCTTCGACCAGGCGCGGCGCACGCTCCTTGAGCTGTTCGATCAGATTCCCCACCTCCTCGCGGGTCAGCAGCTCGTGCGCGTGGTCGCGCACCACCTCGCTCAGGTGCGTCGTGATGACGCTTGTCGGCTCCACAACCGTGTAGTTCATCGCCTCGGCCCGCTGACGCATCGCCGGAGCGATCCACCAAGCCTCCAGCCCGAACGCCGGCTCCTTGGTCTGCTCGCCCTCGAGCGCCCCCGAGGCCAGGCCCGAGTCCATCGCCAGGAGCTGTGCCGGGCGGACGACGCCCTCGGCGATCGGCACGCCGCGGATCTTGATCCGGTAGTCGTCCGGTTGGAGCTGCACGTTGTCGCGGATCCGCACCGGCGGCATGACCAAGCCGAGTTCGCCCGCGAGCTGTCGGCGAGCCGCGTTCACCCGATCGAGCAGGTCGCCGCCTTGGGACCGATCCACGAGCCCCACGAGCCCGTAGCCGATCTCCAGTTCCAGCGTATCAACCTTCAGCACCGACTCGATGGGTTGCTCGGGGGGCTTATCCAGCAGCTCGGCGTCGCCCGAGGTCTCCTTCGCCTTCGCCTCCCGACGATCGGCGCGAACCAGCGACCAGCTCATCGCCGCGATGCCCAGGGCCGTCGCCATGAGCGGGATCGTCGGCAAAGGCGAGAGGCTGAGGAGACCCAGGAAGACCGCGCAGATCATCAGGCCCTTGGGCTGGCTGGCGAGCTGGTCGGTCAGCTCCTTGCCCAGCTCGTCCTTCGAGCCCGAGCGCGTCACGATCAACGCGCTGGCAATCGAAATGATCAGCGAGGGGATCTGCGCGGTCAGCCCGTCGCCGATGGTCAGCTTGGTGAACGTCTCGGCGGTCTGGCCCATGGGCCAGCCGCGCTCGATCGTCCCGATCGCGAACCCGCCGACGATGTTGATCGCCGTGATGATGATGCCGGCGAGCGCGTCGCCCCGCACGAACTTGCTAGCGCCGTCCATGGCGCCGAAGAAGTCCGCCTCTCGGGCGATCTCCTCACGCCTCGCCTTGGCCTCCTTCTCGTCGAGGATCCCGGCGTTGAGGTCCGAGTCGATCGCCATCTGTTTGCCCGGCATCGCGTCGAGTGTGAATCTCGCCGCGACCTCGCTGATGCGCCCCGCGCCCTTGGTCACCACCATGAACTGCACGATCACGAGGATCAGGAACAGCACGACGCCTACGAACAGGCTGTCGCCGGCGACGAAGTTGCCGAACGCCTGGATGACCTGCCCCGCGACACCCGCGGCCTCCTCCGGGGTCTCTGCGTCGGCGGTCAGGATCAGCCGCGTCGACGCCACGTTCAGCACCAGCCGCAGCAGCGTCGTCGCGAGAAGCAGCGACGGGAACACGCTGAACTCCAGCGGCTTTTCCATGTACAGCGTCGTCAGCAGGATCACGACCGCCAGCGAGATGTTGATCGCGATCAACAGATCCAGCGCCGCCGGCGGCAGCGGCACCAGCAGCACCATCATCAGCACCACGAACGACACCGGCACGATCAGCCCGCGTTGACGGTGCATCGCAAGAACCCACGCGGGCATGCCGGATTCGCTCTTCAACTCTGCCACGATCGGTCCAGACGCTCCTTTTCACGCGGTGCCTCGAGTCACCGCCTACGCCGCGGACTTCTCCGTGCGATATACATACGCCAACAGCTCCGCCACCGCTTCGTACAAGTGCGGCGGGATCTCCCGCCCCACGTCCACGCCCCAATAGATCGCCCGCGCCAGCGGCGGCCGCTCCACGATCGGCACCGCGTTAGCGATCGCCACCTGGCGGATCCGATACGCAAGCAGATCGGCCCCCTTGGCGACCAATCGCGGCGCCCCCATCGTCTCGCTGTCATACTTCAGCGCCACCGCGAAGTGCGTCGGGTTCGAGACCACCACGTCCGCATCGGGCACCGCGCCCTGGATCCGCTGGGTCGCGACCTCCATCGCCATCTTCATCCGCTGCTTCTTGACCTGCGGATCGCCCTCCATGCTGCGGCGTTCGTCCTTGACATCGTGCTTGGTCATCTTCAGGTCCTTCTTGTGCTGCCACTTCTGGTAGATGAAGTCGATGATCGCCAGCAACAAGAGCACCACCAGCAGCCACAGCGCCAGCTCCATCGCGAGCCTGCCGATCGCCAGCAGCGCCACCTCCGCCTGCAAGCGCGGCAGGGCCGTCAGGTTTGGCACACTCCGCCACAGCACGAAGCTCGCCACCCCGCCCACGACCACGAGCTTCAGCCCGTTCACCCCGCTCTTGACCAGGTTCCGCAGGCTGAACAGCCGCTTGACCCCCGCGACCGGATTGATCTTGCTCAGCTTCGGCTTGACCGGATACATGGTCAGCAGCCAGCCCACCTGGAGCAGATTGGTCAGGTACGAGATCAGAAAAACGAGCAGGAAAATCGGCAGCACGGTGATCACGGTCGAGCCGCCGACCCAACGTGACGCCCCGATCACGCCGTCGATCGACAGCGGATCCCCCGGCGTCTGGCCCTCCCACACCCGCGTGAGCACCTCGGCGAAGTGCTTGATGAGCGACGTCCCGAAGATCCCCAGCAGCGTCACCGCCGCCGCCAGCCCGACCGCCGCGGACAGATCCTGGCTCTTGGCGACCTGCCCGCGCTCGCGCGACTTGCTGATCTTGCGCGGCGTCGCGTCCTCGGTCCTCTCGCCCATGTCATCACCAGCCATGGACGCGCCCTCCCGCGATCACGCCGGGCTGTCTGGTGCCCGCGCCCGATGCCGCCCATTGCACGATCGATTCCAGCGCGTCGCCCAGGGCCTCCCCGAACGCCTCCTCGATCACGAAGATGCTCCAAGTCAACACCGCGATCCCGCAGATGATCTTGACCGCGAACCCAAAGCTCAGGATGTTGATCTGCGGCATGGTCTTCATCAGGAAGCCCATCGCGATCAGAATCAACACCAGCGTCCCCAAGACCGGCGCAGCCACCCGCAGCGCCAGATCCAGCCCCGAGCTCGCCAGCGCCAGATACAGCTCCAGCGTCGCGCCCGCGGAGATGATCGTCCCGGGCGGCATCGTGTCGAACGTCCGCACCAGCGCGAGGAACAACACCTCCAATCCGCCGACCGACAGGAAGATCCCCGCCGCCACCATGAACAGCATCTGCCCGGCGACATCCATCTCCGACTCGAACGCCGGGTTGAACGACCGCGCGAGCCCGAGGCCCATCTGGTGCCCGGCCATCTGCCCGGCCATCTCCATCGCCAGCATCGGCACCGACGCCAGCATGCCCAGCGCCACGCCGATCAAAATCTCGGCGAACATCACCGGCAGCAGGCCCCACAGATCGAGCGTCGGGTTGAACCCCGCCCCCGCCGGCACCACCGGATAGATCGACAGCGCAAGCACGAACGCCAACAGCGCCCGCGCCCGGATCGGCAGCGCCGACATGCTCAGCAGCGGCGCGAACAGCACGACCCCCACCACGCGGCTCAACACCAGCGAGAACGGCACGACGTGCCCCAGCATGGGTTCGAATCCGACCACGCGCCCCCTACGGCTTCAGGCTCAACAGCTCCGACGCGTGATCCACAAGCTTCGACGCGATCCAAGGGATCAGCACCGCCGCCACGATGATCATCACGCCGATCTTCGGCACGAACGTCAGCGTCTGGTCCTGGATGCTCGTCACCGATTGCAGGAAGCTGATCACCAGCCCGACCGCGACCCCCGCCGCGAGGATCGGCGCCGCGATCTTCAGCACCACGATCAGCGTGTCGCGCACAAGAAACACCAGCGACTCGTCGTACGGCATGCCCCACCCCTCGCTAACAGATCGCCGACACCACCGGCGCGATCTCCGGCACGACCATCGAGATCTCGCGCGACGCATCCGCCGCCGACTCGCTCAGACGCGGACCTGTCCCATCCTGGACGAAGCTCGACATCAGGCTGCCCACCACGAGCTGCCACCCATCCACCAAGACGAACAGCAGCAGCTTGAACGGCAGACTAATGAGCACCGGCGGCAGCATCATCATGCTCATCGAGATCAAGAGGCTCGCGATCACCATGTCGATCACCAGGAACGGCAGGTAGACGCGAAACCCCATCGTGAACGCCGTCTTCAGCTCGCTGAGCATGTACGCCGGTACCAGCTCGACGAGATCGACATCGCCCCGCTTCAGCTTCTGCGGCTCGGACGTATCCAGCCTCCCCCGATAGTTCAGCACCATGTACAGGCTCGACCAGTTGCCCGTCGCCTCGATCTGGTCGAACATGAAGTCCCGCATCGGCTGCACCGAACGGTCCCACAGCTCGTCGTAGCTCGACATCTCGCCGTTCTGATACGGCACCACCGCCTCGTTCCAGATCCGGTCGATCGTCGGGCCCATCACCAGCAGCGTCATGAACAGCGCCAGCGCCGTGATCATCTGCGCCGGCGGCAGCGTCTGCATCCCGATCGCCTGACGCAGCAGGCCCAGAACCACCAGGATCCGCACGAAGCAGGTGGTCATCAGCATGATCGACGGCGCCAGGCTGATCACCGTCAGCACCAGCATGATGCTCACCGCGGCACTCAGCCCGCTCCTGCCCTCGCCATCTCCCGTCCCCTTTGCGCCGCCCGGCAGCGCGTCGCCCGCCGCCGCCAGCACGCTCAAGGGATTGAGATCGTTCGGCGAATCCAGCCCCAGCAGCGCCCGCGTCCGGGCGATCCCCTCGGCGTCGGGCCCGCCGTCGAGCGAGAACGCGCCGGGATCGCTCGGCGGGCCGATTACCTGCCCCCCCGCCGCCGACGAGAACAGCCCCAATAACACGCCGGCAAGCAGGATGGAGAGCAAACGCGTCATGACGCCGCCTTCTCCGCCGCGGGATGGCGCATCAGGCGATCCAACCGCCTGCGCAGCGGCGAGAGCTCCTGCCGCGCCTCGTCCCCATCGTCTGCGACCTCATCGACCAGCGAGACCGCCGGCACGTCGTCGAGCCCGCCATTGGCATGAAACTCGTCCGCGTCCTCGAGCGAGTACCCCTGGAGCAGCTCGTTGAACCGCTGGCTCATGGATTCGCCGCGCTCATCCTGCGTCCGCACCAACAGCGACGCGACGCTCTCCTCGTCGGTGATCTCGCTCAAGAGGCTCATCGAGCCCGGGCGCCCACGGAACATCGACCCCGCGCTGTGCGAGACCAGCAGCACCCGCCGATCGAGCTGGAGCAGCACGAGCGTCATCCCCCCGCCCACCGGGAACCGCCCGAGCACGCTCAGCACGCCCGAGGGCGCGTGCCCCCCGGCCCCGAACGCGCTGGAGATCCCGCCCTGGGTGCGCGCGAACCGCCGATACACCCACGCCAGCGCGACGATCAGCCCCAGCACGCCGAGCAGCGGCAGCGCCGTGCCCGTGAGCCAGCCCCGCGCGCCGACCGGCTGCGAGGACCCCGTCCCTCCCTTTGATGGCTGCGCCGCCGGCGGGCTGCCGAGCGGGCGCTCGCTGCGCGCCGGCACCTCGCCCGCTGCCCCGGTGTCTTGATCGGCCTTCGTGATCGTCTGCTCGGCGACCTGATCCGTCACACCGGGATGCGGCATCGGCCCGATCGGCTCGCCCATCGCAACAGGTGCGCACAGGAACATGGCTATCCACGCATATCGAAACATCGGCCCTCCATGGCCACCTGCGCGTCGATCCTCGACGCTCCTACGCGCTCTTGCGCCGGACTTCCGCCTGCTTACCCGAGACCAACTCGTTGACGCGAACGCAGAAGTTGTCGTTCAGCACGAGCACCTCGCCCCGCGCCACCAGCCGCTCGTTCACATAGATATCCACCGGGTCGCCCGCGAGCTTGTCCAGCTCCACGACGCTTCCCCGCCCCAGCTTCAGCACGTCCTCGACGAGCATCCGCGTCCGCCCGAGCTCGATCTTGACGTTCAGATCGACGTCCGACAAGAGGTCCAGGTGATCGCCGGGCGAACCCTGAGCGCCCTGGCTCTGCAGGTCCGGCAGATCGAAGCTCTTGGAGTCATTCGTGGGCTGCGCCGGCGCGTCGCCAAGCTCCGCCGACACCTCCGCCCCCGGATCCATCGCCGGCGTCTCGCTCCGTTCCTGCTCACTCACGGGTGCGGTCTCGGCGGTCGCCTCGCCCGTCCCGGCTCCCTCGCCCGCGTCGCTCTCGTCCCGGACCGGCTGATCGTCAGACATCTCCCGCTCCCGGGGTGCGATCTCGCGGGGCTCCGCCCGCGCGTGGGTCGATCGCGCGCCGCGATCGAGATGGGTCGATCGGATCGCCGCCGCCCGCCGGAGCACTTTTCGCGCGGCCAGCGCAATCGACGCGCCGTGCCTGCGCGACCGGCCGCCCTTGGCTCAAACCACATACCGACCGGGCCAATGGGCTTGGCACGGCTCAGCATACCCCGCGCACAAGCTGCGCTTGCTCAAAAGTCCGACGGGTACCCGTCACACTTCGGAATCAGCACCCGCTCCACATACGGCGAGCCGTCCGACGGATCGGTCCCGAACACCTCCAGAATGTATGCCTCCACCTGGCGGCTGATCGAGTTCAGCCCCGGCTCGCGCAGCTGGGCGTGCTGGGCCCGCCGGAAGATCAGGCTCAGGCCCTCCTGGATCTCCGCCTTGCGGCGCTCCAGGACCTTCTCAACATGCGGCACGTTCTTCGACCGGACCTTCAAGAACGCCTCCACCTGCCAGTCCCAGACCCTGCCCGTCGAGAGATTCTGGAATCGCCCCTTGATTAGTTCGACCTCCTCGACCAGCTCGCCGCTCTGCTCGTCGAGCCCCTCGAGCCCCGCGGCGTTCGCTCCCGCCGCCCCCCCGGTCATCGAGACGAACAGGAACACGCCCACGCCCTCGAGCACCATGAGCCCCGCGACGATCCCGATCATCAGAATCGGGGACTTCTTCTTCTCGCCCGCCTCGCCCTGAGGTTCTTGCTCATCGGCCATCGCCAATCCTCCTAGTTGCCCTGCCAATCCGGATCCGGGTGCGTCTGGCTCAGCGTGACCTCGGTCACGATCACCTCGACCCGTCGATTCTGCGACCCGCCGAGCTGGTCGGTCTTCTTCGGCTCGCTGTTGCCCGCTGCGACGATCGACAGACGCTCGCCGCGGATTCCGCCCTCGGTCTCGAGAAACTCCGCGACCGCGCTCGCCCGCTTGAACGACAGCGCGCGATAGTCGTCGCCCTCGCCCTTATCTTCCAGCCCCCAGGCGTGTCCCTTGATCTCCAGGCGCTCGTCGCCGCCGCGGATCTGCTCGGCGAGGTCGCGCAGCTCTTTCTTGGAAGACTCGGAGATCTCGACCGACGCCGCCTGGAACGAGACCGGCCCGCCGAGAACCCACCTGCCGCCCTCGCGGATCGCCTCGACCGTCTGGTCACGCCCCGCGATCGCCTGCTCGTTCACGTCCGAGCGGCTGGGCACCTCGCCGGCCATCTTGGCGTGCTCCACCAGGTGATTGATCATCGAGTTCTGCGGGTTCCGCGACGTGTTGATCATCCCCAAACCACCATCCAGACCCAGCGACTCCTTGATCGAGTCGATCACCTTCTGATACTCGCGCGGTTTCTTGATCTCGCTGAACGCGCTGAGCAGAATGAAAAAACAAAGCAGCAGCGACATCATGTCCCCGTAGGTCACCACCCACTCGGGGATCCCCGCCTCATCGGGCTTCTTGCGCTTGGCCACAGGCCCTCCTTACGCGGCCTCGCGCGCTTCCTCGTACGCCATGCGATCCGCCGGCGGCAGGTACGTCAGGAGCTTGCCCTCGACGATCCGCGGGTTGTCGCCAGACTGGATGCTCATCACGCCCGCGATGATGATCGTCTTGATGAGCACCTCCTCGGCGTCGCGCGCCATCAGCTTGTCGGCGATCGGATAGCACGCGACGTTGGCGATGATCGCCCCGTACAGCGTCGTGATCAGCGCCACCGCCATGCCCGGGCCGATCTTGCTCGGATCGTCCATATTCTGCAGCATCGCGATCAGGCCCATCAGCGTCCCGATCATCCCGAACGCCGGCGCGTACCGCGCGATGTTCTCCATGATCTTCTTGCCGACGGTGTGGCGCTCCATCAGCGCCTCCAGCTCGGTGTCCATCACCGTCTGGATCAGCTCGGGGTCCGTCCCGTCCACCGCCATCTTGATCCCACGCACGATGAACGGGTCGCGCATCTCGTCGACCATGTTCTCCAGCGCCAGGATCCCCTCGCGACGGGCCGTCTCGGCGTACGAAACGATGTCCTTGACGATCTCCTTGGGGTCCGTCGCCGTCGAGAACACCGCGTTCAGGATCACCTTGTGGACCGAGAACAACCGCGAGAGCGGGTACGCCATCAGCAGCGCTCCGCCGGTCCCGCCGAAGACCACGACGATCGACGGGACGTTGATCAGCGAGAGCGGGTTGCCCCCGCCCAGCACCATCGCCCCCAGGATGCAGACGATCCCGAAGATGAGCCCAATGACGGTCCCGATATCCACCCAGCGCCCTCCGTGTGCGCACACGCGACTCCGGATGGCCTATCGAGCCCTCCCAGACCAGACTTGACGCCCCAGCCCCGCCACGCGCAAATGCCGGACCGGCCCGCGGGTCTGTGCCGTCAGGACGCAGGCAGCAACGTCCGCAAATGCCTGCGATACTCCAGCACCCGGCGCACGATCTCCTCGCTCGACTCGCTCACCACCAGGTGCTCGCCTCCCACAAGCGTGATCACCGTGTCCGGGTTGGACTCCACCGTCCGGATCAGCTCGGCGTTGAGTATGAACCGAGCGCCGTTCAGTCTGGTGACGTCGATCACGGGCGCACCTCGCGGGCCATGCAGTCAATATCGGGCGTCCGACGATGCGAGTCCACGACGAGTCAGCGGGTCTGGTTGCTCGTTCCTTCCGCCGACTGATTCTCGGACGTGCTCCGACCGCCCACTCACCTATCGAGCAACCGCCAGTAACTGATCAAAGAGCTGATCCGACGTCTGGATCACCCGGCTCGACGCCGAGTACCCCGTCGACGCCAGGATCAGATTGATGAACTCCTTGCCCAGATCGACGTTGGACAGCTCCAGGCTCCCGCCGACGATCTGCCCGGCACCCAGCTCGCCGGGGCTTGCGAAGACCGCCTCCCCGCTGTTGCCCCCGGTGCGGAACAGGTTCGACCCCTGCCCGACCAACCCCGACGGATTGCGGAACGTCGCCAGGTTCAAGCGACCCAGAGGTCGAATCAGCGTGTTGCTGAACGCGCCCAGGATCGTCCCGTCGCGATCGATCGTGAAGTCCTCGAGCGTGCCGATCGCCGCCCCATCGCGAAACGTGCTCGCGACCCGGCTCTCCACGTCCGTCAGCGCCGTCACGCCGTTCTCCCCGCCCAGCAGCGACAGCTCGAAGCTCATCGGCGACGCGGCACCCGTCCCCGCGCGATCGACGTTCACCGTGATCGCGTCGGTCGTCCGCAGCAGCCCGAAGTTGTCAAACTCCAGCAGCCCCGTCGCGTTCGCATTATTCGGGTCCGTGTCGTCGGCCGACTCTACAAAGTACCGCCACGTCGTGCCCGTATCTTGCTTGGATTCCAGCACGAACGTCGCGTCCACCTCCAGCGGCGTGCCCAGCGAATCGAACGCCACCAGCGTCGTGCGCACGCTCTCGCCGTCCGCCTGCGCCAACCGCTCGGTCGAGAACGGGAACCGCGCGATCGACCCGTCCGGGTCCACCAGCCGCAGGTCCGTGTTCTCGATCTCCAGATCGCTCGCGGTCCCCGTGTTCCCGTTGATGAAGATCCGCCCGCTCTGGTTGTTCAGGCTCGCGCCCGGCGTGTTGCCATCCGGGTTCGCGCCCGTATCCTGCAGCGCCAGCGCCGCAGTGAAAAAGTCCAGCAGATCGCGCACCGTGCTCGCCGCGTCGATCAGAAAGCTCTCGGGCGTCGTGTTCGACCCGCCCTTGCGCGCCCCGCGCACCTCGATCGCCTGCCCGCTCGCAAACATCGCCGTGTCACCCGACGGGTCATCCGGATCCGCGATCTCGCTCAAGAGGCTCGTCGGCTCGATCACATTCGTCCCCGACGGCGGCACCGTCGGGTTGTTGATCAGCCCGAACCCGAAGTCCCCATCCGCACCCAGCCGGATCCGCGCCCCGCGCGTCGCCGCATCGCCCCCGGCGTTCAGATTCCCGCTCATCCGCACGACGCTCGTCGCCTGCGCGATCGTGAGCTGGCCCACCGGGATCGATAGCTCCCCCAGCGTCCCCTCCTGGATCACGAACTCATCGTCCACCGGCGAGCCCAGCAGGCGATCGCCGTCGACCGTCACAAGATTGTTCTCCGCATCGAGCCGGAACGCCCCGTCGCGCGTGTAGAGCTGCTCCTCGCCCCGTTGGACAACGAAGAAGCCCGACCCGTCGATCGCCATGTCGCTGGGAATCCCCGTCGCCGAGATCGTCCCGCCCGCGAAGTCGCGCAGCGTGCCCGAGACCCGCACGCCCGTGCCGACCTGGATCGGGTTGCTCCCGCCCGTGAAATCGCCCGGCGGCTCGCCCAGCGAGCTGTTGCGGTACAAGAGATCGGCGAACTCGACGCGCGAGCTCTTGAACGCCGTCGTGTTGACGTTGGCGATGTTGTTGCCGGTGACATCGATGAACCGCGCGTGCGCATCGAGCCCGCTGAACGCCGTGAACAATGCCTGTGTGGATGCCATGCCGCTCACTTCCAATGGCCGTTTGACCTCGAAGACTAGAAGCTATCCCGAAACCGCCGAATCACCACGGAGGACACAGAGCACACAGAGAAAGGCGGAAGAAGGGACTTACCACGGAGCCTCACAGAGTGGCACGGAATGCACGATGAGGTTCAGTCTATCCCCTTGCGACTCCGTGAAACTCCGTGCGACTCCGTGGTTCATACTCTTCTCCTCATCTCTTTGTCATTCCTCTGTGCCCTCTGTGCTCTCTGTAGTGAACCCTGTAGTAGACTCGTTCATCGAGCCGTTGGAACTGGCTCTACTTGATGATCGCGCGCAGCACGTCCGGGTGGATCCCCAGCGCCGAGCCGCCCGCCCGCAACAACCCGCCAAGCCCCGACTGCGTGCTCGTACTCGCCGGATCGCTCGCCTGCACCACCGCGTCGATCCCCGTCAGCACGTCGCCGTGCAGCAGCGACGCCTCGCCGGTGATCCGACGCGCCTGCACATCCAGCCGCAGCGCCTTGCCGTCGATCATGACCAATGCGCTCGCGGCCCCCGCCGCCTGCGCCCGATCGGCCGCCTCCGCGATCCGGCGCATCTGCTCGTCGGTCAGGTCCAGATCGAGCCCCGCGTCCAGCGACACGCCCAATCCGCTCCCCAGACTCGGCATCGCTCCCAACCGACCCCCGCCAAGCTCATTCGCCCGCAGCATCGCCTGGAACTCACCGCCCAGCGCCGCCAGCGCATCGCCCGCCGGGCCCTTGCCAACCCCGTCCGCGGCGACACCCGCCAGCTCCTGCAACAACGGCGAGACCGAGCCCATCACGCGTCCCCCGTCGGCGGCGTGAACAACTCCTCGGACACCACCTCATCCACCTGCCCGATCCGCACCCGCTGCCCATTGGCGAGATTCAGGATCGGCCCGTCCCCGGTCTTCGAGACGCTGATGACGACGTCGGCGGTGCGCTGCGCGGTCTCGCTCACGCCGCTGACCACGCGCCCGATCATCCCCGTCGCCGACGCCAGCTCGTTCTGCGAGACCAGCGACTTCAGGCTCGATTCCAGATCGACGTCGGCCTGGATCGCCCGGATGCTCGCGAGCTGATCGAGCAGCGCGCCCGTGTCCGAGGGCTCCAGCGGATCCTGCTGGCCCAACTCCTCGAGCACGATCTTCATGAAGTCGTCGCTGGAAAGCCCGCTGAATCCGCTCTGCGAGGCGCCCGTGCCCCCCGCGATCGCACCGATCGCGCTCATGGCCCGCTCCGATCGCCCCCGCGCCACAACCGCCCTCGACGCGCGCATGGAGCCCGCGCCGATGTCGATCGCCCCGCCGCCCCGCGCTCGCCATGAGACCACTCACGCCGAGCCCGTCGCGACTACGCGACAGCGTCAATATGGATGGCGTCGACCGACCACTCCGAGGCCGCCGAGACCGGCTCTTCCTCCGGACGCTCCGCGTCCGGCCCGCTGGGGCTCCGCCCGTGTGTTGCGCGAGGTGAGGCTCCGCCCCAGTGCTCTCGCGAGTGGCGCGACCCGTCGTCCGTGACGTGCGCCGGGACGTGTTCGACCACGACCCGATCCACGCTCAAGCCCCGCGCCTCCAGCGCTCGCTCCAGCGTGGCAAGATTCTGACTCAGCAACTCCCGTGCCTGCTCGCTCGTCGCCTCCAGCGCCGCGGTCACCCGCGAACTCTCCACCCGCACCCGCACCTTCACCAGGCCCAGGTTCTCCGGGCGCAGCCGCACCGTGACCTCTCCGTCCTTGCTCTGCAGGGCCTTCGCGAGCCCGCGCTGGATCTGTTCGATCAGCGCATCGCGCTGCGCGGGGCGCGCCGGTTGCGCTCGCTGCCCGGCAGAGACTGCGCTGCTGCGCACGCGCTGCGCCCCGATCCCAACGCCCGGACTCCCGCCGGCCCGCGGGGCGCTCGATGATGCGCCGGTCGTTGCGTTCGATACAACGATCGCCCGCGCGCCCGAGCCGACGTTCGCGAGCTTGGCAAGCGCTGCCGCCGATCCGCCCCACCGCGGTCCGCCCACCGTTCCCTCAACCCCATCATTGCCCGCGCCGTGCGCAGGCGCAGGGCTGGCGCCGATCGCGCCACCCGCCGGTCCATCCGGCTTCACGCCCGCGCCCGTCGCGACCGCCCGCGCGTCCTTTGCACCGCCCTCTGTCGCGCGCGATCCCGTCCTCGACGCGTCAGCCGAGCGCTCTCGCCGGGCCAATCCGCCGCGACCATCGCTCGCATGCGCGCCGCTCTCGCCCACGGGCGATCCGCCCGCCGGCGCAGGCGTCGCCAGCTCCACCGCCGGGATCGCCCCCAGCGCCCCGGCCCCCACCAGCTCCCCTCGCCGACGCGCCGCCGACGCCAGACGATCGCCGTACGACCCGTACATCCGGCTCGCGACCTCGCGATCCAGAGATGCCTTGGGGGCAACACCGAGATTCGCCCCGTTCGGAGCCCCACTCGGGACCGCTCGTATTGGATCAATGTGTATCGCTGGCGTCATGGCGTCTGCGCCGCGGCAATCCCGCGGCTACGCAGACGCTCCAGCAAGTCCGCGGCCAGCTCCGGGCGATCCGCCGAGAGCTCCGCCATCAGCTTCAAACGCGATCGCTCCTGCATCGCGTTCACATACGACACCGCACGATCGACGCCCCCCATGCGCAATCCCGGCGCGTCGGCGGCATCTTCCGCGCCCTCCGACCCCTCTTCGCCGTCCATGAGCCCGTCCTTACCCGACTCGATCAGCGCCGTGATGATCCCCGCCGCGTCCTGCGCCTTCAGACCGTCCAATACCTTCACCGCCTTGCGGAACTGCGCGTCACCGTCGGTCTGCGCGATCGACGCCAAATACTCCTCATACGCCTCGCGCTCCGTTGCCAGCGCCTCTCGATCGCGCTGCAGCGCCGATTCCCGCTGCGCCAACGACGCCCCTAGATCCCGCGCCTCCTGCGCCAAGCGACGCCGACGTTCCCGATCCGCCTCGATCCCATCCAGCCGCATCTCCATCAGCTCGGCCGACGACAGCGCCACGCCCCGATCGTCGCCCTCGGCGCTCGCCTCGGCCTCCTCCGCGTTGCTCTTCTCCCGAGCCGCTTGGGCCTCGGCCGTCTCGCCCAGCATCTCGCGCATCGAGCGCACACGATCGACGCTTAGCCGACCGCTCGCCCCCAGCCACCCCACAAGCCCGACCAACGCCACCAGATTGCCGATCGCCAGCACCGAAAGAATCGTCCAGATCCTGCGCATCACGCGGCCTCCTGCGCCCGTCGAGCGCTCGCTCCGCTGACCACATCGTCCAGCGTCCGCTGCTCCTTGCGGAGCTGCTCGCGCCGCCAGGTCTCATATCGGCGTTCTCTCAGCAGCTCGATCGCCCGCCGATCCGCCGAGGCTCGCACCAACCGCTCCCGAGCCTTCTCCAATCGCTCCAGCGTCTCCGCGAGACGCCGCGCGATCCCCGCCGCCCGTCGCTCGATCACCCCCACCGCCAGCGCCTGATCGCGAACCGTTGCAAACCGCGCGCCCACGAGACGCCGGCGCAACTCCGCCTGCTCATCCTCGATCTCCCCCTGCGCCGCCCCCAGCTCCGCCTCCAGCGCCAATCGCTCGCGATCGATCGTCCCCATCGCGACCTGCTCGACGCGCTCGGCGTGCTCGCGCTGCCGCAACACCGCCTCGAGCTCGAACCGGAACCCGCCCATCACGCCGCCCTCTGCTGCTTACGGGCCGCCAGCGCCGCCGACGCCCGCTCGCCCAGGTCGACCATCGCCGCTCGCGACGCATCGAACGCGCTCGCCTCGCCCCGCGCCTGGGTCAGCAGCGCCTCGATCTCCTCGAGAAACGCGATCGCCGTATCCGCCTCGGCGTCGCTGCCCGCCGCGTACGCCCCGATCCGCACCAGCTCCGCCACCTCGCCGTGCTTGGCGAGCAACCGAAGCAGCACTTGGCGCGCCGCCAAGTGTCGCTCGTCGCAGATCTCGCCCGTCACCCGGCTGACAGAATCCAGCACATCGATCGCCGGGAAGTGGCCGCGCTTCGCCAGATCGCGCGACAGGATCAAGTGTCCATCCAGGATTCCCCGAGCCGCGTCGGCGATCGGCTCGGTCATGTCATCGCCCTCGACCAATATCGTGTACATCCCCGTGATCGACCCGCCCAGTCCCCCTTCGCCGCTCCGTCGCTCCGTCGCTCCGTCGCTCGCCTCCACCGCCCCCGCCCGCTCCAGCAACTGCGCCAACTCACTGAACACACTCGGCGTGTACCCGCGCGTCGCCGGCGGCTCCCCAACCGCAAGCCCGATCTGCCGCTGCGCGTGCGCGAACCGCGTCGCGGAGTCCATGATGAACAGCACGTCCTTTCCCTCATCCCGCAGGCTCTCGGCGATCGCGCACGCGCCCTTGGCCGCCCGCACGCGCATCGCCGGCGACTCGTCCCCCGTCGCCACCACCACGACGCTCCGCGAGAGCGCCTCGTCCCCCAACGTCTCCTGGATGAACTCGCGCACCTCACGACCCCGCTCGCCGATCAGCGCGATCACGTTCGCGTCGCTCTCGCTCCCCCGCACCAACTGCGCAAGCAGCGTGCTCTTACCCACCCCCGGCCCCGCGAAGATCCCCAACCGCTGCCCGCGCCCCACCGGCGTCATCGTGTCCACCGCCCGCACACCCGTCGCCAATCGCTCGCGGATCAGCCGCCTGCGCATCGCGTCGATCGGCGCAGGCTGCAATGGACGCGAACCCATCGGGCGCACCGGACCCCGACCATCGATCGCCCGCCCCAGCCCATCGATCACACGCCCCAACAGCTCCGCCCCCACGCGCACCGTCGGCGAGGTCTGCTCCAACACCGCACGCCCGCCCGCCATCAGCCCATCGCGCCCCGCCAGCGGCATCACGATCGCGTCCGAATCCTCGAACCCGATCACCTCACCCGCCGTCCCGCCCGACTCGGTCTCCAGCTTCACCAGCGACCCCACCGGCGCAGCCAGATCCCGCACCGCCGCGCACAACCCCCGCAGCGAGCGGATCGTCCCCACGCGCTCGATTCGCTCGCCCTCGCGCGCACGCTCCCATGCCTCGTCGAACGGATTCACGCCGCAACCCCGGGCGCCGCGTCAGAACTCCCCGGCAGGATCGCCTGCGCGATCCGCTCGAGCTGCGTCGAGACCGTCGCGTCCGCGACCACCCCCCGCTCGTTGCGCACCAGACACCCGCCGCGCTCGATCGTTCCATCCTCCTCGATCTCAACGCGCTCGCTCCACTCGCCCGCGAGCTCGCGCACCAGCATCGCATCATCGGGATGCAACGCAACCGTCAGCCGCGAGCCGCGCGACACCGCCTCGATCGCGCCCTCGACCTGCTGGGCCACCAGCCCCGGCTCGATCGCCAGCCGCCTGCGCGTGATCCGCTCGCTCAGCCGAATCGCCAGATCCAAGAGGTCGTCCCGCGCCAGCGATTCCAACGCAACGCGGCGCGACTCGAATCGCGAGAGCGCCTCGCCGAGCCCCGACGCCAACGCCGCGATCTCATCGCACTTCTCGCGGTGCGCCAGCTCGCGTCCTTCCTTGCGACCGCGCTCCAGCCCCGCCTGGAATCCCTCGCGCTCGCCCTTGTCCCGCGCGAGCTCCGCGGCGCTCTCGGTCAGCAGCTCGCACTCGCCCCGCGCATCGGCAAGCAGCCGCGACGCCTTGGCGCGAGCCTCGCTCAGGATCATCTCGGCCCGCTCGCCGAAGTCCGCCAGATCCACGCAGGCGCCCGACGCCGCCGCACTCGATGCCTTCATGATCGCCAACGCCCAGCCTCTCTCTTAGACGACCATCTCCGCGTCGGTCCCACGCCCCTCGATCACCAGCTCGCCGGCCTCCTCCAGGCGGCGCACCACGTCGACGATCCGCTGCTGCGACGCCTCGACATCGCTCAGCCGCACCGGGCCCATGTACTGCATGTCCTCCTGGATCAGCTCCGAAGCCCGCTGGGACATGTTGCCCAGGATCTTGGCCTTCAGCTCGTCGCTCGCGGTCTTCAGCGCCAGCGCCAGCTCGTCGTTGTCGATCTCCTTGAGCACGCTCTGGATCCCCTTGTCGTTCACCAGCAGGATGTCCTCGAACACGAACATCAACCGCCGGATCTCCTCGACAAGGTCCGGATCGTCGCTCTCCAGTCCTTCCATGATCGTCTTCTCGGTCGCCCGATCGGCCAGGTTCAGGATCTCCGCCACCGCCTCCACCCCGCCGGTCTTCTGCATCGATTGGCCCAGCATGTTCGCCAATCGGCTCTCCAGCCCCTGCTCCACCTCGCGGATCACGTCCGGGTTCGTCTGCTCCATGTTCGCGATCCGCTTGACCACCTCCACCTGCTTGGCCATCGGCAATCGCGACAGGATCTCCGCCGCCCGATGGTGCGGCAGATGGCACACGATCAGCGCGATCGTCTGCGGGTGCTCGTCCTGGATGAACGTCAGCACATGCTCGCTCTCTGCCTTCTGCAGAAAGTTGAACGGCGTCTTGCGCACCTGCGTCTGGATCTGCCCCAGGATCCGATCGGCGACCGCCGGATCCATCGCCCCCATCAGCGCCTCTTTGGCGAAATCCAGGTTCCCCTCGCTCGCGAACTGCTGCGCGAGCGACTGGTGATAGAACTCTTCGATGATGCTGCTCTGCAGCGCGTCGTCGATCCGCCCCAGCGACGCCAGCTCGCGCATCACCTGCTCGACCGTCTCCGGCCCCAGGTGCTTCAGCACCGCGGCGCTGTGCTCCGGGCCCACCGCCAGCAGCACCACCGCCGCCTTGCGCACCGGCGTCATCTCCATGCGATCCGCAGCGCCCAACGGCTAGTCCTCCTGCAATATCCAGCGGTTCAGCACGCTCGCGACCGACTCCGGACTGTGATTCGCCTGCTCTATCACCTCGTTGAGCATCTTCTGGAACTCCACGTCCTCCTCGCCAAGCTCCAGACCCGCCATCGCGTCCTCGCCCTCGCCGACATCGCCCACGAGATCCTCACTCGCCCCCAGCTCCGGCGGCAGCCCCACCAGCTCCTCGGCGCTGGGCATCTTCACCTGCCTGCCCGCCCGCCGGACCATCATCAGCATCAGCCCCACCGACACCAGCCCCAGCACGCCGATGATCGCCGTCTCCATGATGTTCCCGCCCAGGCCCAGCGCCCCGCCGGTCGAGGCGATCCCCCCGAACATCGACGCCTGCTGCGCACCCTCGCGCCGCAGCGCGACCGGGATCATCGACACCGAAACCTCGCCCTCGGTCTGCTCGGTCTGCAAGTGCGGCTTGGTCTTGGTCTCCATCTCCTGGCGGATCTCGTCGAACTTCTGCCTGATCGCCTCCTCCGTCGGCCCCTCGGCATCCTCGCCCAGTGTCGACTTGACGATCTCCGACACATACTCCCGCGGGATCTGGATCGATGCCACCAATCGCGTCGGCTGGCCCTTCGGATCCGTCCGATGCGTCGTCGTCCGACCGACGTGATTCTCCATCGTCGTCTCGGTCTCGCTCATCTCCGAACTCGTCCCAGAGCCCGCCGATCCGCGGTTGATGCTCGCCGACGCATTCGATCGGAGCCCCGGCTCACCCCCGCGCTGCGGCGTCGTCTGCGTCGTGCTGCTCGTCCGCTCCTTACCCAACAACTGCACCGTCCCGCCCTCGTCCACGCTCTTGAAATCCTCCGAGCGGATGTCCTCGCGCACGATATCCACATGCGCCGTCACCGCCACGATCACCCCGGGAATGTACGAATACAGCTCCAGCAGCTTCGCCCGCATCCGCTTCTCGACCGCCGTCG
The DNA here is from genome assembly GCA_029260315.1 of Phycisphaerales bacterium. Lineage (GTDB taxonomy): Bacteria > Planctomycetota > Phycisphaerae > Phycisphaerales > UBA1924 > S146-42. Next base: position 2,461 of record JAJDDM010000160.1, on the reverse strand, counting down.
CGTGCTCCAGGTACGCCGAATGCGCCAGATCCCCCTCATCGCTCGCCCGGAACGTCCTGCCGCTGGTCGCGTCGATCACCTGCACGTTCTTCGTGCCCAGCCCCGACTTCGCCCCCGCGATCAACGAGGCGATCGTGTCGGCGGTCTTTTGGGACAAGGGCGGCCCGCTGGTCACGATCGTCGCCGACGCCGTCGGCTCGCGCGCCACCAGCCCGATCCCCGTCGCCTTGGGCGCATCGATCAAGACCCGCGCCGACTTCACCCCGCCGATATGCCCGATGATCCGCGCCAGCTCGTTCTGCAACGCGATATCGAACTGCTGCTGGTTCTGCTCGCGCGAGTTCGTCCACTTCTGGTGCTCGATCAGGTTGTTGAAGAGCACCTGCGTGTCGCCCGGCAGCGAGCCGTTCTCAGCGAGCGACGCCAGCGCCAGACGCTGGCTCGACGCCGGCACGAACACCTGGTTCCCCCGAACCTCCGCCTCGATGTGGCTCGCCCGAAGCAGCCCCACCATGTCCCGCCCCGGGTCGGCGTCCATCAGCGGCACCATGTCCCGCCGACCCGCGTACTGGGTCACCAGGAACATCCCCATCAGCGCGGTCACCGCCAGCGACCCGATCAGCAACTTCTGCGTCGCCCCCAGGTTGCCAAGCTGCCTGGCGATCCGGCTCAGAATCTGGCGCAGCGCATCCATCGAAATCGGCCTCCGTGCCATCGACGACCGGCGCTCCGCGCCGCCCGGCCCCCGCGGGCTCACCCGCCGGAACGAGTCGGTTCATTCGGAGCTTCCCGCCCGCCGCCTGCACACGCACCGCATCATCGCGCCCAGATCGCCCGCGAAGCGCAGGCCCTGCCGATCGATTCCTGCGCCCCGCTGCGCCGATCTTGCGCACGCGTCGTGCCACCAACCGCTGCTTTGAGCGGTTGGTGCTTCACTGCGCTACCCCAGGAGCACCAGCCGTGCAAGGCCACGGCTGGTGGCACGTCACGCGGTCGTCCTCATTCGCTCGAACTCTCCGCCAGTTGACGCAATACTCGCTGACGGCAGCACTTGGCCACCTCTACGCCCGCATCTGCTTGATCTCTTCGTACGCCTCGATGACCTTGTTGCGCACCGCTTGGAGCGCCTTAAACGCCGTGTCGGCCTTCTCCGCCGCCAGCGCCACGCCCTCGACGTCCCCCCGCCGGCCCGCCGCCAGATCCTCGATCGCCCGCGTCGCGTCCTGCTCCAGCTCGTTCACCCGGCGCAGGTTCTCCTTCAGGACGTCCTTGAACCCGGACGCCCCTTCCGTGCCCTGGCGCGCACCGCCCGACACCCGGGGATCCACCCCCCCGCTCTGCCCCCCGCCGATCAATCCAACAGGATCGCTCATCGCACCTGCCCTCGCTCAGCGGCGTCGGGCCTCCTGCCCCAAGCCGCCGCAACGCCTCTCCGCCTCCGTGCCGGCACGTCGTGCGCCGTTACGCCAACAACCGCAACGCCTGTGCCATCATCGCCTTGCTCGCCTCCGCGGCCATCACGTTCGCCTCGTACGCCCGCGCCGCCTCCATCGCGTTCACCTGCTCCACGATCGGATTGATGTCCGGCACCATCACATACCCGTCCCCATCCGTATCGTGCGGATGCCCCGGCATGTACTTCGCCCGCAGCGCGTCGGGATTCTGGTAGATCTCCCGCACATGCACGCCCAGCTCGCGCGCCTCGCGCCCGCTCGCCGAGGGATCTCCCGGCGCGAACACGATCTCCCGGCGCTGATACGGCGCGTAGTTGCCCTGGGCGTCCTCCAGCACGCTCTGGTTGGCGATGTTCGCCGCGATCACGCTCATCCGCGTCCGCTGGGCGACCATGCCGCCGACCGAGATGTCCAGAGCCCCGTACACCCGTCAATCCCCTATCGCGTCTCGCGGATCGCGCCCTGGATGTGATCCATCCGGTTCTTCAGCAGATCCGACGCCACCCGATACATGCCCATATTCTCCGCCAGGTCCTGCATCAGCCGCTCCAGATCCCGGTTGTTGCGATCGTGGAACAGCACGTTGCCCCGATCGCTCCGCGGCTCCAGTTCCAGCCCCCCATCGCGACCGAACCGGATCTCCCGCGTGCTCTGCGCCCCCAGCGGCCCGACCGACCCGCCGGCCCGCCGCCGATCGATCGCCTCGCCCAGCGCCGCCTGGAACCCCCGCGGATCGACGTCCCGCGTGCGGTAGTCCGGCGTGTCGATATTCGCGATATCGCTGGCGATCAGCCGCTGGCGAGCCCCGGCGAACCGAATCGTCGCCTCCAACGCCGGCAGCGCCCCCGCGTTCGTGATGCCATCAATAAAGCTCACAACTCACGCTCCGCAAGCAAGGTGCCAGCGCATTGGGCATTGGGCATTGGGCATTGGGCATTGGGCATTGGGCATTGGGCATTGGGCATTGGGCATTGGGCATTGGGCATTGGGCATTGGGCATTGGGCAT
>JAJDDM010000159.1 GCA_029260315.1 Phycisphaerales bacterium | reverse complement strand
GAAGACGTGGATGACGCAGAGGTCGAGGGGGGTGAGGTCGGGGTCGAGGAAGTCGCGGAGTAGCGAGCTGGGGTCTGGGGTCATGGGGCTGGGGTCTGGGGTTGTGGGGAGAGGGGCTGGGGTGGTGCGGTCGGGCGGGGTTTGGGTCATGAGCATGGGGTGGCCTCCTTCCATAGGGGGGCGGATAGGCGGGGGGCGCGCGCTCAGATGGGGTAGATGTGGAGGGCCGGTGGGCGGGAACGGCTCGGAAACCGCTGGGAAACGGGGGAGAAAAAAGATTCTGGGAATCTGGGGATTGGGCTGGGGAGGGGGCGCGGTGTGCGCGCAGGGATGGTTGTGATGCGATGGGGGGCTGATGCGGGAAAGGTTTCGGCCGCAGCGGCTCTGGGGGACTGCTGGGATTGGGTGGGGTCAGGACTTCGGACGGTGAACGCATAGCCATCTATGAGCAGTGGCCATGGCACGCGTTTGTGGGGATGCCACCCGTCGTTTGTGGGCATGCCACCCGCCTCAGAGAAGTGGTCATACCGCCGCGCCTCGGCACGGTTTTGAGCCGCGGATTGCGGGGAACCGTGGGCGTGCGTCGGCATATAATTCTATTGAGCCCTCGTGGGGTACGGGGGCATTGCACCAGCATTGGAAAGGAACTGCTATGAGTAAGGGAGGCGGCGGTGCTGCGAAGGGTGGTGGTGGAGGAGCCAAAGGCGGTGGGGGCGGCGGCAAGGGTGGCGGTGAAGGAGCCAAGGGCGGTAGCAACCCGAACTATCCTTCCACATCGGGGAACAAGTCCGGAGGGGGTCGCGGAAACGCGCCGAAGGGCAAGTAGTGGGGGCTGAGAGTTCCCGCTGAGGGGTACGGATCAGATCATGGGCCGCCGGTGGGTGAACGCTTTCCGGCGGACATGTCGAATCAGGCGTTTGAGGTGAACTCGCATAGCCACTCAGGGCAGTGGCCATGGCACGCGTTTGTGGGGATGCCACCCGCCGTGGTGGCGACCAGTGATGGACCGGATGGGAACGTGGGATTCCCGTGGCAGGATGAGGAGATCGCGGTGTTTGAGGGGATCTTGCGGACGGCCGCGGACGGGTTGAGTGAGGAGGAGATTTTGGAGTTGGGTGATTCTTTGCGGGCGTTTCGGGAGAAGAAGGACGGTGAGTAGGGAGAGGTCGGAGATCGATCTTCCGACGAGACTGCACGAGGATCCAACGGAAGGACTGGAGAGTGGGTAGGAGGGGGAGGCATAGCCACTCAAAGCAGTGGCCATGCCACTCGCCACCCGCCGCCGCCATTCATCCGGATTCGACATCGTCGCCCAGAAGTCCGAGGTCTTTGGTTGAGTCGTCGTCGATCACTCGTTCAATTGCTTCGAGTGACTCGATTGCTGCGCCGGCTGGATGAGTCTTTAGCCCGTCTCGGACGACTCGAAACAAGTCAACATCTCTCGTGCCTCCTTTAGCCAAGAATGCGCCAATTGTGCGTCGCCAGAAGTTGTTCTCCGTCTGTGCTGCACGCGTAACCCTGTTCATCCAAAGCTTTAGGCGAATTTGAGACTTCCACACTTTGTCCACTCTGGCCTCGGTTTCCTTTGTCATCAATTGCATTTTCTCTTGCGCCTCATCAGCTTGCTCTTGGAGTTTGTCAATTGCCTCACGGGCCTCAGCTGTCTTTTTGTAGACCTTTCTGGTTGAGTCAGATAAGTAGGTTAGTAAGAAAAAAGTAGCAATGCCAATAAGTAATGTCATTCCAATAGTCTCGACAAGCGCGCCTTTGACAGCTAGCGAGAATCGTGTTTGTAGCCCAGACTCTGGCACCACAGTCACCCCAAGTTCCGGACCATTTATAGCAGAAATAGCGACTTCTAACGCGCGGTCATGTAGTGGGAACAAGACCGTAGATCCTGTGTGTGCGGGAATATCGCTGATAGCAATAATAGATTGGTCGTCGCGGTGGTGAAATTCTTCTTTTTCTGAAATCACAAGTGGTATTGACGCTGTAGCGTCCGAAATGTGGACGCGAGGAGTGACGAGCACCAACTCATCCATTGCCGTGCCACCAAAGTTTTGTATTCGAAGCGTAAGGTAATCCGCATCGTCCGCAGAAATCTGAGAATAGGCCAAGGTGACTACAGGTTCTTGTAAATAAGAAACAGTAGTATTCATCGTGAATTGAATTGCAAAGGTAACTGCGACCGTGATCGCGAGCATAATCCATTTGGATGCGACGGACCACTCTGACGGCGATGGCGTTGGCTGCTCAGACATAGCGATTGTTCCTCGGCTATTCCTGCCGCATTAATTACTCGCGACATATATGAGTGGTTATTGATTAAATGGACATGGTCTATCTGGATGTCTACCTAGACACGGGACGTACCGCATTTAGCGACCGCCCCTAGGAACTTGGCTCCGATGTTGGTGGTGTCCACCTCATCACGAGAAGCGGCCGCAAGAGTTCGTCTCATTCCAATAATCCCTATCGTCCATCTCGGCACCCGCACCCGTCGAATTCTTCTCCTTGCGTTCGACAATCGCGCGGATATGGGTCAATGATCGGCATTCTCCGCGTTCAGAGTATACGGCGTCATGATGAGCGGCGTGGGCAGGGCGGGCGTTGGCGCGGGGAAGTATTTCGGCAGCTCGGAGATGAGCCCGAGTTGTCGCCCGCCCACGGATTTGGATCCGTGGGCTTTGGGATTGTCAGCATTGTGACCGAAATGTCCAGATCGAAGCGCCTCGTCTCGCGTGTTTCTCGATGTATCGGAAGACGTTGAGTTGATGTGCTCGATCGCGGACGGGGAGGCATCGGCATCGGACTGCCCAGACTCCGCCGGCGGGGACGAGCGACGCGTCGGAGAGGGCGCGGGCGCTGTTTTTCTTGGCGATGCCGACCCATTTGCGGGGGTTGTGATCGGGGAAGCGGGCGAGGATGTGGTAGTGGTGGTCGTCGACGGCGACGGCGAGGGCCTGGATGTCGTGGCGGAGCAGGGAGGCGACGATCTCGTTGCAGGCGATGTGCGCGGCTTGGGGCGTTAGGCGGACCGGCGGCCTTGTCATGAGTTGTTTCGAGCGCGCGTGAAGTCGGTCGTAAGTCCCTTCGGGCGGGGGGTCTTTGTAATCGCCCTGGACGTGCTCGCGGTGGTGGCGGGCGCGCCAGCCCCTCGGGTCGCCTCGGAGCCAGGTTCCGTGGGTGTTCCCGTTGACGTGATACCAGTCGTTCCACGGGGGCATGGGGAGATTGTAATGAGAGAGTGCGTGGTGGGTATGAAAAAAGCCCAGGGATTGGGATCCCTGGGCTTTAGAGATATGTTGTGGAACCGGGTGGGATCAATAGTCCATGTCGTCCATCCCGGCGCCCGCTCCCGCCGTCTTCTTCTCTTTGCGCTCGACGATCGCGGCCTCTGTGGTGAGCAGCAGGCCGGCGATGCTCGCGGCGTTCTGGAGGGCGATGCGCTCGACCTTGGTGGGGACGCCCATCTGGACGAGGTCGCCGTATTCGTGGGTGGTCTCACGCATACTTCAGCCTCCCTCGCGGGGTGGGGATCGGGCGGCCGAGGGACTGGGCGGTCTCGATCCACTGCGCGGCGATCCGGTGGGCGTTGTCCAGAGCCTCGGCGTGGGTCTGGCCGTCGGCGATGCAGCCGGGCAGTTCGGAAACCTCGGCGATGAACGGCTGGTCGTCCTTTCTCCTCGAGATGATGACGGTGGGCTTCAAACCGCTGACTCCGTAGTGTTAGGCCGCCTCTGTGTCCTTCCGCTCCTTGCGCAACTCTTTGGTTGCTTCGCCTGCGCGGCGGATGTATTCACCGATGTCCCGCCCGGCCTCTTCCCAGAGCTGCCGGCGGATTTCGCGGATCTCTTGCACCGTGGGGTCGTGCCACGGATTGTCCGACGACGTGGGGGCACGCGGGTCAGCCATTGGGATCCTCCGTGGTCAGAGCGTATGGTGTTCACGATCAGAGGGGTGGGCAGGCCAAGGCGGGCGTTTATGACTTCCATCTGCCGGAACTTGTTGGCGTTTGCGAGGTGGCTGATGTTCCAAGTGGCGAGGAAGTCGGCGCGGGCGAGCGACGCCATCGCGAGGTGAGCGGCGTCACCGGTCGTGCCCTGCGGCATCAGTTTATGATCGAGGTAGAACGCGATGACGTCGTTGAGCTCGGGCGGCACCTCGAGCAACTCGGCGCTGCGCAGGAGCGCTACCGCCTCGGTCCGTTTCGGATTGGGCGCTTTGCGCAGCTCTCCGTAGGTGAAACGGGAGGTGACCAGCCGATACCGACCGGGAGCGGTCGACCACCACTCCCTCGTCACCTCGCGCCACGCGATTGCGCTCGGCGTCTGGCGCGTCTCGAAGTAGAAGCTGGGGATGCTGGTTTCGATGTAGACGGTCCGCATGTCGCAGTCATTGTACGGGGATGGGGCTGGCTCTGTGCAAGAAAACACCCCGCCAACGGGCGGGGCGCTTCGCTGCGTTTGAGAGTGGGGCCCCTTGGAGAGTGAGCCCGGGCGGACTAGTAGTCCATATCATCCATTCCGGCCCCCGCGCCCGCAGGCTTCTTCTCCTTGCGCTCGACGATCGCGGCCTCTGTGGTGAGCAGGAGGCCGGCGATGGACGCCGCGTTCTGGAGGGCGATGCGTTCGACCTTGGTGGGGACGATGACGCCCATCTGGACGAGGTCGCCGTACTCGTGGGTGAGGGCGTTGAAGCCGAAGTTGGCTTCGGTGGCTTCTTCGACCTTGTTGGCGATGACCGAGCCGTCGAGGCCGCAGTTCTTGGCGATCTGCTTGACGGGTGCGGTGAGGGCGCGGAAGACGATGTCGTGGCCGACGCGCTCATCGCCGGAGGCGCTCTTGCGGAGCTTGTCGATGGCCTTGCGGGCGCGGAGGACGGCGACGCCGCCGCCGGGGAGGATGCCCTCTTCGACCGCCGCGCGGCAGGCGTGGAGTGCGTCTTCGACGCGGGCCTTCTTCTCCTTCATTTCGACTTCGGTGGCCGCGCCGACGTTGACCTGGGCGACGCCGCCGGCGAGCTTGGCGAGGCGCTCTTCGAGCTTCTCGCGGTCGTAGTCGCTGGTGGAGGATTCGATCTGTGCGCGGATGAGGTCGATGCGGCCCTTGATGGCGGCGGAGGTGCCGGCTCCTTCGACGATGGTGGTGTTGTCCTTGTCGATGGTGACCTTCTTGGCGCGGCCGAGCTCCTTGAGTTCGAGCTTCTCGAGGTCGATGCCGAGCTCTTCCATGACGGCGGTGCCGCCGGTGAGGGTGGCGATATCTTCGAGCATGGCCTTGCGGCGGTCGCCGAAGCCGGGGGCCTTGACTGCGGCGATCTTGAGCACGCCTCGGAGCTTGTTGACGACGAGGGTCGCGAGGGCCTCGGAGTCGATGTCCTCGGCGATGATGAGGAGGGAGGAGCCGGATTCTGCGACCTTGCCGAGGATGGGCAGGAGGTCCTTGGCGCTGGAGATTTTCTTCTCGTGGATGAGGACATAGGGCTTTTCGAGGACGCACTCCATGTTGGCGTTGTTGGTGACGAAGTGGGGGGAGAGGTAGCCCTTGTCGAACTGCATGCCCTCGAGGAGCTCGACGTTGGTGTCGAGGCTGTCGCCCTCTTCGACGGTGATGACGCCGTCCTTGCCGACCTTGTCCATGGCGTCTGCGATGATCTTGCCGATGGCCTCGTCCTGGTTTGCGCTGCAGGTGCCGACCTGGGCGATCTCCTTGGAGGATTTCACCGTGGCGGACATGTTGGCGAGTTCGTTGATGACGGCGGTGACGGCCTTGTCGATGCCGCGCTTGATCTCGTTGGGGTTCGCGCCCGCGGTGATGTTCTTGAGACCCTCGGTGAAAAGGGATTCTGCGTAGATGGTGGCGGTGGTGGTGCCGTCGCCGGCTTCCTTGGAGGACTTGCTGGCGACTTCCTTGACCATCTGTGCGCCGAGGTTCTCGTAGGGGTCCTCGAGGGAGATCTCCTTGGCGACGGTGACGCCGTCCTTGGTGACGGTGGGCGCGCCGAAGGATTTTTCGAGGACGACGACGCGGCCGGAGGGGCCGAGTGTGACCTTGACGGCGTCGGAGAGTTTCTTGACGCCTCGGAGGATTCTCTCGCGTGCGTCGGTGTTGAATGCGATGTCTTTTGCGGCCATTGTCTTTCCTTTCTTTTCACCAAGAGAGGGCACAGAGAGGGGATTGGGTTGAGCCGGGTCAGTCTGTTCTCAGTGTCTCGGCGCCTCGTTGGTGAACTTGCGTTGTGTTCGAAGTGTGTTGGACGATTCGGTTTGAACCACGGAGTTTCACGGAGTGGGAACCGGTTCTTTCTCTGTGCTCTCTGTGGTGAGTTTCTTAGCGGATGGTGACTCTTCCTCCGGTTGGGCGTTGTGTTTCGTTCATGCCGATGCGGACCCAGGCGACGCGCTCGGCGTCGATGATGTAGATGCTGTGGCCGTCGGTGAGCTTGACGAGGTGGTCGGGCTCATCGGGGACGAGCATGGCGCTGGGGACGGTGAGGTGCGAGGCGTCGTCGTCGACGCCGGCGAAGGCGAAGGTGGCGTCTCGTTTGCCGGAGAGCTCGGCGAGGGCTTGGCGGAGTTGCTCGGGCTTCATGGCTCGCCCTTTTCGTGCTCGACGAAGAGCGAGGTGACGTTCTCGCTGGAAACGGTGGCTGTGCCGGTGCGAGGGTCGGTGCCGTCGATGGCGATGACGCCGGCGATGTCGAAGGGCCCGTTGGTGTCTGAGGTGACCGGGTTTGCCCGAAGGATGTTCAGGGAGTGAGCGCCGCGCAGGAGGAGCAACACCGGACGCTTGGCGTTGATGGCGTCGTTGAGTCGGAGCTTGAGCAGCGCGGCTTCCATCAGTCAATGATCGCGAGGATCTCGTCCTCACCCATGATGAGCAGCTCATCGTCGTTGAGCTTGATCTCGGTGCCGGCGTAGGAGGTGAAGATGACGCGGTCGCCCTTGTGGACGGTGAGGGGGATGCGCTCGCCGGTCTCGGTGTTGAGCTTGCCGTCGCCGACGGCCTCGATGATGCCGGACTTGGGCTTGTCCTTGGCGGCTTCTGGGAGGTAGATGCCCGAGTCGGTGCGGTCCTCGGCCTCGTCGCGCCGGACGATGATCTTGTCGTGCAGGGGGCGGACGGAGAGCTTCGCTTTGGTTGCGGTGGCCATGTGCTTCTGACTCCTTCTTTGATCTTGTTTCAGCGGTCGCTGATCTGTGAGGAATGAACGTCGGGCGTCGTGCCCGCGGTTTGGACGTCTACATGGTCGGCGGGGTGGTCGGGGGGCTCGTCGGCGGGGTGGGCCAGCGCCCGGCGTAGAACCGGGCGAGGGCGCGGCGGAGGACATCGAGCATCGTCTCGAAGCCGGCGTGGTTGACCGGGCGATCGACGACGGCGAAGACGCCGGCGCGGAGGGCGGCTCGCAGGTCGCGGCCCTCGTCGCGGTGGGTGCGGTCGCGCTTGATGACGACGGTGGGGGGGACGAGTTCGAGTCGGCGGAGGATCTCGAGGACGCGCTGGCCGCCCTGGGGCTCGGAGGCGTCGAGCGGCATGGCCATGTCGACCAGGGCGATGTGGACGGGGGTTTCGCGGATGGCGCGCTCTGCCTCGCGGGCGGTGTTCACGCGGATGGAGCGGACGCCCATGGGTTCGAGCAGGGGGGGCAGGCGGTCGGCCCAGGATTCTGATTCCCAGTGGGCGTCGGAGAGCAGGAGGTTGAGGCGGCAGGCGGGGTGGTCGGTTTGCGGGCCATTCTTTGGCGGACCCTCAGCCGGGGGCGGGGGGCCGCCGGTGGCTGGGGGGTTGGGGTGGCGCAACATGACCATGGTGGGGGGAGAGGCAAGCGGCGTGCCCGGATTCGGGGTGGTGGATGGCGGGATCGGGGGTGTGGGGCTGCCAGCGGGCTGTCGGGTGGTTGTGGGGGGGTGCCGAAAT
>JAJDDM010000158.1 GCA_029260315.1 Phycisphaerales bacterium | reverse complement strand
ACAGTAAGGCACCTTCCTGCGCGCCGCCGCCCGATTTGGCGCCAACCGCTTCGGCGGTGGAGGGTATGTGTGAGACGACACATAACCTTGCACCAAGGGGAAAACCGGGATTCGGCGGGACGTGGCGGGATTTATCGGGATAAGACAACGCCTTAGAGGCGTACTCTACCCCGTCGCGCGGCGCGGAACTCGGAAGTCGCGCGCCACTTAAAACGGGGCTGCGGCCGATCGCGCGCCACATAGAACTTCCCGAAGTAAGGCGCTAAGCCCTTGCGGCGTAACAAATCCCGATTCCGAGTTCGGCACATTAGATGTTGCTAACTCGGAACTGGACTTCCGAGTTAACGATTTGTGCAACAGGGCGGAAACTGTCGGGAAACCGCGCGTTTTCGAAGATCGGTAGAATATTAGAATCTGCTAACTCGGAAGTGATTATGGAAAAAATCTGTCTGCCGCGGGCCTTGTTGCCGAATGCCGTGGCGGCGCCTATATTCAGTCTAGCAGACCTCGGCCGGGCTGCTCATCAATGGCCGGGGGACTTGCGGCGCGGGTCCGGAGCGGCGGTCCGTCAGCCTTCCTCCCGACGATACATCAAGTGACCGGATCGCAGCTTGATCAGCCCGTCCGGCCGGCCGCGGAAAAAGGTCAGGCCCGACCATTGACCACTGTCCGCGTCCGCCACCATGGCAATCGCCCGATCTTTTTCGAGGGCGAGGAGTTTGACATAGCGGCGGCGCAGGCGAACCCGACCCGAAGTGGCCGAGCGTGAGAAGCCGATCCAGATCTCCGACGGGGCCTCTATCAACTCCGGTATGAACGGGAACAACACCTCGCGTCCGTCGCGGCGTGCGGGGCTCTGCATCATGTGATCCACCACGGCCTGGCCGATCTGCACGCGCTGGCCCAGGGGATCGGCGAAGATCGCCTCGTCGCTACCAAGCGCCTCACGCAGGCGAGTCCGTAGGCCGGCCTCGTCCCTGGCGCGTGCCCCCAAGGCGGTGCGTGTCGATACTGCTTCGAGGCGCGGCGGCCGGGTGGAGATAGCGCCCGGCGCTTCTAATGCCTCGAAGGGACCATGGCGCTCCAGCTTGACCGCCTGCGCGCCCCGGCCGAAGGCGGCCTCGCCGACGTTGTAATTAAAGCCGGGATCGATGCCATCGGGCACCTGAATCGTGGCCTTGCCGCTGGGCGTGTTGATCTCACGCGGGACCTTCTTGACCGGCGGGGACCGCTTCGATCGCTCGAACCCGAAGCGCTTCAGATCCCGCTCGTTGAGGTTCTGCACCGTGCATCGGCAGTTCCATCCGTTCGGCGGGTAGTGGCTTTGCCACCAAGCGTGATCGCTGGGTAGGACCGTGCCGTGCCAGGCGCGGTGCTTGGGGCGGGTGTCCGCATCCAATACCGCGATGTAGCGCAGGAACGGCCGGGTCTTGGCCAGGCGCTGCGTCTGCTGCCACTTGCCGGCGGCATAGGCCATGCGAAGGTTGGTGTTGTAGATGACCCGAGTGCGCCAGCCGCGCCCACCCTTGTAGGACCAACCGTGCGTGGCCACGGTGCGGTCGAAGTCCTTGCGGAACGCCGCAAGGGTTGTGCCTTCGGCCAGGGCCTTGTCGACGGCGCCGCGCAGGTCCGCGATCAATTCCTCCTTCATCGCGCCGGCGACAACGAAGGCGCGCGAATGCATGCCCTCCCAGAGGTCGGTCCAGGCGCGCGTGGGGATGTTGATCTTTTGCCGAAAGAATGAGATCGCCTCGTCGAACGGCAACCCTGTGACTTCGGGCGGTGGCATCGGCTAAGTCTGGTCGGCGATATCGCTACGCCCTGATAGCTCGGCAACGACCAGGGCGCTGCGCAGCGCATCGGCCAAATCCTCGGCGCCGATGTCCGGGAAGTCATTGAGTAAACTTCCAGCGACTTCCTCGAGACTTGCAGCTCCGGCCACGATCTCGCGCAAGCGGTCGATCAAAGCGTCGTTGACAACGGCCAGTTCCTCCTCGGCGCGGTCCGACAAGTCGTCGGCCACGTCGCGCGGGGGCCTGCCTTCGTGGCGCGCGACCGCGACGCCGCAGCCGGGGCAGCGGTGCGCCGAGGCAGCGTCCTCACTGTCTTCGTCCTCTTCTTCGCCCTCGGGGTCCTCGGGGCTTGGATTGCCCCGCGCTTGTTTGGCTGTGTTTGTGTCCCCCGGCTTCGGCGCCGGCAGTGCGCCCAAGATGTCCGATTCGTCGTCGGGCTCCTCCATGCCGATCTTACGGCGGACCTCCGATTGGCTGACTTTGAGGCCGACCGGAACCAAATCTTTCAATGCGCTAGCTAGCTCACCCACGTTCACCTGCTCGGGCCGGCCGATGACGATGCGCGGGTAGGCGCGGCGCGGACCCCGGTTCAACGTGACCAGCGGCCGCACCAGGTCGCGGTTCAAGCTGGCCATGAGCTGGCGCGAATCCGAGCGCTCGATTTCGGCGCGGACCTCGTTGTGTTCCTTCGACACCGCGTGCCCGCCGGAGATGGCGTCCGTCGTCGTGGTCTGGCCGAGCACCGCCTTGGAGACCTGAGTGTCGAGGTAATTGGCCAACTTCTCGAAGAGATCCATGCTGCCGCTTATCTTAGCCTCCACGAACTCGATCACCATGCCCTCGGGCACGATCGCGGCGGCGTCGGCGCCCAGGTTGCGCACGGCGCTTAGCAAGATGCTCTTCTCGTCGGGGGTGGCGCCGGAATGATATTTGCCCACGCGCAGCGGCTGCCCATAAGTCTCGGCGAAGCTGACCCAGTCCTTGATGTCGTAGTTCTTGAAGAGGTAGCCCCAGGCCGCCACACGCGCCAGGCCACCGCGAATCGGCAGGCCGGATTTCGACTTGTGGAAATGCTGGATGAATTTGAACGGCGCCAGCGGCTCGCGCCCGCCCTCGTCGGTCTTAAGCAGCAACGTGCGGCCGTCGTTACGGTCGAACTCGAACCACTGCGGGAAGCGCCACTCCAGGCGCGTCGGCATCCATTGCCGCTCGCTCGTTTCCCAGATGATCTCGGTGACCGAGAACCCCTTGCCGATCGCATCCAGCGTGTCGCATAGCTCGTCTTGAAGCTCGTCGCGCTTCACGAATTCTTCGACCAAGACGGCATCGGCCACGTCTTCCGCCGCGTCGGAGGCTGGCTCCACCGTGATGTCAAGCTGGGAGACTTGGGTTTTCCGCGTGCCCAGGACCGAGCGGTAGTGAGGGTCTTTCTCCTCCATGGCCTCGGCCAGCTCCAGGTAGCGGATCGCGTCGCCGTCCTCGGCCTCGCGAAGAATCGCCGCCAAGCGCCCAGGGGTCAGGCCCTGTTCCGGGTGCCCGCCCAGGACTTGTCGCACGCCCGTGACGGTCGGCCCCGCGATCTCTCGGGTCAGGTCCTGGCGGCGAAAGGGCCGCCCTAATTGGTCGACGAGTTCCGGTGGCATTACCAGGCCCCCCTAATTTGCGATGGTCTGTCCGCCCCGGCCTGTTCGCGCCGGCGGCGCGCCAGCGGGCTGTCGTCGTCCGTGGGTTGACCGTCGAAACCTGATCGCGCGGGGTTGGCCGACTCGTAGCCGTAGGAGGGCGCGCCGCCGATGGCCCGGCTTATGCCCAAGAACCCAGCCCAAGTGCGGTCGGCGTGGCTGCCGCCTTCCTTCTCCGCGATGAACCTTGGCGCGCCGAAGGCGGTCTCGATTTTCTGCAGACTATGGAGGTCCGCGCGCAGCGCCGGATCGCCTTCCGGGATGCGGACCTTACGGTCCTCGAAGGCCTGCTTGCCGGCGGTCGCCAAAATGAGCTTGCTGGGGCCGGTGAAAAGGACACCTTGCACGCGCACATTTCCATAGCGCCGCTTCATGTCCTCGACCGGCTTCTCGCCCATGCCCGTCTGATCCATGTCGAGGCCGACAACCTTGTAGCGCTGGAAAAGCTCTTCCATGGTCGCGTCGTGTTCGGCGAAGCTCGCCCGCCTCAACACGCGAATCTCGCGGCACCATAGGATGTCGCCGACCAGCTCCCAGACCCACGCGACCCAGAGGTCGTTGCGCGCGGCGATGTCGTTGCCGATGAAGCACGGGCCGCCCTGATAGTGGCCGGGCTTGCCGGCGTCGGGATTCTCGACGGCGCAAATCTGATCGTAGCTCAACCAGGCCGATGCCTCGTCGAGCCACTGGCACTCGTACTCCTGGGCCCAAGCATCGGGATCGGCCAGACCATCGCGCAACTGGTCGATGTCGCGCGGCAGGCCCTCGCGGACCGCACGATAGATGTCCACCTCGTGCCGCGACCACTGCGCATCCTTGCCGGTCATCAACTCATAGAATTTGTTGCCCTTACCCTTCGGGGTCGAGGTCACCCGCAACTTCCAGCCGGCGGAGATCACGGGGAAAAGCGCCGACCAAATCTCACGGCTATCCCTATGGATCGCGAACTCGTCTAGGAAGACGTTGGCCGAGAAACCGCGCGCGGTATCCGGGTTGGCCGGCAAGGCCAGCACTCGGGAACCGCCGGGAAACTCCACAGAGAGTTGCCGATAGGCGTTGCCGTCGCCGGTGCGGAATTGATCTTCCAGAACATTCGCGGCCATGCCGTGGGCCTTGGCGTGCAGCGTCACGCCTTCGCGCATGGCTTCCTCGGCCTGGCGTTCGCCGCGCGAGAGAATAACCCAGCGCACCCGCCGCCCCTCGGTCATCGCCTCGTAGACGTCGTCGACAATCTCCAGGGTCGTGGTGAAGGTCTTGCCGATCTGACGCGCCATCATGCCGATCTTGAAGCGGGCACGGTCCATGATCCAGCGCCTTTGGTAACCGTAAAGCGGAATCGCGGCTGGCGCGTTCATGGCTGATCGACGATCCCGTAGACCTGCTCGCGGATCGCGGTCAGCGCCTCCTTGGGCAACTTGAAACCGTGCTTGCGGCCAACTTCCTTGACCGCTTTTTCGGCCGTCTCCGAGGCCTTCTTCGCCGTCTCCTGGCGGATTTTGAGTTCGCGGTCCACGTCGATCTTCTGGGCCGAGGCCATGTCTTTTAGCGCCTTGCCTATGCGCGCGAAGTCCAGGGCGACCATATCCTCCTGTTCGTCGCCGCCGTCGTCGCCGGCGCGCTTCATGAGGAAGTCGAAGGCGAGCGATTGGAGGATTTCGACCAGCATGCGTCCGGTCTTCCCCTCGGCCGCATCTGGCCCGATCTCCTTGACCAGCGCGTTGGCCATCTCGCGCGAGCGGCGCAGCTTTGAAGCAACCTTATCGAGTTGCTGCTTGTGGCGGCCAAGAGCCGAGCGTGAGCGCTCGTGGCCCATGCCCTGAAGCTGCGCGACGATCTCGTCCAGCGTCGCAAGGTCATCGCCAAGCAGGTGGTTGACCTCAGTCAGTATCTCCGACGGCAGGGACTTGATGGAGGACTTGCGCGGCATCCGGGCTAAGCGTCCAGCTCGCCCTTCTTGACGCCGACGACGGCGGCCTTGCCGTCGGCGACGTTCCGGCCGATCCGGGTCAGCGCGGCGACCGCAAACTGGCCGCGAAACATCTCGTTGACCACGCATGAGCGACGCGAGAGCAGGTCGAGGTCGGCGCTGATGTCGTCGCGGGTAGTCAAGGGGTAGCCGATCTCGATCACGGCGGTGTAGAGCGAGCGTTCGTTCGCGCGGCCGCCGCCATCCCGGATGAGACGCAGGATAGCCAGGCGCCGCTCCGGGCCGGGATAGATATCGTCGTCACTCATCGTCCGTTCCTGCTCTCCAGGCGAATCCAGTCTTCCTGACGGTTGGTTACTTTCTCCAGCCGCTCGACAATCGCCCCAAGGCCCTTTAGGCGCTCCGAGATGGCGCGCAGATCGCCGCCGAAGTCCGAAATGGAGAGCGCGACCTCGTGTAAGGCTTTAGATGTCGGCGTCTCGTCGAGCCGCGCTTGCGCGCGCGTCAACCGTCCGTCCAAGTCCCGCACATCCCGCTCCAAGTCCTCGATGTCCTTCTGAGTGGCGCGCGCTTGGGTACGCCAATGCGCATAGGCCATAGAGGCTAGGGCTAGGGCGATTGCAGCGAAGTCGGCCCCCAAGCGCCAGGCGTCGATATCCATGCAGCGATGCCCTACGAGCCACCAAACAGGGCGCCGAGGTCTCGGATCGCGCGCACATCATCCGCTGTGACCGGCCGCTCGTAATCGCCGCCGCATAGCACGTCGAGCGCGCGCTTCTCCTGGTCGTTATTAACCCGGTGATACGCGCCGATCGAGGTTGTGCAGACTGCGGCCTTTAACGCTTCGGCTTCGGTGTCCTTGGCCTGACGCGCGGCCTCTATGCCTTGGCCGATCGCGGCCGTGAGCTGCGGCGTGCAGCCAACGGCGAATAGCGCAAGGGTAATCGCGGTGAGAGTTCCGAACCACGCAGTTTGGAGTCGAGCACCGCCCTCAACGGAAGGCCGCTGGGGTGTAGCCCTCATGTCGCGCAAGCCAAGACGCGCGTTGGCGCGCATGCGGCCGATCCAAGCCAGCACAATACCGATGACCTCGAATCCATAGAGGATGATATCGACCACACCGTTCGGATCGATCTCGCCGGCGCCCATCTGCTGCGACAGGAAGGCGACAAGGGCGATGACGGGGCCCCAGAAACCGCGCGATTTCCAGAAGGCTTTTGTCTCTTGCATGGGTGACTCCTTCCTACAGCGCGTCCAGAAGCTCGGCTTCGTTGAGCAGGAACCGGAGCGCGCGGTTTGACCAGCCGGCGAGGTTAGCCAGTTGCGTTGTGTCGGCCTTGACGATGCGCACGATCTTCTCGACCCGGCGCCGGACAAAGAGAAGGTTCATCGCAGGAGAAAGTGCGCGGCGATTAATGGCTTTCAGACTGATCGGGCCGATAATGCCGTCCGCCTTCACGGCGGCCACTTCTTGAATGCGCCGGGCTGCCCAACCTTGACCGTGGAGTACACCGGCGTCGATCACGTTGTGGCGCAGAAGATGATCTTCGATGTCGTCAAAGTTGGGCCCGATGACGTACCGCTCTCGGTAAATCTCGCGAACCTCAGACTCCTGCATATTCTTGAGGTCTTCGATGTTCGGCGCGGTGCCGTAGCGCGCGAGTCGCCACGCCGTGAAGGTCTCAAACGTGATGCCGGCGAATGTCGGGCCGCCCCGGTCGTTGGGTCTATTTGTAAAGACGAGGCCGCCCTCGGCGTCCAAGATTTCGTCGATGATCGATTCGATCCGATACACCGCGCGCGGCCTCGCGAGTTTAGGGAGGAAACGCCTAACAGGCGTTGCACGAGCGCCGCACGAAGCGAGCCAGCGCAGGACTGAAGTTAGCGTTTCATGTGAAACAATCCCTGGCGGCAGCGCCGCCAGGGAAGCGTCATAAAGAGGCGGGAGCGAAGGACCGGCAGTTTGTAAAAGCGGTTCGCGCGGGTCAAGCCGCGTCGTTGTTGGCCCGACTGAAGAGGTCTGTCTGCGCCGCTTCTTGCAATCGAACCTTTAGGCGCTGGACCGTGCGCCGATCGACATTGAGTTTGCGGCAGATCGCCTCCACCGAAAAACCTTCCTCGATCATCTCAGTCATCGCGCGCCGACGCTTCGCATCATCCACGCCAAGGCCCTGGGGTATCTGAATAGTCTCGCCGCCGTAAACGCGCGCGATCTTGCGCGCGGCAAGGAGGCCCACTGCCTCGACCAACAAGGTTCCGTTCCTTGGCCGTTTCGCGACATGGACACGCCCGCCGCCAAGGTGGCCTGCCAAATCAAAAGCCGCTTGCAATCCGGCGGCCCTGGCAACATCGGCTAGGACCTCCGGTAAATCCTCGAAGCTGTCGGAAGCGCTCATGCACACACCGCGATATCGGGCGAGGCCCAATAGACGACGACGCCCTGCCAGCCGCCAGGCCCGTGCATCATGTGCCAGAATGAACCCATGAAGTTCCGCGCTGTAGCGCAGCGGCGAAATACATTACCGACAGCAGGCGGGCCAATGAGGCGATAGGGATCAAATCCATCGTTGGTCGCAAACGTCTCGATTCCCCATGGATTCAACTCGCGGCCGTTGATCTCTATACCCTCGATCGAGCCCGGCCCGAACGATGACGGCAATAGCATCTTGTCCCCGACCTCGACGCGGATCTCGTGAACCGCCGTGCACACAGGGTCCGGATCGACCAGTTTGCGGCAATGGCGCGTGCGCATGGCGGTGTAAAGCTGCACCGGCTCGCGCGGCCGGGCGTGGCGCTTACGGTGGCCGCGCACGGTTTGGCGCTTGGTCCAATCCTCGACCTGCGGGACGAAAATCTTGTTGAAGGAATAGGCGACCATCAGCGGCCGCTCCTGAGATCGGAAAGCGGGGTCGATTCCGAGTGCAGGTACGTCGAGGACATGCCTTCCTCGCGCTTGCGCCAGACCATTCTAATGGTGACTCTCAGGTCCTTGGTCAGGTAGGGCCGCACGGTTTTGGTCAGCCGATACCCCATGCGCATCAGCTTCGCGTGCAGCTCCGCGAGTTCGCCATCCTCGCCGATTAGCTTTGCGGCCTCGACCGGTGGCAGGTAGGAGCCGGGCTTTAGCTTGCGACGGCGGGCGCGGGTCATTTCGGCGCGACCTTCACGTCGGCGGCGATTTTGTCCAACTCGTGCCACATAGCCTTTCTAGCGTCGGCCAGCGTGTCCTCGCAGCGTCGAACCCTGGCTTGTTTCTTTTTGACCGCTTCAGCGCACCGGCGCTTGAACGCGACCAGTTCCGAGATCGTGCCCACAGCGCGCACGTATTCGATTTCGAGGACCTGCAGATATCTTTCGGGGATACCGCCAGGTGGCTGGTGCTCGGTCAGGATTTCCGTGCCGTCCGTCCATAGAACCTTGGCGAGCCACCAGTCGCCTGGCATAGAGATGCCTGGGCGACCGATCAGGACCAGACTGCCGACCGCTAGGTTCTGCTTCTTCGAGCGTTTGCGCGCGCGGGTCATTATTTGGCCGCCTCCTGACGCGCCTTCAGCCGGCGGCGGCATGCAGCGCAGTTGCTGGGAGCGTCGTCGCGCGCCTCGACAAGATTGTCGAAAAGCATAAACCAGTGGCCGCATAGCGATTCGCCGCTTGGTTCGAAATAGTGGAGCTTCCGGGTCTGCCGAAGGAAGCCCCAGCCTTCTTTCGGCGGAAATTCATTACTCATCGGCCGCATCTTTCTTCGGCGCCTTGGCGTACCTAATCCACTTGCCGAGGCGATCGGTGCCGCGGTCGAGCTGCCCGGCATCCAGAAGATTGACGCTCGTGGCATGCGGGGAAACCCACGTGCTGACGTAGGTATCGAGGGCATCCTCGCTTGTCACACGCAGCGCCCCCAGGCGGCCCAGAGTGGCCCACTGAGCCCGCAGGAGCGCGCGCTTGGCGTCCAAGCCCTTGGCCGGCACCTCGAAGCCCACGCGCGCGCACCAGGCTTTCAGGGCCTCGATAACCTGGTTGGCGCCGGCCGGGGTCAGGAACTCAACCGCATCGACCTTGGCTTGACGCTTCACGAAGGCCGCGAGCGTCCGCTCGGAGCCATCCGCCAGCGCGCCCAGGTTATCCAGGGCGCCCCAGAGCGCACGAATCTTGCCGACCAGCGGGACCATGGAACCGGAGACGCGCGCGTTTCCCCGGCGCGGCCGGCGTGGCCTCGCGGCGAATCCCAAGCGTTCGAACTCCGCCAGCACGTTGTGCAGTTGCGCGTCGCTGCACTCGGCGGCCGAGCGATGACTTGTCACGCGCGCCAGCAAATCACGGTAGGAGTCGTCGTCGAGCGCGAGAGCTTTCTTGGCCATGTGGACCTTGGCCAGCATGGCGTTCCGGTCATCGGTCCGGCGCTTGGCGCGCACGGCGTTCATGCCCGCGACCAGCGGCGCAAGGACCGGCCCACATCGATCAGCCGGCGGGTCGCCGCGTCGAGGTCTCCCGCGACGGCTCGCAGAAGCTCCGCGAATCCGGCCACGAGCCACGCGGCGAGAAAAAAGGCGATGATGGTTGTCGCCAGAATCATGACGGCGACGCTCCAATAAACGATGCGTTTCATCCACTTCTCCTTCCGTTCGCTCGGGGTTTGACCTCTGCCGCGGAGAGGACGCTCATGCGCTCCGGCGGCACTGTCCACTCGATTTTCGCGCCCTTCCACGAGGTGCTTTTCTTGGCGTATTCGAGGACCCGGCGCTTGGCCTCGTCCTCGCTCCCCGCCTCGATCGAGAACCGGGAGCGCACCCGCACGCTGCCTCGGACCTCGACGATAAAATTAGTCACGATCGCTCCTTTCAGTCGTCGCGATAGGGAAGCCGGATCGTTCTCTCCGGCTCGCTTGACGGTTGAACGCCATGGGTAGGCTCGGTCTCTCGTGGCGGTTCCGGCCGCTCGTCGGGCGCGACCGTGTCCATGGCGCGCCGGGCCGCGCTTTCCAGATCGCGCAGCGCCTTCGAGCGGTCGCACGCCCGTTTCAGGCCGGCGCGCGCGCCGGCGTTGGTCGGCCTGGCGATCATGTGGCGGGCGGCGAGCTCCAAGTCGTCGAGCGCGGTCCAGGCATCCTGGATGGAGGCGGTCATGCCGAACCCGCCACATCGGACGTGCCGCCGACCCGCGCGAGATGGTGTTCGATGCCGGCCTGAATGGAAGCGCCCAAGCTGAGACCGACGTTGCGCGGATCGTTGCTCCATATCGCGAGATGCGCCGCGAGGTTCGTAACCAGGTCGTAGCCTTGCTGAAAGGATAGGCGCCCGTTGGCGAGCTCGTCGTAAAGCTCGTTCGCGAAGCGGCGTGCGAGCATGGCGCTGGCATCGTCTTCTGGGAGCACCCGGTTCACTTTCGGCATAAGCTTGCCTCCTCGAATAGCGGGTTGCCGTCAGCCTCCGGCGCGCGCGAATGGCCATAGTCATCCGACCGCGCCAGATCCGCTCGGCATGGCGGGATCCACCGCAACATCGTCGCTCCGTTCCGCCCGAGCCACACGACCCAGGCATACGATGTCGCTGTCGACGCTTTGGGGTCGTAGCGGCCCTTTACCATCGGGACGCGCTCGACGAACGGCGCCACGACGAGCGGGGGCCACGGCTTGAATAAGCGTTCGTATCGATCGGCACTTTCCAGAAACGAGGTACGAACCAACATCGCGACGCCGGGCCAACCAACCTTGCTTTGAAGGCCGCGCGCGCGCAGCGCGAAGTCCGTGGCAAGACGGAACGGCGGGTTCATGACGATCCAGTCGACCCCGCCGGGCGGCGACCATGGCGGCGTCAGGCCGGCGCCTAGGAAATCGCCTACCGCGCCATAGCCGTAATCGTGGATATCGGACGCATGTACGGTTCCGAAATATTCGGCCAGCGGCCGGGCCATGTGCCCCTCGCCGCAGGCCGGCTCCCAGCAGGTTTCGGCGGGCCGGCCGCCGAACTTGAGTCCCCACAGCACATGCTCGCAAAGCGCCCGGGTCGCCCATGGTGGCGTCGGAAAGAAGTCGAGGGAGTCCGGCGGCTCTCTCCGCTGGGCCATCACCGCGCTCGATGTGTTCTGACCGCTCACGGCCGGGCCGCCTCGACGGCCGCGACTGCGGCGGCGACCGCCCGCCGATACGCCGCAAGGCTTTCTAGTTTCTTGGCCGGCGCATTAGCGGCGTTGAAGTCGCGCCAACTGCGGTTCACGTCGCGCTGAAGGCTGCGTGGGACGGTGTGCCAATCCTCACGACACATGAGCAAACCTCGCTTGATCGGCGTGTTGCAGGCGGCGCAGCGGTGGGCCGGATTAGTCACGCCGGCCATCCCAAGCGATAGAGCTCGTCGCGAACGACGGACTTGGCGGCGGGCCAGGACGTGCAGAGGTAGCGCCGGGGAAACACGCCGCCATCCGCCTCGACCTCCCACAAGCGGCGCTCGGGCACCTGCGTCGCGCGCTTGAGGCGCACGATGACGATCTCGCCAGCGGGAAGTTGCAGGAACATGGCCCGGCCCGCGTCGCTCCCGGTCCGACGCCATTTAAGCGGCTGTGCGGCGTGACTGCTCTGGGTCTCGCTCACAGCCCAACCCCCGAGGCATCGCGCCGAGCATTGTCCTTCTTGCATTGCGGGCAGACGTGGTTGCCGGGGCCTTCGCTATCGAAGAACTCACGGCACTTGAGGCATTTCCGACGCTTCGTCCGCGCGGCGGCCGCCGCGCGCGCGGCGGGTTCGTTCTCCGGCTTGTAGTTGCTATTCACTGAGCCTCCAGGCCCCGCCCCCGTGTGGCTCAGGCGGCCGCGACCGCTCGCGCTCATGCCCTCGATCCGATATCCGCGCGCGCGCATGCGCACAACCTGCGCCCCGCAGGCTGCCGCGTTCCTCGCTGGTCCGCCCTCGCGCATCGAGACTTCGGAAACTGCGCGCGCCGCCGCCGCCGAGCCCTTGCGCCAGGTGGAGATCAGGATTTCTTTCTGGGCCTTGGTCCATTCGCCGCACGCCATCACGCCGCCATCCCGAGCGCGCGTTTGTAGAGGTCGAGCAATTCCTCCTGCTCGTCGCGATCGGCGCTGTCCAGCTTCCGCAGGTGCACGACTTGGCGCATGATCTTGGCGTCGAAGCCGTTGCCCTTGGCCTCGGCGTAGACCTCGCGGATGTCGGCCACGAGCGCCGCCTTTTCTTCCTCCAGCCGCTCGATGCGCTCGATGTAGCTGCGCAGTTGTTCCGCGCCGATGGTGTCGGCCATGTTAAATCTCCCAGGTATGGTTCTTCTCTAGGTCGCCCATCGCCTCAAAGGCGGCGGCGTCGGATGTCGAGCCCCAACCTTCGGCGATATCCTCGTAGGAGACGTAGATCGTGACGTGCCAATGATCCTTCGGCGGCGGCATGCCGACCGCCTCAGCCTCTTCGTCGAGCTCTAGGCTCTGGTAATACTGGAGGACCCAGCAGTACCCGGTCTCGATCAGAGCCGCTTCGGTCTCCGCGCGCATTAGTCATTGCTCGGTTTGGGTGTCCTGGGCTCGGCGCCGGTCGGATTGAAAGCATCGCCGGTTCCCGAAAATTGAGCGGCCGCGCAGTCGACGAGACAATCGATCGACGCGCGCGACTCCTGCGATAGCGAAAAAGCCCCGTGGATGACGGCCGTGTTCCCGGCCGGCGTTTCGATCAGTGTTGCTGTCTGTGCCGGCGGGCGGCACGAGCCGGGCTCGGATTGGCCGTCGGCAACGCGGTCGAGGGCAAACTTGCATGTCATACAGAGATCGCGCGTAGCCCAACCTCGGCGCTCAGCGCCCGGATCGAGATTGGTGACGCCGCAGGTTCGGCAACGGCAGACCGGTTGGTCGCCGCGCCACGTGGCCATGGCGTCCGCGCACTCAATGGCCTCGAACAGCTTCATCTGATCCGCTTCGCCCATGCCGGCGGCGGCGTCGGCCAAGGTGGCGAGAGTTTGAATGGCGCTATAGTAATCGCGGTCGCGCAACGCGACCCAAAGGCGCACCATGTCGGGCGAGAGTGGGTGGCTACCGCGAAGCAGAAAGTAGGGCTCGTCGGGATCGAGAGTCGCTAGACAATCGTAGGCGCCGGGTTTGTTCTTGGTGCCCATCACGCGACCTCGTTTTCGTCGAGATAGTCTTCAATCGAATCGACGTCCGGGTGCTCGACGGGCGCTTCCAGCGCCTCGGGCTCCAGGCGCGCGCGCAAGGCCGCCGGCAGGGCCCAGTCGCCCGTGGGCGCTTTCTCCCAGGCGGTTTTCGCGGTGCAGGGCGTGAACTGATAAATCGAGCCGCCGCCGTTCAGCACCGGCTCAAGCAGGCGGCCGCGATAGAGCGGCTCGATCATGAGCAGCTTGGTGCCAAAACGCTCGACCTCGGAAACGCGGCCGACCATCGTGCGGTGGCCCATGATTTCGACGATCGCGTAGTCGCCCGCCGGCAGGTCTTCCCAGGAGTCCATCTTATCGCTCATGCGTCGGTTCCCTTCTCTCGGTCGATGATGGTGAGGCCGTATCGCTCCACGCCGACGAAGCGCAGCACGCCTTGGCGCTCCAGCCGCCGCACGCCCGCCGGGCTGATCGTGACTTGCCCGATTGCGTTGCCGGTGCCGTCGTCGGTCGCATAGAGATTGAGCATTGGAACGCGCACCAGCGTGCCGCCGGCCTGCAAGATCGGTTCCGCGCGCCGCCAGGCTTCCTCGTCGCCGCGCCGCACGATCGACGCGCTCGATTCCCCGGTCTCCGGTTGCCGGCTCATGCGCCCGGCCCTTCTTCGGCCTGTTGCGCCAGCGGACGCCAGGCGTGGCCGGAATCGACCACACAGGTGACGCCGGCGGGATCGCTGAGGACCAGGCTCGAAGAGGTGCCGTCCGGGCGCCCCAGGAAGGTCAGCATCCCGCGCGCCGAGTCGAGCCATGCGAGCACCGGCACCTGACCGTATTCTTTATCCAGATACGTCAGAATGTCCGCCTTGCTTGCGCAGATCGGCATTGCGTCCGAAGATCCCCTGGCCTGGACCGGGATCGGCGCGGGCGCTTCCAGGCCTGCGAGGCGCAGGTCTAGGTTCCGCGACGCGCCTTGGTCGGTGTTCAGCACCCCAAGCATGACGGCGGCGAGGAACGCCACCCCGGCAAGTTCCAGTTTCATGTTGGTTTCCCCCTGGTTTCCGGCTTGGCTTTGCCGACCGCCTTAGCGCGCGATACCTTGGGCGCCTTGACCGCTTTGACGTGCTCGACCTCCGTGTCGAGCGGCTTGGCGAAAAATTCTGTTCGGCTGCTAAATTTTAGGCCGGTAATGAGGCCGCTTCCGGTCAGCTTTTCGACCGCGGTGCGGTTCTTGCGTGTCGCTTCCTTGTCCAGAGACTCGACCGTGCGAATGCAATCGGTGAGTTCGGCGGCCTTTAGGGCCAGCAAGATCGCGGCTTCCGCATCCTTGGCGACACTGACCGCGACCGGCGTGTCGCGGAAGCCGAGCGTGCCCGTAGGCCACTCGACCGACTTCTTGCCCTTGGGTATGACGACGCTCTTGTTCGCCTCGACGTAGGACTTGAGCGCCAGGAATTTTGCCTCGATCATCTTGCGCACCGGCGCGGTGAAATCCTCGGATAGCGTTTTCAGCGCGGCGACGGCGTCGGCCAGGCGCTCTGCCTCCTTGGCCAGGGCGCGATCCAACGCGCCGATCTCAGCCAAAATGGCGTGAGCTTGCTCGGCCGTCTCCGGCACCGGCAGGGCGTCGGCCTTTATCCGGGTGTTCGCCATCACGCGGCACCCCGCAGCGTGCGCCACCAGCGCCACTGCGCGCGCAGAAGGTTGAGCGGCCAGGCGAGCACACGGCGTCGAAGAAGTCTCATGAACCCGCATCCTTCGCTTCATCGGCCGCGAGTAGCGCGCCAGCCAAGATATTGAGTTGCGCATTTATGGGTATGCGCGGGGAGTTGCCGGCAAGAATGAGCAGGGCGAGGGTGCGCGCATCCTTGGCGTCAAAGAGATCGCTCAACACGGTCGCGCGGTCGCTGTCGAACTCGACAACCATTGAGGAAAGTCCACCGGCGGCGTCTCTTAGAATGAGATGCTGGCGTTCGGCGCTGAGGTCCCGGAAGACTTCAACCGTCCCGCCCAAGTGATCCTTCGACGCCTTGATCGTGTCGCCAACGCGGAAGCGGCCGGGCCTGACGAGGTCAGGTGTCTGCATCACTTTTCCTTCCGATGAAGCTGTGCGGGCAGCCGTCCCGGCAGGCGCGGAACAGCTTGACGTGATCGGGATTGGCGCCGAGCGCGGAGTCCTTGCGCGCCTGCTGCCGGACGCAGACTTGCTTTCCGATCTCGCCGAGCACAGGACACTCGACGTTTTCGGACATGAGCGCGCCACGCACCGCGGTCTCGATCCGTTCGAGACTTTTAGGGTATTTGTTGCGGATGACCTGCCCGACGACGGTGTGGGAATAACCCACGCGCGCCGCGACATCGCGATGCGTCTCGCGCTCGCACGCGCCCGCCAACGCCAAGACCCAATCGGGCGCCGAGCCATTCCAACAAGCGTGCGCGCGCGCGACGGGATCGCTGGTCATGGCGCGCCTTCCTGCGCCGCCGCTTCCTCTCGGTCGAGGAGATGCTCCTCGCGCGTATTTTGATCGAAGACGCTGCGCCGCCGCTCGCGATAGATCGGCGGCTTGGGGCCGGTGTCGCGCAGGAGCAGGTATTTCTGAAACCCGCTGGAAGTCAGCGCGGTACCGGGCTCGCGCTTCGGCAGAACGACGACATAGCCCGCCTGGAGAAGCGCCCAGAGGTATTTCCGCGCGCTGTTTTCCGGGTTCCTTTCGCTGCCCGTCGCGGCAAGCTCGACCAGGTCTGGCGCGGTCGCCTTCAACTGCTGACGCAGCGCGCCCCAGATCCGCTCGCGGAACGTGCCCTCCCAGATTTGGACGCCATCGCGCTTGGCGCGGTTGCCGCTATCTATCCGCGCGGCCGAGTCCTTGGCGGCGCGCCCGGCGGAAAGCAGCCGGTAGCGACCTTTCTTGTGCAGTGAGACCAGGTTCCGGCGGCTGAGCGTGGTGATGGCATGCTTGACGTCGGTTCGGGACAGCCCGGTGGCTTCCGCCAGTTCGGCCGTCGTGATGACGGTGCCGTCCGCCGGCATGGCGTCGAGCACCTTTTGCGCGATCCATCTGGACATGGAATTCAAGCCGCCCGGCTGGATTTCTTTCGCCAATCCTGGCAAAGCGGACGCTCGCCGATGACCTCCAGCGTCACCGTCTTGCCCTTGTTGCGCGCGCCCGCCCGCTCGACGTTGGCGATGCCCTTGATGACCTCGCGAATGTGACCTTCGCAGTCATGGTGGATTTTCTCGATCACCTCGGGCGCCACCGGCACATCGCAGAGCTTGTCGACGCACAACTTCACGTCCGCCAGGGTCGCGGGGCCGAATTCGGCGTGGCCGGAGATGCGGGTGTAGAGTTGTTTGTGGCGCTTCAGCGTGCCGAGCACGAACTCTCGGCCGGAGAGGACAAGCTGAACTTCGGCCATGTCGGAAAGGTCGCGCAGGATTTCCAAGGCGCGGATGTCGTTCTTGAGCGTGTGCTCGACCTCGTCGATCACCAGCGGTCGCGGGTTCTTGGCCAGAACCCCGAGCGCCTGGCCGAAGAGATTTTCGCAAGAATATGCCGGCGCCTGTTCGCCAAGCTCCTTAACCAGATCGGTGAGAATCCAGTGCGGCGTGCAAGCGGCCTTCACACGGATAAAGACCGCGTCGTTATGCAGCGCCCACCATTGCGAGGTGCGGCTTTTGCCGAAACCCGCATCGCCTGACACGAGCGTGATGGAGGCCTCGGGCGCCGCGCGTTGCTCGACATCGTTGATTGCGGCCAGGAAGCGATTGACGTTTGAAGTCTGGACGAAAAGGCGTTTCATGTTTTCCCTCGGGGCTGATCTTATTTAGCGTCGTACCTTTCGCGGCTTCGGTTCCGTGCTCTCCCAAGAGCGCCCGACCAGCAAACGGAACGAATTGCTCCGCATGAGTTCAACCAGTCGGACTTCTTCCTCCGGACTTGCTTTGTCACGGTTGTCTATGATCCAGCGCGCCCAATCGGGATCGGTCGCGAAAACGGGCCGCTCGCCGGCGTCGCGCGGCGGCGGATTGAGGCGCGTCACGTTGTCCGGTTCGGCCTTTGCCTGCATCGCGGCAAAGGTGGCGTTCGCGGCTTCGAGTTCTTCGGGTGTCAATTCGCGTGGACGCGCACGCTCGCCCAAGGACTCGCCGGCGGCGCGCGCGGCCGCCATTAAATCGTCGGTCTCGTGCGGGGTGCGGGCGCGCGGGAAGGCGACCAGGCGCGCAGACTTGGCCGCGCCGTGAGCCATGATCTCGCCCACGATGTCCTCGACGCGGGCGCCCTTGGTCTTCGCCTTGAGCTCGCGCAGGCCCTCGCGCATGACCTTCTTCTGGTGACCCTTGCGCGCCGCCGCGACCGCCGGGCGCGAGACCCCGGTCACCTCCGGCGCCTCGGCGCGGCAGATAAATGGGCCGTCGGCGTCGAAGACATAGACCCGGCCCACGTCCGCGTCGTCGTAGCGGAGCTTGACGCGCGAGCCTTCCAGGCCGCCGAGCGCCGGGTGGTCGTAGATCAGGCCGTCGACGCGGATGCCCTTCTTGCCGACGACGCGCCAGCCGCCGTCGCCGGGCGCCTCGGCGAGCAGGATGTCGAGCGTGCGTTCGTCCGTGATCCCGAGGACGGGGCCGTTCCATTCGGCCGCGCGCTCGAACGGCGTCCTGCCGCCGAGGCCGGAGTGCGCATCGTGCGCATAGATGTCCTCGCACCAACGGTCGAGGAAGGCTTGAAATTCGCCGGGCGTCATGCGCAGCTCGCAGCAATCGCCCTTTTTGAGGAGCCGCCTAGTTTGCGCGGCCCGCGCCTCGATGTCTTTTCGATCCGCCACGCTGTGGCCGATATAACCTGGCAGCCATTCGACCATGTCTCGGGTCATGGTTCCGAAAACGCGCTCGATGAAGGGCTTGAGATGGGGGTGGCCCGGCAGGCAAAGGTCGCGCTCGACCTTGAGGCCGATGAGGATCGAGGTGATATGACGGCTGATGTAATCCGAGCCGTTATCCATGCGGATGGTGCCGGGCACGCCCCAATCGAGCAACGACTTGCGCAGGCAAGCGGCGATCGCGACCGAGTTGCTGGTCCGCGCGACGAACATCTTCACCCGCCGCGACCAGACGTCTATCGCCGCGATGATGGCGTGACGCCTGCCATCGGCGAGCAGAACGTCGCCGGGTGACGAGTCCATTTCCCACAGCCCGTTGAGCGCCGTCACGGCCTCGGCGGCGTCGCCGCCGGCGGCCATGTACTTGGACCGCCAAGCGTCGGGGTTGCCGAGCGCGGCGAAGAGCTGCGCGTTAGAGGCCTTCCAGTTGGCCATGAAGCGCTGCACAGTGCGGTAGGAGGGAACGCGCCCAGGCTCGCCCTTGAAGCGGGCGCGCAAGGCGCGCATGACGTGCTTGGCGCTGGTATGCGGCGTCGCCGCGATCATGCCGACAACCAGGTCGTGGACCTCGGGGTCCGTATCGATCTTGCCGGACCCGCGCCGATGCGTGCCGCGCTTGTCGGCTAGGCCAACGAGGCCGGCGCCGCGGATGTCCTTGGCCCAATTTCGGATGGAGCGCGCCGTGAAGCGTGGCAGTTCACAACGGACCCAATCTGGAACCGTGAGCAATTCGCCAGCGCGATACTTCTCCGCGAAGGCTTCCTGGCCGGTTTCCTTGGTCATGCCACATTGAGCGATGAATTCCCGGCAGGCCTGGACCAGATAGGCCCGCGCCTCGACCCGCGTGCGTTGGGCATCGTCGAGTTCGGCCAGGCGGGCGAGCCCGGCTTCACGGGTAAGGGCGTCGGCGCCTGCGTCCAGTTCCGCCTTCAGGCGGGCACGGGGCGCGGCCGGGTTCCGCGCGGCACGGGCCTCGGCGGGCAGGGAGCCGAGCCCATATTCCAAGCCGCCGCCCTTGCCGCCTCGCTTGCGCGCGGCCCAGCCCTCGCGTTCCGCACGCGCCTTGACGCCGCGCTCGCTTGTCGGCAACCCCGGCAGTCCGGCCAGTTCGGCCGCGGTCGCCCAATCGCGCGCGGCGGCGGTCATCGGCCCGACTCCGGGTCGCGGAACGGGCCGCGCGCGAAACCTTCCGGCAAGTCCTTGAGCAAGGCGCGTTCGCGCGCGTCGAGCCGGACCTGAGTGGCGCGAATCTCGCCGAGTTCGATCAAGCCGGCTTGCTCGTCGGTTAACACGACGCAGCCGCAAGCGGCGGCGACCGTCTCCAAGAGCCAGACCGCGCCGGTCGCCTGGATGAAAGCGGGCAGGTGCGACAAGGGGAACCGCCAGGCGTCGCGCGAGGGCGCGGTCCAGCTATCGATCTGCGCCTTGGTGACCTCGCTCTCGCCGGCGTCGCCGTACATGAGATCGGTCATGCGCGCGGCGACCTGGGCGCGGGACAAGGACGATTCCTTAAGCGCGCGCGCTAGGCCATTGCGAAAAGAAAGATCGTGGTCTTGCGGGGAATGCCGCGATTCCAGCGTCGTAGCGCGCGGTTTGGTTCCTGCCGGGGGCAGGCGCAGACATCCCTGTGTATACGCGCCACCGTTTTTTTTACCCGGCCCCCGCATCGTCTAGTGCTCCGCCCGCTTTTGACTCGGCGCGGCCCGATGGCCCGTGGTAGCTTTTTGCCAGCGGCCCTCGCGAAGCGGGAGACCGTCGCGGCGGTACCGACTGGGCCAGATCGTTTCAGGCGGAACGCCGAGCGCCTTTGCAATAATGCGCTCGACTTTCGGCCAGGGGTGGCGGATCGCTTTGCGCATCGACGACTCGTGATATTTGTTGGCGCGCGCGAGGCCTGAGAGGGTCAGGCCAGTTTTTTCCAATTCGGCCTTAATATCGGCCGGGTGCCAATCAGGAGAGGGCATCTTTGCAAGCAGGTTTGGGTTCCAGAAGTACGATTCGCGACTCCAAACTGGCCGATACTATATCGCATTGCAAGCCAAATATGGCCGATACACTAGAAAATCGGCTAAAATTGGCCTGTTCACAAGGAGACGGTGTAGACGAAACCGCCAAAAAGGCGGGGATCGCGCGCCGCACGTTTGGGAACTGGCTTAAAGGAAAAGGCCAGCCCCGCAGCGATGACCTTGTGGCGATCGCCAAGACATCTGGCGTTACGATCGAGTGGCTAGCGACCGGTCGGGGGCCTATGCGCGAGGCGGAGCGCGTCGGGGCGACGCCGGTGCCCGAGGCCGTTCAGAAACCCGCGCCCCTAGGCAGTGTCCCGGTAATCGGTCTCGCGCAGTGCGGCCTCAAGGGTTGGTATCAGGAGGACGCCATGACGGTCAGGGCGGGCCGCCCGGCCGATCTGGCGGACCCGGATGCCTTCGCCGTAATCGCGATCGGCACGTCTATGATTCCGGCCGGGGTCGAGCCGGGGTTTCTCTTGTTCTGCTCGCCGGCGGCCGGCGCAGAGCCGGGCGACCGGGTCTTCGTTGAACGGCGCGAGGGCGGCGGGACGGTTGGCTCCGTCAAGCTGCTCCGCAAGATCGAGGATGGTTGGCTCGTGCTGCAGGGCTGGCTGGCGCCGGAGGACGGGCAGGCCCAAAAGCCCTACACCGAGCGGATCAAACGCTCCGAGGTGCGCCGGATCGCGCCGGCCATCTATATGAAGCTGAAGCTCTGACCCCCAGGCGTTAAAATCGGTCGCTCTCCATCCGCCGGCATAAAAGCCCGTACAGCGCCCTGTCCCGCCCTTCGACGGCTGGGCATGCCCAAATCCGGTTTCCAAGAAAGTAACCAACCTCTAGGCCCTTACAGGGCCTATTCCGATCCGATCCGTCTCCAGCGCCACCGGCGAAACCACGTCGCGCCGAAATAGCCCTCGAAATCCCCTTGGAAGAAGACACCAATCCCTGGCGGCAGCGCCGCCAGGGATTGCCCGGTGCGGCGTCGATACATTCCCCTATTCGAGCGCCCCATTCAAGCGCCCCGCTTTTTTGTGACCTCTTCACTTCTTAGGGACCCCTTCATGAGTGAACTCGGCGATCGGCTGCGGGCATTGCTCCGCGAGAAAGGTCTGACTGTGGCCAAGCTCGCGAGCGCCGGCGGCATCGACGAGAGCACCATGGGCGCGATCCTGTCCGGCGACATCGCCCGCCCGCCGGACCGGCGCCTGCGCGGCTTCGCGGAAGCCCTCGACGTTTCTTTCGATTCGCTTCTTGCCTTGATCCCGGAGGAGCGCCGCGCCGAGGCGAGCTTCGATGCTGCCGTCTGCGCGGCCGAACTGATCGCCGCTAGCGCGCCGGAGTGGATTCAGTTGATGCCCATGGGCGAGGTCCGCTTCCGCGACGGTCGCGAGCCGGTTTTCGTCCGCGAGGCCGCGGCGGTGATCCAGGCGAGCCTATCCGACACCGACGCCCTGCCCATCGACTACGATCACCAGACCGATTTCACCCGCGATAGCGGCAATGCCGCGCCGGCGGCCGGCTGGCTGCGCGAGCTGCAGGTCCGAGACGATGGGATCTGGGGCCGGGTCGAGTGGACCGAACGCGGTGGCGCGGCGGTCTCGGCCAAGGAGTACCGCTTCATCTCGCCGGTTTTCCACTTCAACAAGAAGACCAAGGCGGTCACCCGCATCCTGCGCGCCGGGCTCACGAACGATCCGGCGCTCAACCTGAAGGCCGTCGCGAACCGCGCGGCCGAAAACCAAGAGGCCCAGATGGACGAACTTCTAAAGAAACTACGAGAGCTCCTCGGCTTGGCCGAGGACGCGGACCAGAAGGCGGTGTGCTCGGCGATCGCCACCGCCGTCGAGAGTGCCGAGGGCGCCGATAACGGCGTGGCCCTGGCTTCGGTCGCCAAGGCGCTCGGCCTGGCGGAAGACGCCAAGGCGGAAGACATCGAGATCGCCGCCGCCAAGGCGGTGGCCAGCGCCGCGCGCGCCGGCGATCGCGACGAGCTGGCCGAACGTCTCGATAAGATCGAGGCCAAAACCACATCCGACGCCGCGACCGCCGCGGTCGATAAAGCGATCGCGAGCGGCAAGCTGACGCCGGGGCAGCGAGATTGGGCGCTTGGTTATGCGGCCAAAGACCCCAAGGCCTTCGAGACCTTCATCGAGGCTCAGCCCGTCGTCGTCGCCTCCGGCGCCCAACTGCCCGGCGGCAAGACGCCACCGGGCGACGGCAGTCTCACGGCCGACGAGAAGGCCATCTGCAATCGCATGGGTCTCTCCGAGGATGAGTTCAAGAAGACCCGCGACGCCGAAGCCAAGAAGGAGACAGCGCTTTGACCGCTCTAGCCAAGGACCGCAACACCCCTGAACGCGACGGCCGCATGATCGAGCTGGGCGCCGCCGCCAATGCCGTCTTCTTCGCCGGCGCGATCGCCTGCCGCAACGCGACCGGATTCGCCACGCCCGGCGCCACCGCGACCACGCTAAAAGCCTTGGGCCGCGCCGAGGAGAACGTCGACAACACCGGCGGCGCGGACGGCGACATTGCCGTGCGGATCAAAAAGGGCGTTTTCCGCTTCGCCAACTCCGCCGCCGGCGACCTGATCGCCGCCGCCGATATCGGCAACGACTGTTACATCGTCGACGATCAAACGGTCGCCAAGACCAACGGCACCGGCACCCGCAGCATCGCCGGCAAGGTGATCGACGTGGACGCCCTGGGCGTCTGGGTCGAGTTCGCCTAACCCGAGAGGACCAACATGAAACGCTTCACTTCGATCTCCACCTTCGCGCTGCTCGCCGGCGCGTTGGCCTTCATCGGCCTGGCCACCGCCCCGGCCGAAGCCCAGATTTCCACCCTCGCGCTCGGCGACGGCGCCTCAATCGCGGGGCTCGCCTTCTCCGGCTTGATCGTGAACCGGAGTAATCTCACCGAGCTGTTCACCGGCTTCAAGACCGCGTTCAACAACGGTCTGGGGCAGGCCGAGCCGCAATCGGCGCTGGTGCGCACCGAGGTCCCGTCGGGCACGAGCGAGGAGAAGTACGCCTGGCTCGGTAAAATCCCCGGTTTCCGCAAGTGGGCCGGCGATCGTGTGATCCAGAACCTGCAGCAGCACGATTACGCGATCAAGAACGAGTCCTACGAGATGACCGTCGCGGTCGGCCGCGACGAGATCGAGGACGACCAGTTCGGCGTTTACGCGCCCGTGTTCACGGAGATGGGGCGCAATACCGCCGCGCATCCGGAGGAGATAATCTGGCCCATGCTCAACGACGGCTTCGCCGCGACGCGCGGGCTGGCCTACGACGGGCAGTTCTTCTTCGACACGGACCACCCCGTGCTGGACGCGAACGGCAACCCGGTCTCGGTCGCCAACACCGACGGCGGCGCCGGCACGCCCTGGTTCCTGGCCGACCTCAGCCGGTCCTTGAGGCCGATCATTTGGCAGACCCGGCGCGCCTACGACCTCGTCCGCCTCGACAACCCGACCGACGAGAACGTCTTCATGCGCAAGGAGTACCTTTACGGCGTCGACGCGCGGGTGAACGCGGGCTACGGCCTCTGGCAGACGAACTGGGGCTCCAAGCAGGCGCTCGACAAGGCCAACTACAAAATCGCGCGCCAGGAATTGCTGGGCATGAAGGGCGACTACGGCCGCCCGCTCGGCATCCGCCCGACCCACCTCATCGTGCCGCCATCGCTGGAATTCGCCGGCATGGAAATCCTCAATTCCGAGCGCGACGCCGCCGGCGCCACCAACGTCTACCGAGGCACCGCGAAGCTCCTCGTCGTGCCCTGGCTGGCCTAACGGGAGAATCTGACACATGACCAAAGTACTCCGAGTTTCGGCCAAGCGCGATGGCTACCGCCGCTGCGGCGTCGAGCACAACGGCACCGTCGACCACCCGGCCGGCATCTTCACGGCCGAGCAGGTCGATGTCCTCAAGGCCGACCCCTTGCTGGTTGTGCAAGAGGTCGAGGAAGGCACCGCGCCGCCGGCGGGCGACGATCCCGAGGTCGCGCGCCTTCGATCTGAGGCCGCCTCCGACCGCGCAGAAGCGGCCAAGGAGCTGAAGGAGGCCAAGCAGATCAAGGCCGAAGCCGCCAGGGTGCTAAAGGAGGCCAAGGCGCCACCGGCCACGAAGGCCACCGCTAAGCCCTAACCCGGATGACCGGAGAGAGGTCCCGGCGTGGAGGGCCAAGCCCGACGAAGCGCTGGGACCCAGAAGTTAACTCAGAGAGCGCCCGGCGGTGAGGGAGAAACCGAACCGCCGGGCCACGCTGGCCCCTACTCGTATGAGGACTGATCGACCGTGACCTACGCCGTCCTCCAGAACCTGATCGACCGCTTCGGCGAGCAAGAGATCCTCGATCTCGCGGACCGGGACGCGGACGGCGTGGTCGACCAGGTTGTTGTCGATAGCGCGCTGGCCGATGCCGACCAGACGATCAATTCCTACATCGGTACGCGCTACGACTTGCCGCTTGCCAGCGTGCCGGCGGTCTTGGTGAGCACCGCCGCCGACATCGCGCGCTACCGGCTTTTCGTGCAGGACGCGACCGAGGCGGCCGAGACCAACTACAAGGCGGCCATCGCCTTCCTGCGTGACGTGTCCAAGGGCGCGGCCGTGCTCGACGCCGCCGGCACCCAACCGGCGCGCGATCCCAGCAATGTCCAGATCGAATCCTCGACCAAGCTCTTCGGCCGCGAAAAGATGGAGGGCTTCTGAGCATGGCTGGCGCCGCCATCTCCGTCGAGAGCCGCGACCTCACGCGCGCCAACGCGCGCCTGCAGGCCCTCGCGCGGCGCGGCCAAGACATGACGCCGATGCTCGACAATATCGGTGCGTCTCTTGTCGCCTCGACACAGCAACGCTTCGAGCGCGAGGAAGGTCCGGACGGCAAGGCCTGGACGCCGCTGTCTAAAGCCACGCTGTTGAACCGCCTGGGCGGCAAGCGTAAGGCCTTCACCAAGAAGGGCGCCCTGCGTAAGCCGGCGGCGCGGCGTCTGGCCGGTTTCAAGATCCTACAGGTCAGCGGTCTCTTGCGCGATTCGATCACCCACCGCGCTTCCGGCACTCAGGTCGAGGTCGGCACGAACAAGATTTATGGCGGCATCCATCAACGCGGCGGCAAGGCCGGTCGCGGCCGCCAGGTGACGATCCCGGCGCGCCCCTATCTCGGTATCGACGACTCCGACGATGCCGAGATCGGCCGCATCGCCGATGACTTCATCATGGAGCCGTTTCAATGATCGGCGAGATCGAGAACGCCATGATCGCGCGCCTGCAGGACGCCAGCGACTCCGGCAAGCTCGGCTACAAGCTGGGTACCGTGACGAGTTATGGCGGCCAGCTCGACGAGGACGGCATTAAGGAGGTGGTCAAGAACTACCCCGCCGCCTGGATTGTCTATGGCGGTGAGCCCCGGCCCGAGCATCGAGGACAGAACACCTTTTTACATCGTCCGATCTTCTACGTGCTGGTCGCCGCGCGATCCCTGCGCAACGAGGAGACAACGCGCAAGGGCGCAGGCGACAAGGTCGGTAGCTACCAGATGGTCCAGGACCTGCGCGCGATCTTCGTGGGGCAAGACCTGGGGCTTGAGATCCAAGCCATCGAGCCCGGCGCGACCGATCCACTTTTCAACGGCGAGGTTCGCCAGCGCAAGCTCTCTGTCTTCGCGCAGACATTTCACACGGCCTACGAAGACGGCGCGCCCGCCGCCGGCGTGGACCTGGGCGTTGGCGACAACGCGGCCGACTTCACCCACTTCCATTCCGATTGGGACATTCCACCTCACGGTAACGTCGGGCCGACGCTTCCGGACGCCCAGGCCGATGCCAGTGACGACACAACCCTTACAGGACCAGGAGCCTGACTATGGAGGACCTCGTTTACCTCAAGCCCACAGACCCGGATGCGATCGTGCGCGATCCGCTCACGCGGCGACCGCTGGCCGCCGAGGGCGAGGAAAAGCCGCTCAGCACCTATTGGCGCCGCCGCCTCAAGGCCGGCGAAGTGGTGCGCGCATCCAAGCCCAAGGCGTCTAAAACGCTCGCGAAGCAGGAGTCCTAATCCATGGCGATCAGCTTCAATCAGATCCCGGTCGAGATCCGCACGCCCGGCCAGTTCATCGAGTTCGACTCCTCGCGCGCGCTCGGCGGTCTGCCCACGATCAAGCATAAGATCCTCGTGATCGGGCAGCGCCTGGCCGCCGGCACGGTTGCCGAGGCGATCCCGACGATGATCACCTCGGCCGAGCAGGCGGAGGTGTCTTTCGGACGTGGCTCCATGCTCTCGCTCATGATCAACGCCCTGCGCAAGGCAAACCGCTGGACCGAAACCTGGGCCATTGCGCTCGACGATAACGGCGCCGGCGTGGCGGCCGTGGGCAGCGTCAAGTTCGGCGGCGTCGTCACGGCGGCCGGCACGCTTAACCTTTACATCGCCGGCGTCCGCATCCAGGCGGCGGTGGCCTCCGGCGAGGCGAGCGCGACCACCGCGACCAACGTTGCCGCCGCCATCGTTGCCGTTACCGATCTGCCGGTCACCGCCGCGGTCGATGGCGTCGATAACACCAAGGTCAATCTGACGGCGCGCCACAAGGGCGAGGCCGGCAACGACATCGATCTTCGGGTCAACTATTTCCAGGGCGAGGACTTGCCCAAGGGCTTGACCGCCACCTTCGTTGCCATGGTCGGCGGCACGGGAAACCCGGACGTTGCCACCGTCATCGCCGCGATCGCCGACACGCAGTACCATTCCTGGATTCTGCCCTATACCGACGCCGCCAATCTCACCGCTATCGAGGCCGACCTCGCGGCGCGTTGGGGTCCCCTGACCCAGATCGAGGGCCATGCCTACGCGGCCGCGCGCGGTACGCTCTCCGCGCTCTCGACGCTCGGCAACGCCCGCAACTCCGAACATCTCAGCATCATCGGCGCGCAGTCCTCGCCCACGCCGCCCTGGGCCTGGGCCGCCGCGCTTGGCGGTGTGGCCGCCTTCCACGGCAACAACGATCCCGCGCGCCCGTTCCAGACCTTGGAGCTAACCGGCGTCCTGGCGCCGGCCGAGGCCGACCGCTTCGACCGGGCCGAGCGCGACATCCATTTGCACGATGGGATCTCGACCTTCACGGTGGACTCCGGCGGTTTGGTCCGGATCGAGCGGGCGATCACCACCTACCAGACCAATCCTGGCGGCGCGCCCGATGCCTCCTACCTGGACCTCAACACCAAGCTGACGCTGGCCTTCCTGCGCATCTCCGTGCGCCTGGCGATCGCGCTCAAGTTTCCGCGTCACAAGCTTGCCAACGACGGCACCGCCTTCGGGCCGGGTCAGTCGATCGTCACGCCGCGCGTGATCCGCGCGGAACTGATCGCCCTGTTCCGCCAGTGGGAGGTGGCGGGCCTGGCCGAGAATATCGACCAATTCAAGACCGACTTGATCGTCGAGCGTGACGCCAACGATCCGAACCGGGTCAACGCGCTCATCCCGCCCGACATCATCAACCAGTTCCGCGTCTTCGCGGCGCAAGTCCAGTTCAGACTGTAAACAAGGAGATTTAACCCATGGCCAAACCGCTAGGCGGCCGGGTCTTCCTCAAGATCGACGGCGAGCAGCTCTCGGTCCTGGGGAACATCACCAGCAATGTCGGCCAGACAGTCACGCGCGAGACCGTGACCGGCACCGACGGGGTGCACGGCTACACCGAGAAGCCGGTCGCACCCTTCATCCAGTGCGACCTGACCGAGCGCGCGGAGTTCCCGCTCAGCATGATCAGCGCGGTAAATGACGCGACAATCACAGCCGAGCTTGCCGACGGCCGCAGCCTTCTTCTGCGCAACGCCTTTCAGGTGGGTGACGTGGAGCGCAACCCGGAGGGCGGCTCCCTCGGCAGCGTCCGCTTCGAGGGTCTTAGCGGCGAAGAGGTGGCGGCGTGAGCGAGGTCAAAGGCAAGCTCACGCATGGACTCAAGATCGGCGAGGACGTCCACACGGACTTTGTCCTGCGCGAGGCGACTGCCGGCGACATTATCGACAGCACTGTCGAGGCCGAACGCCTGATGGAGACGGCGCGCGGCCATGTCCTGGTTGCCAGTCCCGGACTGGCCGGGCCGCATGTCCTTCGGCGCCAGATCGCGCGCATCGGCGGTTATGACGGCGTCGTTACCTTGAAGATGCTGAAGAGCCTCAGCCAAGAGGACCTCGGCATCCTGCAGGACCATGCGGACAAGCTGGAGGTAGCCACGTCCAAGGCGGCATCCGAGCGGGGGCGAGACGATCCGCCATCGGGCAACGGTTGAGCGCGCGATCGTCCTGATGGCGGCGCGCACGGGCTGGACCCTGCGCGAATTACTTGATCTGCCGCTTTCCCAAGCGGTGCGTTACTTGAAGGCGATACCGGGCGATGGGTGACCTAACCACACGCTTGTTGGTCAATCTTGGGGGGAACCTTCCCCAAAACTCGCGCGATTTTGCCAGGAGTTTGGACCGCTTCTCCCGTGACGGCCGGCGCAGCCTGAGCCGCCTTCAGCGTGGCTCCGCCGCTCTGGGGCGTGGCATCGACCGTCTGGGCAATCGCTACGTCGCGCTCGCGACCGGCGCTGCCGTCGTGGGGACGATACGTTCAACAGTATCTCTTCAACGCCGCTTCACGCGCCTGGGTATCCAGGCCGACATCACCGGAGAAAAGCTCGAAGGGCTCAAACGCCGAATCTTCGAGGTCTCGCAGCAAGGTGACATCCGCATCGACGCGAGCGAGCTGACCTCGGCGGTTGAAACCATCGTTGAGAAAACCGGCGATCTAGACTTCGCCGAGGAGAACCTGCGCAATCTAGCCCTCGCCATTCAGGCGACTGGGGGCAGCGGCGCCGAGATCGGCGCGCTAACCGCCGAGTTAAGGAAATTCGGGCTTACCACAAACGGCGAGGTCGCCGCCGCGCTCGACACGCTTGCAACGCAGGGGAAGGAGGGGGCCTTCACGCTCGGCAACTTGGCCGGACAGGGCGAGCGATTGGCTTCCGCCTACGCCGCGACCGGCCGCCAAGGCCAGACGGCCGTGCGGGAGATTGGCGCGGTGATTCAAGTGATCCGTCAAGGGACAGGAACGGCCGAGCAGGCGACGACTGCCTTTGAAGCGGTGCTTCGTACCCTACAGGACGCCGACAAGGTCAAGCTTCTTCAGAGCGGCGGCATTCGGATATTCGAGCCGGACCAACCGGACAAGATGCGCGCCATCAACGAGATCATGTCCGAAATCATAGCCAAGACCGGCGGCGACACCTTGAAAATATCTCAGGTCTTCGATGCCGAGGCTATGCGCGCCTTCAACGCCGCTATAACTGAGTTCAAGCAGAGTGGTGCCATAGAGTCTCTGGATAGGTTCCTGTCAATTCAGGGCGACGGAACTCAGGTCTTAACGGACAGCCAAAGAGCTGCGGACGACATGGCCGGTGCGGTCCAGAACCTCTCGACCGCGTGGGCTCAGTTCGGGGACAGTAACCTTGCGGCGCCAATCCGGGACTTGGCCGATTCGCTGAACAGCATCGAGCCGGGCCGCCTGCAGGACCTATTGGACACGGCCAAGAACGTCGGCATCGGTTTCGGGGGATTGCTGCTCGCACGCAAGCTGGGCGTCGGCAAGGCAATCGGTTTCGGCGCGCGCAAGCTCTTCGGTAAGGGCGCGGGCGGTTCGGGTGGGTTGCTGCCGGGCCTCGGCGGCGCCGGCGCGGGAGCAACGCCCGTCTTCGTAACCAACTGGCCGGGGGGATTTGGCGGCGGCGCGGGTGCCGGCGGCGGCACGGGGCGCGGCGGCCGGGGCAGCAAATCCGTCATCGGCCGCTTCGCGGGCAAAGGCGCTGGCGCCGGTGTTTCCCGGTTGGCGCGTGCCGGCGGCGCCGCGCGTCTCGGCCTGCGGGGCTCCGCGCCGCTGCTGGCCCTGATGTCATTGTTCGATGTCGGATCGACCCTGGCCGACAGCAGCCTAAGCAGTGCGCAGAAGATACAAGGAACGAGCCGCGCGGCGGGCGGCCTTGCGGGCGGCATTAGCGGTGCGGCGGCGGGGGCGGCGCTCGGGTCCTTCGTCCCGATAATAGGCACCGCCATAGGCGGGATCATCGGGGCCGCCTTGGGCAGCTTCGGCGGCGAGAATCTGGCCGAGACAATCGCCCGGTTGATTACCGAACGGGACGGCGGGGGCGCGCAGCCCGAGCCGGCCGAAGTCCGCGCGGTCGTTGAGCTGCAGAACGCGCCGCCCGGTACGCGCGTGCGCTCCGTCGAATCGAGCGTCGGCGTGGACCTCGATGTCGATGTCGGCATGGCAATGGTAGGGCCGTGATGAAGCGATCAGCCCAATTGATCGACGACTGCCAGGCCCGGGGCCGGTTTCAAGACGTCGGAGCCCTGGCCGTCAGGCATGGGGCAAAGAACCTGGGACTGCGTCTTCTTGCCGTCGACACCCGGGCGCCGGCCGCCGCCGAGAAAGTAGTAAAGCGTGTGTCCTTGAGCACGGTGTCGCCCAGGAATGATTTTAGGATCATCGACGATCTTGACGTTGATCTCGATCCATCTGGTCCAACCCCATTGCTCCCAACGGTAGTCGATTTCGAGCAAATCCTTGACCACCTCCGGCCCCCATACGACGGCCTCGGCGCTCTCAACGTCGCCCCAGTAGCGTTCCACAAGATCGGGACAGGCACGCTCGAAAGCCGCGATGGCTTCACCGACGACAGCCGCTTGATCTTCGCTAATCTCGCCGCGCACAACGATGCGCGCCGCCTCCGGCTCCCCGCACCCGGCCAAGCCCAGCGCAGCCGCAAGCACAATCGCGAATCGTTTTATCATCCAGGGAGCCTAGCGGCATGACCTGGCGCGATCAACTTCGCCCGGCCTCGTTCCGGGGCGTGCCCTTCTTCATCAAGGGCCACGACATCGGCGGCGGCCGTCGCGGGGAGCTGCACGAGTACCCCGGCCGCGACGAGCCCTTTGCCGAGGATCTGGGGCGCATGACGCGCCAGTACCGCGTCGAGGCTTATGTGCTGGGTGACGATTACATGGCCGCGCGCGATCGCCTCCTGGAGGCGCTGGAGGCGAAGGGGCCGGCCACGCTCGTGCATCCATACCTCGGCTCGATCACTGTCTCCTTGGTCGGCAACCGCTACTCGATGCGCGAGGACAAGGACCAGGGCCGCTACGCGAGCTTTTCCATCACCTTCGTCCAAGCCGGCGACAACCGCTTTCCCCAGGCCCGCGCCGACACACGCGCCCTCACCCGGACCCAGGCGGATACCTCTATCGCGGCGGCCGAGCAGGTGTTCGAGCAGACTTTCGACACCGGCAAGAAACCCGCCTTCATCCTGGAGGCGGCGAGCGGCCTGGTCACACAGGCCAGCGACGACATCGAAGGCCTCGCCCGGCGCTTGGTCGCCCTGCCGGAGGCCGCGCCGGCCTTCACCAAGGACCTGGCGGGATTGCGCGCGAACGCGAATAACCTGGTGCTGACGCCGGCCACCCTGTCATCGAAAATCACCGGCATGGTCCGCTCGCTCGCGAGCCTGGGGGCCGATCCCCTGCCGGCGGTGCGCGCCCTGGGCGACCTCTCAATCTTCGGTAACAGCTTAGCCTCGGTTCCGGCCGGCACGGCGAACCGGTCTGTGCAATCCTCCAACCGCCAGGCCTTAACGGCCCTGGTGCAGCGCGCCGCCACGATCGAGGCGGCAAGGGCCTCGGCCGGTCTGGAATTCGAGTCGCGCAACGATGCGCTTGCCTTGCGCGACGATCTGGCCGACCGCCTGGACGATCAAATCCTGGCCGCTGGCGACGCCGGCGACGATGCCGTGTTCGCTGTTCTGAAGGATCTCCTGGCGGCCGTTGTGCGCGACCTGACGGCGCGCGGCGCGGCCCTCGACGGCGTGATCACGCTTACGCCAACCGCGACCCTGCCGGCGCTGGCGCTGGCGCACGGCCTCGCCGGCGACGATCCCACGGCGGTAATCGCCCAGGCCGAGGATCTCGTGGCGCGGAACCGGGTGCGTCATCCGGGCTTCGTGCCGGGCGGGCGCGCGATCGAGGTGCTGCACCATGGCCGATGACGTCACGCTCACGGTCGGCGGCGCGGTCCATGGCGGCTGGACCCAAGTCACCGCGCGCCGCTCGATCGAGACCATTGCCGGAGCCTTCGAGATCGGCGTGACCGAGCGTTGGCCGGGGCAGCAGGCCGCGCGCGCGATCGCGCTTGGCGACGCTTGCTCCTTGGCGCTGGGCGGCGACACGGTCATCACCGGCTATGTGGACGAGGTATCGCCTGCAATCGAGGGCGACTCGCACTCGGTATCCTTGCGCGGCCGCGACGCGACCGGGGACTTGGTCGACTGCTCGGCCGAGCGCGCCGGCGGCGAGTGGATCAACGTCTTGCTGGCCAGGATCGTCGCGGACCTGGCCCAGCCCTTCGGCATCCAAGTCACCGTCGCAACCGACCTTGGCCGGCCCTTCAAGAAATTCGCCATCGAGCAAGGCGAGACCGCCTACGAGGCGATCGAGCGGGCCTGCCGGCAGCGCGCGGTTCTGCCTATATCCGACGGCCTTGGCGGCTTGGCTCTGACCAACTCGGGGGCCGAGGGCGCGGCGACCGCGCTGATCGAAGGCGAGAACATTCTATCCGCGCGCGGGACCTACAGCCTGCTCGACCGCTACTCGGCCTACACGGTCAAGGGCCAGGCCACCGGCAGCGATCTGGGCTGGGGCGCTTCGGTGTCGGAACCCCAAGGCAAAGCAAGCGACCCCGGTGTGCACCGGCATCGGCCGTTGGTCATCGCCGCCGAGGCCCCTGGCGACGCCGCGCAACTGACGGAACGGGCCAAGTGGGAGGCGCGGGTGCGCGCGGCGCGCGCCCGGCGCGCCGACATAACCGTGCAGGGTTGGCGGGACGGCGCCGGAAAGCTGTGGCGGCCTAACACCGAGGTGCCGGTCACCTCGCCATCGCTTGGTATCGACGCCCGCATGCTGATCACCGGCGTCCAGTATACGCTCTCGGGCCAAGGCGGAAGCCGCGCCATCCTGACCCTGGCGCGCCGCCAAGCCTTCGAGTTGATCGAGATCGAAGAGAAGCCCGACAAGGGCCTTGGTTGGCCGTGATGAGGCGCGCCATCGGCAAGATCGTCGCACCCCTGAAACGCCGCATTGAAACGATGGTCGCGCGCGGCGTGGTGCGCCTGATCGACGACAC
The DNA here is from genome assembly GCA_029260315.1 of Phycisphaerales bacterium. Lineage (GTDB taxonomy): Bacteria > Planctomycetota > Phycisphaerae > Phycisphaerales > UBA1924 > S146-42. The sequence continues at coordinate 3,527 of JAJDDM010000158.1, read as the reverse complement.
GCCCATGATGCAGGAGCTGCAGGTCTCCTTGCTTGCCGGAGAAGCGCGGGCGCGGGCCGAGCGAGTTCAGAACTACGGCTTAACCGCCCACCCGCATCCTGGCGCGGAAGCGGTCGTGGTTCACGTCTTAGGACATCGCGACCATCCGCTTGTCATCGCCGTCGATGACCGGCGCTACCGGCTCAAGGCGCTGGCCGAGGGCGAGGTCGCGGTCTACGACGACTTGGGCCAGAAGATCGTGCTGTACCGCGACCGTATCGAGGTCGAGGCACCCAAGGTCGTGATCAAGTCCGACGACGTACACCTGGGCGCGGAAGGCGGCGCGCGCATCGCGCGCATCGGCGACAAGGTGAATGTCGGCTCGGGGTCCTCCGCCGGCCTGCATCCGATCGTCGAGGGCTCGGACAAGGTTCGCTGCGCGGGGATATCCACGCCATGACCGATCTCGCCACGCTCTTCGACACCCGGCAATTCGTCGGCGACCTGGCACTCGATGATCGCTTGCTCCGCGATGACGACAGCATCGAGACCGCGGTTGTCATCTCGCTCTTTACCGACCGGCGCGCGGAGCCGGACGACGAGCTGCCCGCCGGCGAGACCGACCGGCGCGGTTGGTGGGGCGATGCCTTAGCCCAGAACGAAGGCGACCGGATCGGCTCGCGCCTCTGGCTCCTGAAGCGCGAGAAGCAGACCACGGAGACCCTGAACCGCGCCCGCGAATATGCGCGCGAAGCCTTGGCCTGGCTGATCGAGGACGGCGTGGCGTCGCGCGTCGAAGTGGCGGCCGAATGGGTCAGAACCGGGTTGCTGGGCATGACGATCGAGATCGCGCTCAACGAAGGAACCGAATTCCGCCAGCGCTTCGAGACGGCCCTGGGAGGCACTTGAGATGCCCTTCGCAAGACCGACGCTCACCCAACTCCAAGAGCGCACTCTCGCCGACATCGAGGCCGGACTGCCCGGCGCCGACGCGCGCCTGCGCCGCTCAAACCTCAACGTGCTCGCCGCCGCCGCCGCCGCCGCTGGCCTCGGCCTCTACGGTTATCTCGACTTCATCGCCAAGCAGGTAATCGTCGATACCGCCGAGGCGGAGTTCTTGGTGCGTCACGCCGGCGTTTATACTATCGCGCGCAAGGCGGCCACCTTCGCCGCCGGCAGCGTCACCTTCACCGGCGTGGATACCAGCATCATTCCGGCCGGAAGCGAAGTCACCCGATCCGACGGCGTCGCCTTTACCACCGACGCCCAAGTCGCCATCGTCGCCGGAACGGCCGCGGCCGCTGTGACCGCGAGCGAGCCTGGCAAGGCGGGCGACACGGCGGCGGCGAGCCTGCTCGATCTCTCGACAACGATTCAGGGCGTCGCCGCCACCGCCACGGTCGCGGCCGGCGGATTGAGCGGCGGTGGCGACACGGAAAGCGACGCGGATCTGCTCGCGCGCCTGCTCGCGCGTATCCGCCAGGCCCCCCACGGCGGTGCGGACTTCGACTACATCGCTTGGGCCTTGGAAGTCGCGGAGGTCACGCGCGCCTGGGTGTTCCCGAACGAGTTGGGCCTGGGCACGGTGACGGTGCGCTTCGTGGTCGACAACCACGCGGTTTCCATTATTCCCGACGCGCCCAAGGTCGCGGAGCTGCAGGCCTACATCGACGCGCGCCGGCCTGTGACCGCCGCCGTCACCGTGGTCGCCCCGGTCGCGGTGCCACTTGCCTTTACCATCCAGCTCACCCCGAACACGGCCGAGGCCCAGGCCGCTGTGCTGGCGGAACTTACCGACCTCATCCTGCGCGAGGCCGCGCCGGGCGGCACGATCCTGCTCTCGCACATGCGCGAGGCGGTCTCGATCGCCGCCGGCGAGACCGACCATGTTCTCACGGTCCCGGCCGCGAACGACGTTCGCGCCGCCGGTGAGATTGCCACCATGGGGGTCATCACATGGGTCTGACCGCCGCCGACTACCGCGCGCAACTTCAAGCGCTCTTGCCGCAAGGGCCGGCCTGGCCACGCGAAGAAGACGCCACCTTGACCAAGTTTCTCGCCGGCCTAGCCGAGGAGCTGGCCCGCGTCGACGCGCGCGCGCAGGTTCTGATCGAGGAAGCCGATCCGCGGACCACGCTGGAGTTGCTTCCGGATTGGGAGCGCGTGGCCGGCCTGCCCGATACCTGCACGGTGCAGCCCGACACGCTGCAGGAGCGCCGCGCGGCCCTGGTCGCGAAGTTGACGGCCTTGGGCGGGGCTTCGCGCCAATACTTTATCGACGTTGCCGCCGCGCTGGGCTTTGCGATCACGATCACGGAACTCGGCCCCTTCTTGGCCGGTCATAGCGCCGCCGGCGACGCGGCCGGTAGCGAAGCGTGGCGGCCCGTGTGGCGCGTGAACGCGGCCGAGTTCACCATCACGAGCTTCGCCGCCGGCATCAGCGCCGCCGGCGAGCCGCTGCGCGATTGGGGCAACGAGATCCTGGAGTGCGTCCTGAGGCGGCTCAAGCCGGCGCACACCGAAATCGAGTTCTTTTACTCATGATGGAGGCCCGATGTACCGGATAGATAGCGCTAGCGCGGCAGCCGTTTTGCCGGCGTCGACCGCCGCCGGCCCGAACCCGGATAGCTACTTCACCAAGGGCGATCCATCCCTCGCCGTGCCCGCGACCGTGGTCGAGGACGAATACCTGAATATGATTCAGGAAGAGTTGGCGAACGTGATCGTCGGCACCGGCGCGGCGCTGGACAAGGCCAACCGCGCGCAGCTTCTGGCGGCTATCCAAACCCTGGTCGTGAACGCAGCGGTGCCCGTCGGAACGCCGATTTGGGTTCCCGGCACGACCCTGCCGACCGGTTTCCTCAAGGTCAACGGCGCGCTGTTGAACCGGGTCACCTACGCGAACCTCTGGGCCTACGCCCAGGCCAGCGGCAACCTGGTTACTGAAGCCGTCTGGTCGGCAACAAATTGGGGCGCGTTTTCGGACGGCGATCTGGCGACGACGTTCCGCCTGCCCGACGCGCGCGGTGAATTTCTACGCGCTTGGGACGACGCGCGCGGCGTCGATTCCGGGCGCGCGATCGGCACATCACAGGCCGATCAGAACAGGAGCCACGCCCACAGCTACACCCTATCCGCCTCACTAGTCGGCGGCTTCGTGCCATCCGGTAGCGGCGGAGCCTGGCTAAGCACGGCCGGGGCGACCACCGGTACCGAGGGCGGTAGCGAGGCCCGGCCGCGCAACATCGCCTGGATGCTCGCCATCAAATTTTGAGGACGACCCATGCCTTTAACGATCCATAACTACCACCCGGTCACCAAGGAATACCTCGGCCCGTCCGCCGCCGACCCGAGCCCGCTTGAGCCGGACGAGTACTTGATCCCGGCATTCGCCACGGCGGAGGCGCCGCCCGCCGTGCCGGCGGGCAAGGCGGCGGTGCGCGAGGCCGATGCCTGGGCCTTGGTCACCGATCAACGAGGCGTCTACTGGCTGCCGGACGGTTCGCCGCATGAAATTCTCGACCTGGGTGTAGACCGGCCGGTCGAGG
>JAJDDM010000157.1 GCA_029260315.1 Phycisphaerales bacterium | reverse complement strand
CGGGTACCGAAGGGGCTGGTAGTGCCTTACTACGCAGGTGCGCATCGGCTGGGAGAGCCGATCTACCCGGGTCGCGCTGCAGGGCAACACGTCGCGGCGGAGCTCGACGCTGGCGGCGGCGAACGATGATCTGGAGATGCTGGATCTGTCGCGGACGATCAGCCCGAGCGACCACAATGGCAGCGCGTATGTGCGGATCACTCGCGGGTGCAATAAGTTCTGTACATACTGCGTGGTACCGTTCACGCGCGGAGCGGAGGTGCATCGCCCGCCGAGGCATGTTCTGGATGAGTGCAAGAGGCTGGCCGATGCGGGCGTGAAGGAGGTCACGCTGCTGGGCCAGACCGTGAACCACTACAGATTCGAGCACGATGCGGCGCAGGAGGTCAACGGCGTTGTGCAGCCGCAGAAGGGCAGGACGTACAAGGGCAGCCACCATCGCGACGCGCTGGCGGGCGAGAACGTGACGACGTTCGCGGATCTGCTGTATCAGATCCACGAGCGGGTCCCGGGGATCGAGCGGCTGCGGTTCGTGACGAGCTATCCGCGGGACTTCGGCGATGACGTCCTGGAAGTCATGCGCGATTGCCCGCGGATCTGCCGGTATCTGCATGTGCCGGGGCAGTCGGGATCGGATTCGATGCTCAAGCGGATGAATCGCGGGTATACGGTAAGCGAGTACATCGAGTTTCTGGATCGGGCGCGGGCGTTTCTGGATGAGCCTGAGAAGGGGCGGCCGCTGATGGTCTCGGGCGACATCATCGTCGGGTTTCCGGGCGAGAGCGACGCGGACTTTGAGAAGACGGTCGATCTGGTCAAGCGGGCGCGGTACAAGAACTGCTTCATTTTCAAGTACTCGCCGCGGCCGGGGACGGTGGCGTTCGATCGGATTCCCGATGACGTGCCGGAGGCGGTGAAGCGTCGGCGGAACAACGAGCTTCTGGCGGTGCAGGCGGATATCTCCGATGCGATCAGCCGCGAGCAGGTCGGGCGGACGTTTGATGTGTTCGTGGAGGGGTTGAGTAAACGGACACTGAAGTCTCAGGGGATGAGCAAGAGCGAGATTCGCAAACAGAACGCGGTGTCGTTGACGGTGAGTGCGCCGTCGGCGGCGAGCGGAAGTGCATCGAACGGTGGCACGGGCGTCCCGCCCGTGCGGACAGCCGATACGCCTACGCGCCCGCAGCTCACCGGGCGGACCGACGGCGATCTGATCGTGTTCTTCGACACGCCGGAGGGGGCGAGCCCGGACGATCTGGTTGGGCGGATTCTGGCGGTGCGGATCGAGCGAGCGGATCGGTTGAGTCTCCATGGAGAGTTGGTTGGGTAGCGCCTTCTGTTTGAATGTGCGCATTCGCGATGGCATGCGCTGTCGATGCACTGAGGCTTGGAGAGTGAGAAGAAGCGGTAGACGCCCTTCCTGACGGGCGGACCTGAGATGTCGATGCGCTATCGGAATCTCTCGAACGAACCGGAGCCGGTGAGCGGTTGTCGATCGGTAGACGTGAACGGGAGATCCGGGTATGCCTCGCGCCAGTGGGCGATGGTTCGTTTGAGATCGTAAATCTCGCCGCACTCGGGGCAGGGGCCGGCGGGCGGGCTGGCGCGCAGGTCGTAGAGGCAGAATCGGCAGGCGCGGGCGCGGGTCTCCTTGAGCACGGTGCGGGTGCGTTTGCGGATGCGCCAGGAGATGGTGACGGCGGCGGCGATGGTGGCGAGGAAGGTGAGGAATGAGAGCGTATCCGCCGCGTAGCGACCGGGCCAGTCGAGGCCGGAGCTGAAGGCGAGGAGGAGGACGACGGCGACGCCCGCCAGGGCGATGCGGGTGGCGAGGGCGTCGGTGCGTTGGACGATGGTCTTTGGAGCGGCGTCTTGCGGCATTGGTCACACTACATGGCTCGCGGATCGGTGAGCGAAACTTTATCTCGTTAGCCCGTGCTCTGCATCGCCGCGGCGAGGCCGTTGACGCTGAGCAGCACGAGCGATTGCAGTCGCCGGTTCTCTTCGTCATTCTTCGCGTCGCGGCAGCGGTGCAGGAGCTCGACCTGAAGAGCGTTGATGAGGTCGGTGTCGGGGTTGCGCTGCTGAATAGACTCCTGGATGACCGGGTTGTTGTCGAGGAGCTTTGTTTGGCCCGTGATCTCGAGGATGGCTCGCGTCGCGAGGTCGAACTCGTGCTCGATCGCCCGGTGCATGGCCGGAGTGTCGGCGAGGTCATAGGCGCGGGCGATCGGCAGGCGGGCGCGGGCCATCTCCTGCTGGGCGTTGTCGATGAATGTCTTGAAGTAGCCGCCGGCGGCGTAGGCGCGTCGGCAGAGGTCGAGTGCCGCGGAGTTGTTGAGAACGAGCCGGTCGAAGGCGTTTCCGAGGCCGAACCAGCCGGGGACGTTTGCGCGCATCTGGGTCCAGGAGAAGACCCAGGGGATGGCGCGGATGGTTTCGAATGTGACGCCCTTGCCGGAGCGTGAGACGGGGCGCGAGGCGATGGGCAGCTCGCCGATGTGCAGCACGGGCGAGGAGGCGAGGAACCAGTCCCAGAAGCCCGGGGCCTCGACGAGATCGCGGTACGCCCGCATCGACGCGGCGCTCAGCTCGTTCATGAGCGAGGCGAGATGGGCGAGATCGTCCGTTTGGTTGTCGTCTGCCGCGCCGCCCGCGGCGAGCATCGCGGCGTTGACGATCTGCTCCAGGTGTCGGCGGGCGAGGGCCTTGTGGGCGTAGCGGAAGGTGATGACCTCGCCCTGCTCGGTGAAGCGGAGGCGCCCGGAGCGTGCGTGGGGCGGGGCGGCGAGGATGGCGCGGTGAGCGCGCCCCCCGCCGCGGGCGACGGTGCCGCCTCGGCCGTGGAAGAAGCGCAGCTCGACGCCGGCGTCGTGGCAGGCCTTTGCGAGATCGCCCTGGGCGACGTGGAGGCGCCAGTTGGCCATCCAGTAGCCGCCGTCCTTGTTGCTGTCGGAGTAGCCGAGCATGATCTCCTGGAGGTTGTCTCGCGCGGCGAGGTGGCGGGAGTAGATGGGATCGTTGAAGAGTTCTCGCATGAGGGACGAAGATCGTTCGAGGTCGTCCACGGTCTCGAAGAGCGGCGCGATGTCCAGATCGCTCTCGATTGTGTCGCCGACGCGTCGCCAGAGGCCGACCTCGCGCATGAGCACGAGGATCTCGAGCAGGTGCGAGCACTCGTGGGTCATGCTGATGATGTACGAGCCGATGGCCTCGGAGCGCTCGCGCACGGTCTCGGCGATCAGGCGGAAGACGGCGAGCAGCTCGGCGGTGTCGTCGGTGATCTTCGCCCCGGGCGAGAGCAGCGGGCGATCGAAGGCCAGCTCGCGGTGCAGGAGATCAAGGCGGGCGGGCTCGTCGAGGGATTCGTAATCGTCGTTCGTGCCGGCGAGGCGGAGCATCTCCCCCACCGCCTTCGAGTGGACGCGGCTATGCTGGCGGATGTCGAGGGCGGCCATGTGCAGGCCGAAGGCTCGGGCGCGGACAAGCATGTCGGCGATGGTCCCGCGTTGGGCAACCTCGTCGAGTTCGGCGTGATGGAGGGCTCTTTGGAGGAGTTCGAGATCGGCAATGAGGGCTGTGGCCGTGTATGAGTCGTCCGCGCGGACGCGCTCTCGCATGTGCAGGAGCTTGATCCGCAGGGGTTCGCGCTCGAGGTGGTGCAGGGCGCTCTCGGGCAGGGTTCGTTGCTTGTTCTCCCGGGCGACGTCGGTTCGAAGCTCGTCGCCGACGTCGACGCGGCGCTCGGAGATGGAGAGTTCTCGGCGGAGGCGTTCGAGATCGTCGGCCCAGAGCGTCCTGGCCGATTGCAAGAGCATGTCGAGCGTCTGGCGGGTGGCGTCGGCGGTGACGAACGGGTTGCCGTCGCGGTCGCCGCCGATCCAGGTGCGGTAGCGCAGCAGCGCGGGCAGGTCGGGTCGCCGATCGAAGGCCTCCTCCATCGCGTCGGCGATGTCGCGATGGATCAACGGCACGGCGTGCCAGATCACGCCCTCCAGATGATGCAGGCCGTTGCGGACCTCGTCGAGCACGGTGAGGCGCTGAGCCCGGATCTCGTCGCTGGCGAGCAGCAGACTCAGCGTCTGGCGGGCGGTGCTCTCGTTGCGGGCGTTCTCCAGGGGCGTGCGGCGATCGCGATCGAGCTCGTTCAGGCACGCGCCGATCTGACGCTGCTTGAGCAGGATCGACCGGCGACGGGTCTCGGTCGGGTGGGCAGTGAGCGTCGGCTGAATGTCCAGACGCGAGACGATTCCGAGCACCTCGTCGAACGAACGCCCCTCGGCGAGGGTCTGGATCGCCTCGCGGATCGACTCGGGGCGGGCGGCGCTCGCGTCGCACTCACGGGCGCGATTGACGCGGGCGATATGCACCTGCTCGGCCTTGTTGCGCAGGTGAAACCTGATCGTCAGGTGTTTTAGGAGCCGCTGGATCGAGTCCTCATCGACGTGCTCGAGCGGGCGGTCGGCGGGCGGGCTGTGGATGATCGCCGAGGCGGCCTGGCGGACGTGCTCGATTTCGGCGGGCGCGGCTTCGACCTGGTCGAGAAGGGCGTTGAGCCATTGGATATCGCGTTGGAGGGACTGGTGCATGGCGTGGAGCGTAGACGGTCGCGGGCGGTCAAATGTCCGCCGTCCAGAGCCAGACGTCGTAGACGAATCCAACTCGACCGACCGCATCGGCGTGCTCCGCGTGCAGCTCGCGCAGGCCCTCGATCAGACGCTCCGCTGCGGGGCCGGCCTTCGGGACATAGCTCGCGCTCATGGCACGCCGGATCAGGCCGTCGAGATCCAGCTCGTGGACGTGTCGGAAGTGTTGCTCGCGGAGGTCGGTGAAGGGGGCCGCGACGGTCGGGGCGTGGGCCGCGTCCTGGTGGGCGGTCGTACCCTCGGTCGAGGCGGCGCGGACGAGGTCGTAGTAGCGCCGGGCGACGGGCGTGGACTCGTCGCCGTCGTTCCAGATGAGGGCGAGGCGGCCGGGGCGTTTGAGGATGCGGACGAACTCGGCGCAGGCGCGGGTGGGCTCGAACCAGTGATAGCTCTGGGCGCAGACAACGAGGTCGATCGAGGCGTTGGGAAGTGCGGTGGCCTCGGCGGTGGCGTCGTGCCAGATGATTTCTCCAGAGCCTTGTTCGCGACCGGCTGGAAGCCGGTCCCACCCGTCGGCGAGAAAGCGCTCGCCGGCGGTGCGCATGGCGGTGTTGGGCTCGATGGCGTGGACGCGGACGCCGCGCTCGGCGAGCGGACGGGTCATGATGCCGGTGCCGGCGCCAATGTCGGCGGCGACCAGCGTAGATCGGTGGGTAGATCGGCTCTCCGAGCCGATGTCGGAACGCTCCGCGCCGTCCATTGCCGGGTTGGAAGTCGAATCGGCTCGGAGAGCTGATCTACCCGGGGCATCCGCTCGGAGAGCGGATCTACCCAGGAATCGACCCAGGATCGCGTCGATGGCTTCGGGCGGGTAGCCTGGGCGGGAACGGACGTAGTCCTCGGCACGATTCGAGAATCGCGTCGTGGTTTGGCGCTCGTGCAGGGGTGGGAGGCTCACGATTCGCCCTCGTCGTTCTGGTACCGCTCGCGGGCGCGGCGCTTTGCGGCGAGGAGGCCGGACGTGCCTTCGGACTCTCCCTTGGGCTGGTCCTTGGATGCCTCGCGATTATCGGCGGGGCGTGCCGGCTTCTGGTGCGCGGCTGGCGTGACTCGTGGCGAGCGTTCGGAAGGACGCATCGGCTCGGAGAGCCGATCCACGCTGGTCATCGGCTCGGAGAGCCGATCTACGCTGCTTTCCATGCGTTCTCTCGCGGAGCGCACGGCGGCGAGGCGGGCGTTGCGACGCTGCAGGAGCTCGCGGCGGGCAAGATCCTCGGCCTCGCGATCGTCGAACGCGGTGTCGGGCTCATCTTTGGTCTTGCGTCTGCCTCGCACGCCTCGCAGGCCGCCGAGGAGTCGGCTGGCGCGCTCGCCGCGCTGCTCGACGGCCTCGCTTGCCATCTGCTTGAGGTCCGCGCCGAACTCCTTGGAGACCAGGCGATCCCAGGCGACGCGGCGGGTGCCGACGTCGAGCAGCAGCACGACCAGGGCCCAGACGAGCAGCGATCGCCAGATCGGGACGAAGGCCCGGCGGGGTTCGATGCCGGTGCGATCGAACAGGGCGGCGCTCTCGGGAGATTCCAGGCTCAGCACGCGACCGCCGGTCTGCTGGGCGATCTGGCGGAGCATCGCCTCGTTGGAGCGAAGGCGGCGTGTTTCCGCGCCAGCGGCGACACTGACGCCGCCGATGATCGGCGTCAGGCGCGTGCTGGCGGCGCGGGGCTTGATGACCGCGACGTAGCCACCCTGCTCGCTCGCGGGGATCGAGGTTTCGTAGACGCCGGGCGCGGTCTGGGAAAGCGAGGTCTCGATGGTCGACCCGCTGGGCGCGTAGATGGTCGCGGGCATGGTGAGCAGGTCCCGCGGCGAGCCGTCGGGCTCGTACGCCTCGACACGCACCTGCAAGCGTCCGCCCTGCTCGCGCAGCGCGAGGTCGTACTGGCCCTGCTGCGCGGCCCGGGCGGAGCGGCTGACGATCTGGGTCCAGAATGTGCGATAGCCGGGCCAATCGGCCCAGCGGCGCGACCACTCGCCGTGGGCGTCGGAGGTGAACGCGACGACCTGCCCGAGTTCGACGTTCCAGTGCGCGAGCAGGGGCTCGCCCTGCGGCGTGCGCATCGCGTTGACGACCGTCGGCTCCTCGCGCTGCTGGGTCAGCACGAGGCCGTCGAGGATCGGCGGCTGCCCGATGCCGAACGTCAGCGGCGAACCCGAGCCGGTCACGACGGGCTCGAAGGGCTGCTCGCGGATCATCGGCTGGCGGATGACGCGAACCGCGGTGACGAAGACTCGCGGCAAGACGTTGGGGTTCATCACGAGGTGGAATGTGCCACCGCCGAGGGCGGCCATCTTGTCGAGTGTCTCGGCGTCGGCGTCCTCTCCGACGCCGATCGTTGTCACGCGGATGCCCTTGTCGCGCAGGCGCTGGGCGTCGTTGGGCAGGCTGTCACTGTCCTGGGACCTGCCGTCGGTGAGCACGATGACGTGCTTGAGCTTGGCGTCGGAGGCTTCGAGCTGGCGCTCGGCGGCGGCAAGGGCGGGGCGGAGATTCGTGCCCCCGCCGGAGCCGATCGAGAGGATCTTCTCCATCGTCCGCTCGGGCTGCTCGTTGGGCGAGAGGGGGACGATCTCACGCACGCCGGAGCTGAAGGCGATGACGCCGACGAGATCGCGTTTGTCGAGTGTCTGGACGGCGAGTGCCGCGGACTCGTTGGCGATCTGCTGCTTGGAGCTGGCAGAGCCCAGGACGTTCCAGCCCATGGACCCGGAGCTGTCGAGGACGAACATGATCGCGGCCTCGGGCATGACAGCTTTTTCGGGCAGGTCGAGGCGGACGGGCAGAATGGGTTCGAGGCTCGTGCCCTTCCATGCGCCCGCGCCGAAGCTGTCGTAGCCGCCGATCATGACCAGCCCGCCGCCGAGATCGCGCACGAAAGCGACGAGCAGGTCGTGCTGGGCGGTGCTGAGCGACTCGGCGGGGATGTTCTGGAGCATGATGAGATCGTGCTCCTGGAGGGAGAGCAGGTCGCTGGCCATCGCCTCGGGCGGGATGGAGCGGACGTTGACGCCTTCTTCGGTGAGGGTGCGGGCGAGCAGATCGCCGCCCGCGCCGACGCCGTCGAGGATCAGGACCGAGCCCGCGCCGGGGCTGAGGGTGAAGGCCTCGGCGCGGTTGTTGCTCGCGACGGTGTCGCCGACGGTGCCGGATTGCGAAGCATCGGGGATGAACTCGGCGACGAAGCGATGGAGCCGCCCGGGAGGGAGCTCGTCGATGCGGATGAGCTCGGTGTTGAGCCCCGCGTCGAGGGTGATGCGCCTGCCGGTGGTCTGGGTGTCGGGGTCGAGATCGACGACCTCGCCGTCGCGCAGGAGGCGGAGCATGCCGGTGGCTGGGGCGGTCGAACGGAGCGTCACGCGGATGACAACGGGCGAGCCGGGGGCCGCGTTCGGCGGGGCGTCGACGTGCTCGACCATGACCTCGCGCCGGACCTCGTAGTTGATCGGGACGACGTCGACGGGCCACATACGCCCGCCCTCTGCGAGCGAGGCGAGCGAGCGTTCGAGGGTCGCGCCGGTGTCGTTGCCGTCGGAGATCAGGACGATGCGTCCCGCGGCGTCGGGCGGGACGAGCGAGGAGGCCAGGCGGATCGCCGCGCCGAGGTCGGTGCCGGCAGCTCGCTCGAGATCGATCCATCGAGAGAGGGGATCGCCCAGCGAGGGTGCGGCGACGCCGATGGCGCGGCCATCGAAGAGGACGAGGCCGGCGAGGTCGTCGGCGTCGCGCTTCGAGAGCGCGCGATCGAGCCATTCTCGGACTTGTTCGATCGGCGGGATCTCGCGTCCGCCGCTGACGGTCTTCGCCGGCGCAAACAGGCGCACCGAGTCGGAGACATCGACGACGGCGATCACGGCGAGGCGGTCGGTCGTGCGCACGGCGCTCGCGCCGGCGAGCATGCCGAGCAGCAAGCCCAACAGGACGGTCCGGGCGACGATCGCCGACCATCGGCGGACGCGGCTCATCGCGCTGAAATAGCGGTATCCCAGCCACGCCAGCGGCGGCACGATCGCCAGCCAGAACAGCCAGGCCGGCTCCTCGAAGGTCAGGCTCATGGCGGGCCGTCCGAGCCCCCGCTCGAACGCTCCTCCACCTGGCGATAGACGCGACGGATCAGGTCTCGATACCGCGGCGGGATGCGCTGCTGCTCGACGGCCTGCTTCGCGCCCTCGGCAGCGCCGCGCAGATTCTCGCTCACGATTTCCGAACGAGAGCGGGTGTCACGCGGCGACTGCTCGTCGCCAAACCACTCGGCGACGACACGCTCGCGCGCCTCCTTCGGCAGTTCTTCATTGCGGGCATCGACCGACTCGGTCTGGCGGGCGGCGAGATCCTGGGGCGTCGCGGGCGGGCGCGTGGGCTCTTGGCGCTCGGCGAGCTCGCGGGCGAGCTGCTCGAGCTCCTGGCGCTGGTCCGGGCTCAGGTCGTCGAGGAGTTCCTGGGCCTGCTTGCGCAGCTTCTCGGCGTGCTCGCGGTCGCGGATGGCGTCCTTTTCAAGGCGATCGGCGTTCTTGATGGCCTCGCGGAGGCGATCGAATGTGCCGCCGGCGCCGTCGCCGGGCTTGTCGCCGGAGCCGTCGGTCATGCGCTGCTCGCCGCCGGGTTGCTTTTCGCCACCTGGCTGTTGCTCGCCACCGGGTTGTTGCTCGCCGCCGGGTTGCTGCTCGCCACCGGGTTGTTGCTCGCCACCGGGTTGCTGCTCGCCACCGGGTTGTTGCTCGCCGCCGGGTTGTTGCTCGCCACCGGGTTGTTGCTCGCCGCCGGGTTGTTGCTCGCCGCCGGGTTGCTTTTCGCCACCTGGCTGTTGCTCGCCACCGGGTTGCTGCTCGCCACCGGGTTGTTGCTCGCCGCCGGGTTGCTGCTCGCCACCGGGTTGTTGCTCGCCGCCGGGTTGCTGCTCGCCGCCGGGTTGCTGCTCGGGAGGTTGTTCCCGAAGGGACTCGGCCGCGTCTTTGAGCCCGTCCTGCAAGTCCTTCGCGCGGTCCTCGGCCTCCTCGCGGGCCTCACGCTCGCGCCGCTGCTGCTCCAACTCCTCGGCCAGACGCTCGGCCTGCTGCTCGGGCATGCCCTCGTCCCGCAAACGCTCGGCGACCTTCGCCGGGTCCGGCTCCTGAGCGATGTCCTCGATCGCTTCTTCGCTCACGCCGCGTTCGCGGAGCATGTCCTGCTCGCTCGGCGACTCGCTTGCGGTCGGCTGATCTGCCGCGTCCTCGGTTCCTGCCCCGGATGGATCCGGATCGCCTGGTGGCGTGTCGCCGTTCTCGGGTGATTCGGGTTCAGATGTATCGCCGGTCGGATCGGCGGGCGGGTTGGCGGACGGATCGCTCGCGTCTTGTGCGTCCATCCGCTCGGCGAACTCCTCCAATGCCTGCGCGAGCCGCTCGCGTTCGGCCGGGTCCATCTTCTCGATCTCGTCGGAAAGGCGACTCAACTCCTCCTGGGCTCGCTCCAGATCTCCCGATCGGATCGCGTCCATCAGATCGTCCGCGGCGGACCCGCCGGGGGGCGCCTCGATCGACTCCAGACGCTCGGCAAGCTCTTCGCGTGCAAGATCGCGTGTGCGGGCCTCACGTTCAAGTCTCTCGGCGGCGCGGTCGGCCACGCTCGCGGCTCGCGCCCGCGCGTCGTCCTCGCTCGCCGAGCCTTGGGCAAGGGCCTTTTCCAGCTCCTCGAGCTCACGCAGTTCGTCGGCGGTGGCGACATCCTCCAGGTCCGCTTCCTCGATCGACGCCCGGACCGACTCGCCGACCTGCTCGATCTCCTGGCGGACCTCCTCGCGAACGGGCACCGCCTTGCTTGTTGTCGCCGATGAGTCGCGCGAGAGCCACGGCACGAACATGCCCAGAGCGATCGCGCCCGCGCCTGCGATCGGCCAGGCGATCCACGGCCAGCCCGCGCGCACACGCACGGCGCGAGAAGGCTGTGCGGTGGTGCTCAGGCGGTCGGCCTCGCGCACGGCCCAGGTCGCGAACGGATCCCCGCTCGCCGCGAGTGCTTCCAGACCGAGCCCCGAGGCGAGACGGTCGCGCAGGTCGTGGGCCTGATCGAGCGCCTGGGCTCCGCGCGGGATCGTCCATCGTCGCGATGCCGCCCAGACCGCCGCAGCGGCGAGCCCCAGGATCGCGGCGCCACCCAACACAAGCCAGATGTTCAGCCGCCACGCCAGGAGCTTGTCCAGTCCGAGAACGATCGCACCGAGGACGCCCGCGAGGAGCAGACCCCAACCGGAGGCTCGCACGAGATCGGCAAGAAAGGCCCGGCGGACCGTTCTGCGGGCGACCCGGCGGACGCCCTCGCAGCTTGGTTTGTCTGCACCAGCCATCACACTATCGTATTCGGCTTCCGCGGCGCGCGGGTGCGGTCGATAGGCTTGTCCCATGGGCTCTGAGGCGGATACGAGGGCGACTTTGACACGCCTGTTACACGGGGACCGCCTCTCGAGCGATCAGAGCCGAGAGTTGTTCGAGCGGATGCTGCGCGGCGAGATGGACGAGGCGCAGATCGCCTCGATCCTCAGCCTCATGCAATCGCGAGGCGTCACGCTCGAGGAACTCGTCGGCGCGGCGAGGGTCATGCGGAGCCACGTCATCCATGTGCATTCGCCAGACGACGGCGTCCCGCTCATCGACACCTGCGGCACAGGCGGGGCTCCCAAGACCTTCAATGTCTCGACCGCGGCGGCGATCCTCGCGGTGGCCGCGGCACCGGGCAAGATCCGCGTCGCCAAGCATGGCAATCGCAGCCGGACGGGGCGAGGGTCTGCCGAGGTGCTCCAGGCGCTGGGCGTCAACGTGGATGCGCCGCCGGATATCCAGTCGCGCTGCCTCGCGGAGGTCGGCGTGTGCTTCTGCTTTGCGATCCATCACCACCCGGCGGCAAGGCACGCCGCAGGGGTGCGCAAGAGCCTGGCGTTCCCGACGATCTTCAACCTGCTGGGCCCGCTGACCAATCCCGCGGGCGCCCCGCGCCAGCTCATGGGGATCTATTCGCGAGAGCTCCAGGAGCTGATGGCCCGGGCTCTGGCGGCGATGGGCAGCGAGCGGGCGATGGTCGTCCACAGCGAGGACGGGCTGGACGAGATCGCGATCAGTGCGCCGACGCGGATCGCACATGTCGACTGCGGCGAGGTCTCGTTCGAGACGATCGATCCGCGCGATCTCGGGCTCAATCTCGCGCCGCTCCAAAGCGTGCAAGCGGAGAGCGTCGAGCAGTCCGCCGAGATGATTCGCGCGGTGTTCGCGGGCGAGACGGGGCCGCGTCGGGACTTCACGGCGATCAATGCCGCGGGGGCGCTGGTGGTCGCGGGGGTGTGCGACGGGTTTGCGGAAGCGTTGAGACTCGTCGGCCACGCGCTGCATGCGGGAGATGCGACAGAGGCGCTCGAACATCTCGCGCGGGTCTCGCACGCGTCGAGATCGGTTTGAGTTCAGCGTGTTCCGTGTGCGCTCCTGGTTCGCCAGTGACCCGGGCCTTCGCAGAGCCTCAGGCCCGGCGTCGGGGATCGACCGCGATCGCTCAACCCCTCGGGTCTGCTTGAAGGCGGCCTAGTTGCGCTTCGGTTGGACGAGCTGCTCGACCGTGTAGTTGGCCAGAAGCTGGAAGGGCATGTTGAACTCGTTGCCGCCTGTCACGGTGCCGGCGAAGAGTTCAATGAGCACGTCGCTCTGCTTCAGAGCATTGGGCTCGATCCAGACGATAAAGTCAATGCCGGGGGTGTCGGTGATCCACTCACCGATCTGGTCGCCGAGTCCGCGTGAGTCGATGTCGCGCCCGCCGCGGCGGACGGAGAGGTCGGCGACGAGCTCGGTCACGTCCAGATCCTCGGGGTCATCGTCCGGCGTGCCGAAGGGGCTGTTCACGAGGATCAGGCCGAAGTTCGCGAGATTGTCGAAACGGGTCCTCAGTTCGCGCTCCGTCTTTTCGGTATAGGGCGGGCGGGCGTCGTAGACCACCAGGGCGCGTTTGCCGCGGAGCTGCTGGTTCGCGGCGAACCCGAGACTGGACGCCGCGAGCCCGACGGTGCGGGTCAACCCCGTGCCGATGGCCTCGGGGCGCGCGTCGCTCTGCGCAGGGGGCGTCGGGTCGGGCAGCGGGCCCTCAATACGCGGCGTCAACGCGACGGGCCTCCCGGGGAGCTGGGGATCGGGAACCACCGCGAGCGACTCGCCCCCGCCCTCGACGTTCACGATCGGGCCGCGGCTCGGGCCGCGCAGCAGGAGCGCGGCGCCTCCCGCGATGAGACCCAACGCGACCACGGCGATCCCCACGCCGAGATTCGGGCTATTGCGATACTCGCCGGCCTTGGCCGCGGTGCCGGTGCGCGAGGCGCGGCGCTCGGCAGCGCGAGCGCGGGCGGCGTGAGCGCGCCCCCGGGCGTGCTCGAGCTGCTCCCTGGCGGTGCGCCGGCGCTCGGGGGGGATGCGCGATGCGCCGCGCTTCTTGGCGGTCTCGACGCCGTCCTCGCCCACGCCGTGGACGTAGAGGCCGACCGGCCCGACGCGCAGGCCGCGGGTGCGCGAGCCCTTGCGATCGGTGCGCTTGGCGACGGTGACGGTCTCGTGCCCCTCGACCTCGTAGCCGCCGCGCAGCCAGTCGCGGACCTTGAGGCGCGGGCGGGTGCGCTCGACGGTCTGGCTCTCAGCCTGAACTCTTCCGCCGACTCCAGGAAACGCGCTTATGCGAGCGTCGTGCAGGATAGCCCATACATACGACTGGCCGCGAACCTCATCTCCATAAGCTCCTGGTCCGGACATCGCACCCATTAAGAAGGCCTTCTCAAAGTTCGATCTGTGCAGTGGGTACTCTGTGCGATCCGTCAGCACAGAATCGCCTTGCATCTTGTATTGGAAGGGAAGACCCGTCGCCGTCTTGAACCGTTCGCCCTTGTGCTCGCGGATACGACTCCAGACCGCGTCAAAGCGACCGCCCACCGGCGCGACGGGCTCGTGCTCGGGCGGCTCGGGCAGGTCCAGCTTCGCCCCGCTGCGCATGCTCGGCAGGTCGATCGGCTTGATTTTGAACGGATCCGCCGCCTTTGCGACGACATCCAGATCGGCGATCATGTCGCCGACGCTGACGTACCGCTGGTCGTAGTCGGCCATCGCCCGCCGGATGATCCACTTGATCGCCTCGGGGCAGCGCTTCTTGACCTGGCTGAGCACGCCGTGGGCGGGGAACGAGTTCTCGACGATCGAGTACAGAACCGCGCCGGTGGCGAAGATATCGAACTTCGCGCCGTCGACCTGGTGGACCTTCACGCCCCTGAGCGCCAATCGCACGAGTTCCGGATCACGGAAGTACTCGGTGCCGTGGGTCGTCAGCGTCATGTTCGAGCGCAGCGGCGTGACGAGCCCGAGATCAACGACGTTGGCCCGATCGCCCTCGACGATGATGTTGTCGGGCTTGATGTCCTTGTGCCACAGCCCGCCGTCGTGATAGACCCGCAGCGTCCGCAGGACGTCCATCACATGCGCCAGTGCGCTGGATAGGTATGGATCGGAGAGGCCGTGGTCGCCTCTCTTGGCGTGCCAGCGCTGGGTGACGTCCGCCAGCGAATCGCCCGGCACGTAGCGCATGACGTAGGAGAACCGCTCGTTGGTCAGCTCGTGGTCGAGCACGAGGCCCAGCTTTTTGGCCGCGTCGAGCGCCCGGCTCTCGCGGATGATCTGCGGCAGCGTCGAGCCGTCCTTGAGGCTGAAGCTTTTAATGACCACCTGGCCGACGCCCTTGTGTCCCTGGCGCTCGAACGTCGCTCGCTTGAGCTCGTCGGCGCGTGCGACGTAGAGCTTGCCTCCCGAGCCCCCACCCTTGAGGCTGCCGACGATCGTGTAGCCGTCGAACTGTCCGACTCGCTTGGGCGGCTTGTCCTTGCCGGGTGCCGCGCGCACGGCCTCGGGCAGGCGGCGCTGCACGCCCTCGGTCAGCGGGGTCAGGTGGAACAGGGCGACCGGGTGCCCGATCGCCATGCGATAGAGAGCCGCGCAGAAGGCGGCGACCTCGCCCTGGATCGCCTTGCCGTAGTGGGCCGCGGCGGACCAGCGCCCGATGAACACCATCAGCAGCGTGAGGGGGATGAACAGCGTCGCGGTGACCGTCGCGCCGGCGAGGCGCAGGGCGTCGGCGATCTCGCCGATGACGAAGCGCCCGACCTGCACGATCGCCCAGCCGATCCCCCGAGCGAGGGGCAGCGCGACGCCGACGACGACGAAAACGCCGACGAAGATCATCACCAGTGCGCCGACCACGATTCCGAGCAGTCCTACCGGTCCCATCGTGCCGCTCCATCCACTCCGCTTGCTGCGCGTCTGGCCGGGTTACCGATCGGTCAGCGCGTCCTGGTCGCGATCGCGAAGCTCGGTCTGGCGGGCGTAGATCTCCGCGAGACACTCATCGAAAAGGGAATCGTCCGCCCGGTCTCCGCTGGTTTTCGGATTCAGGGCCAGGCCATTTCGCTCGGCCTCTGCCTGCTCTTCCTCGGTGAAGCTGTATGTGGCGATCACCTCGCCGATGCGCACGCGGAGCCGATCACGCACCTTCGCGAGCCTTCTGCTGACCGTGGGCTCGCTGGTGCCGAGCGACTGGGCGACCTCCTTGCCGCTCGCGCCGTCGAAAACTCTCATCCGGTAGATCGAAAAATCCATGAACTCGGTCTCGCGCTCGACCATGCGGATGGCGGCTTCAACCTTGGCGCGAAAGACCGCGGCCTCGTACTCCTTGTCCACGCCCTGCCCGGGCCCGGCGACCATCCATGTCTCATCGAGCTGGGCCTTGGCCCTGCCGGCGCCGCGCTTGAGCGCCATCCGCCTGTCGATCTCATCGCCGAGCGTGTGCTTGGCGATCGCCAGCAGCCATGTGCTGAAGCGCGCGCCGCGCGAGGGGTCGTAGCGATCCAGCGAGCCCGAGAGCGCCGCCAAGGTCTCCTGCGAGAGATCGCGGACAGTCTCCGAGCCGATCCTGCCGCGCCCCCACTTGGCGAGTTGGGCTCGCAGCACGGGGCCGAATGTCTCCCACAACTCGAACCACGCGGCCTCGTCGCGGGCCTTGAGCCTTCCGATAAAGCTTGTGGTGAGTGTGTTCAGCATGATCCGCGATCCGCCCGACGGGTCCGAGAACGGGGCCTGTGTCCCGATGGGCCCCCCCGATGGGAGCCAGATCGCCCCTTCGGTGCCCTCATTGGGCAAACACCCCCCCGCGTTTTGCGGTGCGCCCGATTCCATATTTAGGGTATTCGCCGGGCGCTCCGTGAGTTGCCCTTTTTTGGATCGTCCCGAAATTGCCGCAACCGCCTTCCCAGTAACGCGCTGAGCACCAGGCTCGCGGATTGAACAAGCGAAGGGCATGCAGGCCCAGGGAGGTTGCCAGCGATGTGCGGATTCACGAAAACAGTCGTCAGGGTTGCGGTGGTCGGCGCCGTCGTCGGCGGTGGTTTGCTCCTGCTCGCGAGCTCGCCCCGTGCCAAGGCGCTGATCCACCAGACCCATCGCAGCATCACAAGCACCATCGACTCGGCGATCGATGACCCGGTCGCGCTGCGCATCCAGATCAAGGAGCTCGAGAGCGAGTATCCCAAGCGCATCAGCGAGGTCCGCAAGGATCTGGACGAGTTGCAGGCCCAGAGCTCTCAGGTGCATCGCGAGCTGGCGATCGCTGAGCGCGTCGTCGAGTTCGCCGACGCCGATCTGAACAATCTCGACCATCTGCTCGCGCTGGCGGAGGACAAACGCGAGGATCGCGGCTACGGCGTCGTCCGCATCCGCTACCAGGACAAGGTCATGTCCGAGACCGAGGCGGCGGGTTCTGCTCGGGCCATCCAGCAGATGCGCGACGCGTACGCCTCGCGCACCGCGGACCTGAGCCAGGAGCTCGGGTTCCTGAGAGAACAGGAGTCCAGGCTCAGCGAGCTGCTCACCCAGCTCGAGACCGAGCACGCCGAGTTCCAGAGCCAGCTCTGGCAGCTCGACCGCAAGGTGGACGCCGCGGCCCGCAACGATCGCCTGATCGCCCTGATGAAGAAGCGTCAGGCCCGGATCGACGAGCACAGCCGCTACGACGCGATCAGCCTGGACAACCTGAATCGTCAGCTCGACGGCATCCGCGCCAAGCAGGAGAGCGAGCTCGCCCGCTTGAGCGGCGCGACCGCCGAGCAGAGGTACCTGAACGACGCCGAGTACGAGGTGAACCGTTCGGTCCGCGAGAACGGGATCCCGAGGATCGCGCCGGAAACGATCGAGATCGACGCCGACGTGGTCGAGCTCAACGAGAATCCGGGCACGCCGGTCGCCCGTCGCGGCAACTAGCGACAGCCAACCGACAGCGTCTGTTCCGATCGCCCCGCCTCGCGCGGGGCGATTTTCTTTGCCGACAGGCCGGGAGAATCGCTGGCAACATCGCCTCCGGCTCGATACCCTGTCCCTGTCGCTCGGAAGGCTTTGCCGCTTGGATGGCGGAATCCTGCCTCCCGGGCGTTGTGCTCGATCTTGGTTTCCGACATGGATTGTCAAACCAGATGATTCTCGATCGCCTGCTTGGCCTTGTCAGCGTCGATATGGGTATCGACCTCGGGACGTGCAACACGCTGGTTGCCGTCCGGGGGCAGGGCATCGTTCTGAATGAGCCCAGCGTGGTCGCCGTGCGGAAGGGCACCAACCAGGTGCTCAAGAACGGCGAGGCCGTCGGGTGGGTCGCCAAGGAGATGCTGGGCAAGACCCCGGGGTCCATTTCGGCTATCCGCCCGCTCAAGGACGGCGTCATCAGCGACTTCGAGGTCACCGAGGCCATGCTCGGGTACTTCATCCGTAAGGTCAACGGGCGGGGCAAGATGGTCGGGCCGCGGGTCGTTGTCAGCGTGCCCAGCGGCATCACCGCCGTCGAGAAGCGGGCCGTCTTTGACTCTGCGGAGCGTGCCGGGGCTCGGCGCACCTACTTGATTGAGGAGCCGGTCGCCGCGGCGATCGGCGCGGGCCTGCCCTTCGCCGAGCCTACCGCCAGCATGATCGTCGATATCGGCGGCGGCACGACCGAGGTCGCCATCATGTCCCTCGCCGACATCGCGACCTGCGAGAGCGTCCGCGTCGCCGGCGACGACATGGACGAGGCGATCATCAACCACATGAAGCGGACCTACAACCTGATGATCGGCGAGCAGACCGCCGAGCGCATCAAGATCGAGGTCGGCTCTGCGGCACCCGTGGGCGAGGAGACCGAGATCGACGTCCGTGGTCGCGACATGATCTCGGGCCTGCCCCGCAAGACTGTCATCACCAGCGAGGAGATCCGCGAGGCCCTCCAGGAGCCCCTGAGCGCGATCATGGACACCGTGACGAGAACGCTTGAGCGGGCCGAGCCCGAACTCGCGGCCGACCTCGTCGAAAACGGGATCACCCTGGCCGGCGGCGGCGCACTCCTGCGGGGCCTGTGCCAGGTCATGCAGAAGGCCACGGGCCTCGAGGCCCGTCTCGCCGACGACCCGATCACCTGCGTCGCCCGCGGCACCGCGATCTACCTCGAGCACATCGAGGAGTGGAAGTCCACCCTCGAGAA
The DNA here is from genome assembly GCA_029260315.1 of Phycisphaerales bacterium. GTDB lineage: Bacteria > Planctomycetota > Phycisphaerae > Phycisphaerales > UBA1924 > S146-42. The sequence continues at coordinate 10,421 of JAJDDM010000157.1, read as the reverse complement.
CGACATGGAAGCCTGAGCGCAACGGACGCGCCGGAGGCCATGTGGCCCGATCGCTCTCCCATTCCATCTCGCCGGCCCGCCTGCTCGCGATCGCGATCACGCTGAGCCTCGTGCTCAGCCTCGCGCCGACCCGCCACACCCAGTGGGTCTCGTGGTTCGGCGCCCTCACCGTGCGACTGGTCGCCCCGGTCACGCACCCGATCACGACGTTCACCCGCTGGATCAGCCCGCCGGCGACGATCGAGGACGACCCCGACTCGAGGCTCAAGCTCGAGGACGCCGAGCGCTTCCGCACGCTCTACCTGCGGGCGATGCGCGACAACGCCGAGCTGCGCGCCCGCGTCCGCGATCTCCAGTCCGGCGTCGCCCTCAACCCCGAACGCCCCATCTCCCTGCTCAGCGCCAGCGTCATCAGCGTCTCCAGCAACCTCCGCCACAGCGTCCTGAATATCCGTCGCGGCAGCGAGGTCGGCGTCGAGCCCAACACCGTCGCGACCGTCCAGGGCACCCGCCTGCTCGGGCGCGTCGTCCGCAGCGAACGCGCGTTCAGCGAGATCCTGCCCATCACCGACCCCGCCTCCCCCCCGCTGCTCGGCCGCGTCATCCTCAGCGAGGACGGTCGCGGCAGGCGCTGCACCCTTCAGCCCCAGGGCGACGGCACCCTCGCGGGCTCCATCGAAGACCCCCGCGAGCAGCCCGATCTTGCCGAGATTGACATAGAGCCGGGCATGACCGTCCGCCTCGACGACGGCGTCTGGCCCGCCCACGCCCAGATGCTCGAGATCGGGCGGGTCGAGCGGATCGAGACCTCGCCGGAGAGCCCGCTGCGTCAGGTCGTCGTCGTGCGCCCGCGGGTAGACCTCGCCCGCGTCAGCGAGATCGAGCTGCGCATCAGCCGCGAGCGGGCACTGGCCCACGAGGACGGGTCGTGAGCTGGCTGCTGTTCACCATCGCGGCGTGGTTCATCCTGGGCCTGGAGCTCGCCCTGCGCGATCTGCTCCAGATCGGCCCGGCGGGGATCGCCCCCAGCTTCGTGCTGCCGCTGATGGTTTTCGTGGCCCTCTGGGCCCCCGCGCGGGTCGCGGTCGGGGCCGCGTTCTGCCTGGGGCTGCTGGTCGATCTGACCGGACCCATTCTCATTGACGGGACCACCCAGGCGATCGCTGGCCCGCACGCCCTGGGCTACATGCTCGGCGCGGCATTGGTCATCAACACACGAGGGTCGGTCATGCGCCGCAATCCGGTGACACTGATCGTGATGACCATCCTCGCGGGAATAGCCTCGACGATCGTCGTCGTCTTCCTGCATTCGATCCGGGATTTCTATGACCCGTTTGCGTGGAAGCCTTCGAGCGAGCTGGTGGTCGGGCTTGCCTCGTCGCTCTATTCCGCCGCGACCGCCGCGCTGCTGAGTGTCGTGCTGTTTGCGATGCTGCCGTTGTTCGGGTTCCCCGCGGGGAATCCCCACGGCGGGCGGGCGAGCGTGCATCGGGCGTGATTTCGGTGCCGTGGTGTGAGGAGGCTCTGCGACGACCGCCACGCGATCGCGCGGCCGACGTGGCATTCGCTCGAAGACTCGCTCATACCACGGCACCCTCGGGGCCCGATCCCAAATCCCCTACACTGCGCCCATGACGCGAATCGTGTTCTTCGACGACGGGCTGGAGCAGCTCCGGCCGCTCAATGACCTTCGCTGTGCGTTCGATATCCGGGTCGGGCCGCTCACCAACGCCGAGCGTCTGTGCACATACCTCCAGGCGGATGTCGGGGCTCTCTGGGTGCCCGAGGCGATGGCGGACCTCGTCCGCGATGAGCACGACGCCCCGGTCAATCGCCTGCCCGCGGGCGATGCCCCCCTGCTGCTGCTCAACGCGCGTCTGCCGATGCCGATCGAGGAGTTCGCCCGCCTCGAACCCGGCTCGGCACTCGTCGAGGCCCAGACCGATGCGGTGATCGGCGCGAGATTGGCGGCGGATCAGGCGAGGGTCCTGCTGGAATCCGGCACGCGCCCCGCCAACACGATCACGATCGACCAGCAGGTCCTGCTCAGCCGCCCCTGGCACTTCAAGACCGTCCGCGACGCGGCGCTGGACTTCGATCTCGCGCTGATCGCCGACGGCGTCGCCGAGGATGGCGATCTGCCCCAGGAGGTCATGCACATCGGCGAGCATCGGGTCATCATCGACTCGACGGCGCTGGTCTATCCCGGCGTGACGCTGGTCGCCGAGGATGGGCCGATCGTGATCGCCGAGAACGCGACCGTGCGGCCCGGCGCGACGATCATCGGCCCTGCGTTCATCGGCAGCGGCTCGACGGTGCTGGAGCACGCGATCATCCGCGGGCACACGACGATCGGGCCGGTCTGCAAGGTCGCGGGCGAGATCAGCGGCTGCGTCTTCCAGGGCTACGCCAACAAGGCCCATGACGGGTTCTTGGGAGATAGCTGGATCGGCGAGTGGGTGAACCTGGGCGCCGGCACCACGAACAGCAATCTCCTGAACACCTACGCCGAGGTGCTCTGCCAGCAGATGCCTGATGGCAAGCGCGAGCGGACGGGCGAGACGTTCCTCGGCGCGATCGTCGGCGACCACGTCAAGACCGCGATCCAGACCCGCCTGATGACCGGGTGCATTCTGTACACCGGGAGCATGTTCGCGCAGTCCGCGGCGGTCGCCGGCACGATCGGGCCGTTCACCTGGGCGACCGATTCGGGTCAGCGTGAGTATCGGCTGAGCAAGTTTTTGGACGTGATGCGGACGGTGATGGGGAGAAGGGATGTGGAGCCGAGTGAGGCGTATTTGAAGCGAGTCGCAGTTATCCGAGAAGAAACGGCATCCCCAGTGAGCGATTCCTAGAGCAGGCTTCATGCAACATCCGCTCAGTCCAGCCTTTCAGTATTTCGACCGCGCCGTCTTCGCGTTTGTGAATGCTCAGAGAGATATGCTTCCGCCCGACAAAGTCAGCCATCTTATCGCGATGGCCGCGCACGGGTGCGACTCACTGACGGAGGCACTCGACACCCTAGCAAAGTCGGATTGGAAGGGCAACGGTGATCTCGTGCATAAGGTCCGCACCCTGCGGCACCGGAATGTCCTTAAACGTGTGCGCAATGCCGATCTACATGGGCACCCACTACCAGTGTGCGTCCTGGGCATCGATACGTTCGAGATGCGTTCCGCACCAGGCAAGCCAGTCCAACTACAGTCCTCGCACGGTGTCGGCGTCCAAGTTCAGTTTGAGGGCATGAGGCCGAAGAAGCGATGGAATCCGAAAGACCACAAGCACGCGGATATCAAGAACATTGATTGTGCGATCCACTGGGGATGCCGCGAAGGTGAACTGACTGTTTACGACCCGAGCACGAGTTCAACGGTGCGCTTGCTGCCTGCAATAGGGGAGTATCTAGCCGACTGCCAGGCCCTTTTCCGTGCAGTGCCGCGAGAGAACCTGCCTCCCGATGAACCAACGGCCGACGGTCGCAAGAGCGAGCAATAAGAGGGATCCAAACCAAGATGAAAACCCTCTACCTCATCGACGGCTACGCCCAGTTCTTCCGCGCCTACCACGCCATCCGCACCCCCATGACCAGCCCGGTCACCAAGGAGCCCACCAACCTCACCTTCGGCTTCGTCGGCATGCTCTTGAAACTCCTGCGCGAGGAGGGCAAGGTCGGCCAGGCCAACGCCCACGCGGACTACGTCGCCGTCGCGCTCGATGTCTCGGGCGACCGCGGCACCTTCCGCTCGGAGATCTACCCCGAGTACAAGGCCACACGCCCGCCGCCGCCGGACGACCTCTTCCCCCAGGTCGAGCGTTGCCTGAGCCTGCTCAAGGCGGTCGGCGTGCCCATCATCGGCAAGGAGCGCTACGAGGCCGACGACGTGATCGCGACGCTCGCGACGCGGCTGACAGAGGCTGATCCCGACCTGCGCATTCGCATTATCAGCAAGGACAAGGACCTCAAGCAGGTTCTCTCGGACCGCGTCGAGCTCTACGACATCCATAAGGACGAGCTGTTCGATGAGCGGACGCTCCGCGAGTCGCTGAATATCGAGCCCTCGCAGGTGATCGACCTGCTCGCGTTGATGGGCGACACATCGGACAACGTGCCGGGCGTCGAGGGTGTGGGCGAGAAGACCGCCGCGAAGCTCATTGCTGAGCACGGCTCGCTCGATGCCCTGCTCGCGGCAGCGGACACCATCAAGGGCAAACGCGGCGAGAAGCTGCGCGAAGCCGCGGATCGGCTGGATCTCAGCCGCGAGCTTGTCACGCTGCACAAGGATCTGGATCTGGACTTCGATCTCGACGCCGCGGCGAAGGACAGGATCGATCTCGCGAGCCTGCTACCGATCCTGCGCGAACTCGGCTTCGGGCGCTATCAGGACGAGGTCAAGAAGCTGCTTGGGATCGACGAGGAGCCGGGCGCTGCCAGTGACAGCGGGACGCCCGCCGCGTCCGGCGGCTCGTTCGGCGGCCTCTTCGACCAGCCGGCGGCGGGCCGGACCATCGAGGCATCGGGCGAGTATCGCGCGATCACGACGAAGAAAGAACTCGCCGATCTCGCGAAGGAGCTTCGCGCCGCCGAGACGATCGCGTTCGACACCGAGACGACATCGCTGAGTGCTGTGGATGCCGAACTCTGCGGTCTCTCATTCTCGACCAAGCCCGGCACCGGCGTGTACGTCCCCGTCCGCACGCCGACGCCCGAGGCCCACCTCGATGAGAAGACCGTTCTCGGGACGCTCGGGCCGATTCTCGAGGACCCGAAGATCCCGAAGATCGCCCACAACCTCAAGTACGACCTGCTCGTGCTCAGACGCGCCGGCGTGATCCTCCGAGGACACGAGTATGAGGACGCAAGCGAGGGATCCAAGGACTCCGGCCCCCGCGGCGACACCATGGTCGCCAGCTTCCTCATCGACGCCCTGCGCTCCGGACACGGTCTCGATTCGCTCGCCCTCGCCCTGCTTGAGCACACGACTATCTCCATCAAGGAACTGATCGGCTCGGGCAAGGACCAGCGGACGTTCGATCAGGTGCCGATGGAGCTTGCTGCGCCGTACGCCGCGGAGGACGCGGACATTGCGCTACAACTCAGCGAGAAGCTCTTCCCGCATATCGAGCCGATGGGGCTGGGCAAGCTGTGGCGGGAGATCGAGCTGCCGCTGGTCGAGGTGCTCGCGGCGCTCGAATGGAACGGCATCCTCGTGGAGCCGGCGGAACTCCAGGCCCAGGAAGATCGCCTCCAGGTCAAGATCGACGAACTGCGTGAGCGGATCCGCGAGATCGCGATCGAAGAGGCTGGGCGGGCGTTCGATCCGGACAGCCCCAAACAACTCGCCGGCATCCTGTTCAACAAGCCCGATCACGACGAGCCGGGACTCGGCCTTCGCCCGCTCAAGCGCCGCAAGACCGGCCCCAGCACCGACGCCGAGGTTCTCGAGAAACTCAGCCTAGACCAGGGCATCGAGACGCGCCTGCCGGATCTGATCCTGGAGTACCGCCAGCTCACCAAGCTCGTGAACACCTACCTCGGCAACCTGCGCGAGTGCATCAACCCGCGCACCAAGCGCATCCACGCGAGCTTCCATCAGACCGGTGCCGCGACGGGGCGGCTTTCCTCCAGCGATCCCAACCTCCAGAACATCCCGATCCGCTCGGACATCGGGCGGGAGATCCGTAAGGCGTTCATCGCACCGCCGAACCGCGTGCTCATCACGGCGGACTACTCGCAGATCGAGCTCCGGCTGCTGGCCCATCTCTCGCGCGACCCGGCGTTGATCGAGGCGTTCGATGCCGGCGAGGACATCCACGCGGCGGTCGCGGCCCGCATCCATCGCGTGCCGCTCAACGAGGTGACGCCCAGCCAGCGCTCGGGCGCGAAGATGGTCAACTTCGGCATCGTCTACGGCATCACGCCGTACGGCCTGGCCCGCCGGCTGAACATCTCCAACACCGAGGCAACGGAGATCATCGGCGACTACAAGCACCGCTTCAAGGGGATCGCCAGCTTCCTCCAGGAGTGCATGGACTATGCCCACAAGCACGGATATGTCGAGACGATGCTTGGCCGGCGTCGTCCCATCGCCGATCTCGACTCGGACAACCCGACCCGCCGGGCCAACGCCGAGCGCGTGGCGATCAACTCGGTCGTCCAAGGCTCGGCGGCGGATCTGATCAAAATCGCGATGGTGGATATTCACAAGCGATTGGGGTGGCGAGAGCGAGACCGGGTGCCGTGGTCTGAGGAGGCTGCTCTGCGACGAAGGCCACGCGCCGAGGAGGCAGAGCGTCAGAGCCACGAAGCCACGAAACCACGCAGCGAAACCGATAGGTGGGACCGACTCCCAGCCGGTCGCGATCCGCGCCTCGATGGCGTCCTCATGCTCCTCCAGATCCACGACGAGCTCGTCTTCGAGGCGCCCGAAGACACCGCCGAGGACGCGCGGGCACTGATTGTCGAGCGGATGGAGGCTGCGATGGAGCTTCGCGTGCCGCTGATCGTCGATTCTCATGTCGCGAAGACGTGGTACGAGGGTAAATGACCCTCAGCCCGCCCGCACCATCCGCTGGATCGTTTCGGGGCTCTCGCTCTGCCCGGTCTTGGTGCTGAGCAGCGCCGCCTGGGCGAGCGCCAGCACCGATCCGACATCCACAGGCTGGGCCTCGGCGGGGTGGTCGCCCAGCACCCCCTCGATCGCGTCGGCGATGACCCGCACGCCGCCATCGGATAGACGCGGCACATCGCCGACGCTTGGCGTGAGAGAATCGACGGGCTCTCCATCGACGCCGATCCATTCGAGCGAGTCATCGCTCACGCGCATCTGCCCGCCGTCGCCGAGGATGGTCAGATCGCGCGACCAGGAGGACGCGCGATCGCTCGCCAGCAGCGTGATGCCCCGACCGTCGGTCGTGCGCAGGTGCGCCGTCAGCCCGCCGCGCAGATCCCGCAGCGTATCGCCCGGCAGGGGCCGCAGCGTCCCCACCGGGCCCGGCGGGTGATACGCCGCATCGACCGACTCGATCTCGCCCATGAGGGCATGGGCGAGCTGCATCGCGCAGAACAGGTGCCCGCCCAGCGAGCCGACGCTCGGGCGCGACATGACCTCGATCGACATCGAAGAGATCCGCCCGAAATCCTGCAACCGCTCGCGCAACGCGACGAACCCTCGCCCTGATCTCGCCAGCGGCACAAACCGTACGCACTCGCTGGGCGTCACGCCCTGACGCGACCGCAGCCAGCCGCCGGCGTGCAGATCCATCGCCGAGGCCGGCAGCGGCGAGAGCGTGACCACCCGAACCCCACGGGACTTCGCGTCGAGCAGGGCATGCAGGTCCGCTTGCAGAACTTCCTCTCCCAGCCCCCCGGGCGAGGCGAGCAGGACTATGTCGCACGTTGCGCTCGCGAGCAGCTCGCGGAGGTCGTCGTGGACCGTTGCGCCCATCGCCTGGGAAAGCTCGCCGCCGCGGCGTGCGTCCGGCGTCCCCACGCCCGCCAAGTCCGCCCCCAGGCGATCGCCCAGGCACTGGACGAGACGGCGGACCAGATCCGCCTGGTCGAAATCCATCCACGCGATGATCGAGGGCCCCGCCGTCATGCGTGGGCGATGCTATCCGCAGTCGGCTCAGCGATCAGAACTCGACAGCGATGACCGCGTAGTAGCTGAGGTCGTTTCGCTTGGAGTCACCCGCGGCGGTCGTGTCAAACCGATCCTCGCCGCCGATCCGCAGGCTCAGGTTGGACTCCGGATCGATCAGGAACTCCCACCCCGCCCGCGCATTGACGCGGTACTCGTCGAGGTCGGCGACGTTGGGCAGGAAGTCGATCGAGCCGGTGATCTTCTGGCGTTCGTCGATCTGGTGGGAGACGTCCATGCCCAGGATCGCCTCGGTGCGGACGTCGTCGTTGAACCCGCCGATGTCCTGGGCGAGGCTCATGCCGCCGCGCGTCAGGAGGCTCGTCCCCTCGTCCTGGATCGCTTGGTAGCCGAAGCCCCCGCCGGAGGTCCAGCGGTGGTCCCAGTCGCGGAAGCGGTCGGACTCGTACGTCCCGGTCGCGAAACACCGCCAGCGGCTCTCGGCCATGAGCCGGTCGTACCGCCCCACTGCGTTGAACCGGTCCTGGGTCGTCTGCGAATCGCGCGAGGCGAACTGGTATGTGGCGTCAAGCGAGACCTCGTCCAGGCCTTCCTTCTTGGTCGCGCCGATGGTGCTGCGGAAGCTGCCGGTGCGGGAGTTTCCCTCGGTTCCCGAGGCCCCGAGCTCGACCCGCCGAACCCACCCGTCCATCAACGACCGCCACAGGCCCCCGCCGACGGCGGATCCGTCCGGATCGTCGAGGGCGACCGACTCGCTCGAATCGACGACGGGGTCGGCATCCGGCTCCATCGCCGGCGTGGCAAGCGACCTCGGAGGAATCTGCGCGTTCTTATCGGTCGCAGGCTCCGGGTCGGGCGCGATCGGGGGCATCCCCGCCGCGACCATCGAAGTCCCCGAGGCGAGGAACGCCGCGGCTCGAAACACGCCAACCCCACTACGCATCATCCTTGACGACTCCTCGCGAATCCGTGCGATCTGATAGGATCCACCATACGCCCTTCACGGATGAAAGCGAACGGGGACATGATGACGATGGATGGACCCATGCAACGATGCTCTGTCGACCAGCTCACCCGACGCGACGCCATCCGGGCGTTCGGTTTGGCGCTCGGGGCCGCCGGCCTCGGCGCGTGCTCAGGCAAGACCGAATCGCCCGCTCTCGGCGGCATCGGCGATCCGATCCCCGGCATCGACAACGCCCCGAAGGCTGGCGAGCACGCCGACGCGACCGACACGTCGGCCCGCGACGCGCTCTCCGACTGGCACAACCGATCTCGCGTGGGCTCGGGCGGCCCCGTCTCGGCCGAGCTGCCTCGCGGCGTGATCGCCCGGACCGACTGGGCCGGGGGCGGACCGATCACCTCGCTCAGCGATCCGATGAGGCGCGTCACGCGCATCACGATCCACCATGAGGGCAGCACGCCGTTTTATTCGACCAGAGCGGGCGATGTCCGCCAGCGGCTCGATCTGATCCGGCGGGCACACCTTTCCCGAGGCTGGGCGGATATCGGCTACCACTATGTGATCGACCCCGCGGGGCGCGTCTTCCAGGGCCGCCCGACGTATCTCCAGGGGGCGCATGTGAAGTACAACAACGAGCAGAACCTCGGCATCATGGTGCTGGGCAACTTCGAGGAGCAGACGCCCACGCCGCAGGCCGTCGCGTCGCTGGAGCGGTTCGTCGCGACGCAGATGGCCCGCTACCGAGTGCCGCTGCGGGCGGTGCATACCCATCAGGAGCTGCGCGCGACCCTCTGTCCCGGGCGAAATCTCCAGGGGCGGCTGATCGCCATGCGCCGCACGACCGGGGCGCTCGCGCGGGTCTGAGCGTCAAGCATGGGCGCATCAGCGCAAGCCTGGGCTCCCGTTCCACACCCGCAACCCCTCGACAACTCGAGCGGCGAACAAGCCCAAGCTCGCGCATGGGCCTCCGATGGGTGATGGGTGCCGTGATCTGAGCGAGCCTTCGAGCGAAGGCCACGCGGTCGCACCATCGGCGTGGCCATCGCCCGCAAAGCCCCCTCGGACCACGGCACCGAAGTGTCACCGAACGCTGCTTTGAGCGGTCCGTGCGTTGGACTTGCAATGCACCGTCAATGCAAAGCCATGGCCGGTGGCGCGAACCGCTATCCCTGCGACCGCTCACCGAAGATCGCGCTGCCCACGCGCACCAGGTTCGCCCCCTCCTCGATCGCGACCTCGAAGTCGTGGGTCATGCCCATCGAGAGGATGTTGCAGCGCTTGTCGCACACGCCGACGCGGTCCATCTCCTCCAGCAGATCGTGGCATCGCTCGAAGACCGGCCGCGAGAGCTCCGGATCCCCGGCGTGCGGCGCCATCGTCATCAGCCCCCGCAACCGCACGTTGGCCATCGTCTCGATCTGCTCTGCGAGCGCGATCACCGCCGGTGCCGGGCACCCGAACTTCGTCGATTCGCCCGCGCAATCCGCCTGGATCAGCACCTCGACGACGCGGTCATGCTGGAGCCCCGCCGCCTGCACTTCTTCAGCGATCCGCAGCGAATCCACGGAGTGAATCAGCCGGCAGACGTCCACCACCCGCTTGACCTTGTTGCGCTGGAGATGCCCGATCATGTGCCAGCGCGCCGTCTCCGGCGGCGTCACCTCGCCGATGACCTTGTCGGCGGCCTCCGCGCGGGCGTGCTTCTCGATTGTCCCCTTGAGCACGCGCAGGCGGTCGAGGTACTCATCGATGATCGCCGCCCGCTGGGCGAGCTGCTGCACCTGATTCTCTCCGAAGTCGCGGTGCCCGAGTTCGAGCAGCGTCTTGATCTGATCGACCTCGGCGTATTTCGTCACCGC
>JAJDDM010000156.1 GCA_029260315.1 Phycisphaerales bacterium | reverse complement strand
CGCCATCGCCGCCGCCGCCGCCCTGCTGCGCACCGGCGAGCGACTCTCCCCAAACAGCCAGCTCCCCTTCGTCCAGAGCGAACTCAACATGGGTGGCGACGACCCCCTCGCCTTCGGCCGCATCGCCGCCGCCCTCTGCCTCTGCGCCGCGGGCGCAACCGCCGACGAGATCGCCTACCTTCGCGACGACCTGCTCGACGAGGCCCGCTTCACCGAGTGGCTGATCGGCCGCGACGCCGAACGCCTGGTGCTCATGAAGGTGTTCCGCGAACTCGAGCGCGCCCGCACCGAAGACGCCCACACGCTCTTCCACGCGGCGTAGCCCTTCAGAGCCGCGTGCGTAAGCACGCGCGAGAGCTTCCAAACTCACGAACGCCCCAACCACAGGCCCGCCCGTCAGGAGCGGCGTCTACCACTTCTACCATCACTCCTCGCCCTATTCTCGGAGGCTGGCGGCACGTCGTCCTCACTCGCGCCGTGCCACCAACCGCTGCTTTGAGCGGTTGGTGTTTCACAGCCCAATCCCACAAGCACCACCCGTGCAAAGCCACGGCTGGTGGCACGTCACTCCGTCGTCCTCAGCTCACACTCAACCGCGACACATACGCCCGATACGCCTCCCGCTTCTCCTCCAGCTCCGCCCGCAGCGCCTCCAACTCCGAGCCCATCTCCTCGAGCCGCGTCTCCTGCTCATTCAGCTTCTCGATATACCGCCGATAGAGCTGGCTCGTGCGGTCCAGCCCGCCCATGTTCTGGCGGATCCGCGCCTGGTCCTGGCTGATCTCGTTGCGCTCGCGCTCGACCGCCGTGATCTGCTCCTGCACCCTCGCGACCTCCGCGTTCAGCCGCATCGCCTCGCCGAACGCCTCCAGCACCGCGTCGCTCGCCTGCCCGTTGCGGTGATAGCTCACCATCGTTTCCATAGTAAAGTTGTCGATGCCAAGCGTCTGGCTGTCCACCCGCCGGAACCGGATATCGAACGTCCCGCCCTCGCCCGCCTCCAGATCCACCTCGAACCGATACAGGCTGTCGGTCGTCTCGCTGGCCTTCTTCGGCGTCACCAGCTCCCACCCATGCATCTTCGGATGCTCGATCAACACCGTCCGCGCCCGCTTGCGATCGTTGTTGCTGAGCGTGTGCGTCACGCCCGTCTCGCTCGTCGTCTGGCGCACCAGGTTCCCCCGCACGATCTTGATCGAATCGACCCGGCTCGTCGAGTGGTCCTCGCTCTGCACGTCCACATCCAGATCCACCGCGTACGCGATCAGTCGCTTCTCGCCCTCGGACACATGCCCCGTCTGCGCATCGCCCGCGTACGCGCTGCCGTCGAACACACTGATCGGCCCCGGCATCAACTGCAATCCCGACGAGTTCGTCAGCTCGACCCCCCGCATCGGGTGGTTCGCCAATCCCTGGCGGTTATAGATGCTCACCCGCCGCCCATCGAGCGCACTGGAGAGAATCGGCAGCATCGCCGACTGCTGCCGCTCGATCGTCACCGGCGCATCCAGCGTGTACTGAAACACCTCGCCGATCTCGCCCGCCGAAGCCTGCGTCGCCGCGGCGTAGGCGAGCATCTCGTCAGACGAGAATCCCATCGCCGAGCCGAGCGTCGCTCGATCCGCAAACTTGTCCGCGTCCGCAGGCGCCTGCCCGCGCCCAGCCCGCCGCTCCATCGGAGCAACAGCCGCCGCGCGATTCCGCAGCACACTCTCCGCGAAATCCTCTCGCGCCTTCCCCTCCTCATACACCGTCGGCATCAACCCCGCCAACACCGGCACCGGAATATCCGGCCTCGCCACAAACAACGGCTGATACAGATCCATCGTGAACCCCACCGGCTGCCCCGCCACCAGACTCAGCTTCACGTTGTCCCAGTCCTCATCGGTCGTGTTCTCCACGATCGCCCACCCCTGGATCGTCGGCTGCCCACCCTCTGAATCCTCCGGCAGGATCAGCCGATAGCTCGTCTTCCACACCGGCATCTCGTGGACATACGCGACGACCACCGGCCGCGCCCCCTCGCCCGAGAAACTCAGGTCCACGCTCTTGGAAGTGTCCGCCCGATGCTCCGCGAGCGCCATCAGCGCCTTGTTCAACTCCTGCGCCAACTGCTCATCCAGAATCTCCAGATTGCTCGCCCCCGACACATCCACCGACTTCAGCCCCGTCTCGGTCACCAGGTTCACATGCGCCACGCGCACCTTCTGATCGCCCATCGGCCTCTCGCGCGTCTCGACGCCCAGCACAACCCCCGAGATCCGCCCGTCGATCGTCTCCAGCGCCACCCGCGCCCCGCGCAACCGATTCAAAAGCTCCGCCATATCAGGATTGTCCGAGATATCCACCGCGAACGAGCTTAGCCGCTTCTGCAGCGGCTCCTTCGAGCTATAGCTCACCGCGTCGATCCGCCCGCCGCCCAGGTCCAGCAGCACCAGGCTCTTGAGAATGTCATTGATCTGCTCGGTCCGAAACCGCAGCGTCACATCCGCGTTCCCATCCACCATCCCCTGGTGCGCGAAATACCCCACCCCCGAGCGATACAGCGTGATATCCGAGATCGGCAGGCGGTCATCCGCGACACCCACAGCACTCCCGGCGACCAGCACCATCGGCAGCGCAAACCGGGCAAGACGACGATCAACACGATTGGCAGACATCAGCGGCTCCCTTGTCAAACGAGGTCCGGGCGGTGCGGCGCTCCGGCGGCAAACCAGTGGGGAGATCCCCCTCCAAGGTTATTCGGTCCAACCGAGATCCGAGTTCACCAGAGTTCACACACACAATGACGCACCAACGCCCAATCCGTTGCCCCCAAACACCCGCCGTTACACGCCGGTGACCGCGCCGAGCCCGAACGGGTGCCGTGGTCAAGGAGGCTCTGCGACGCAGGCCACGCGATCGGGCAAGGAACCCCGTTCACTCGCAGAACTCGGCACCCTCACCACCGACCCGCCGTCAACCCACGCAGTCCCAATCAGCCGCCGCCCATCAAGGGATATCCCGCTCACTCAAAGATCCAGCGCACCACAGAGTTTCACGGAGTGGGAAGACTGGGCATTTCTTCGCTGCTGAGGCGCGAGACCAAAGAGCAAAGTCGCCTGCCTCGGCTCACTCTTGACTCCGTGAAACTCCGTGCCACTCCGTGGTCAACCGCCTCTCTCTGTGCCCTCTGTTCCCTCTGTCGTGAATCAGAAGCACCGCCAGTGGTTCTACACTCCCACAATGCGCAAGGCCCTCTTCGCAACCGCCTTCACGATCCTCCTCGCAACACCCTTCCTCCTCCACTCCGAGCGCACCCGCGAGGGCCGCCGCCTCGTCGTCATCACCCCTCACGTCCAGCAGATCCAGGAAGAGTTCGCCCGCGCCTTCGCCGACTGGCACCAGCGCGAGTTCAACGAGCAGGTCTTCATCGACTACCGCCAGCCCGGCGGCACCAGCGAGATTATCCGCCAACTCGAGGCCCAGATCCAGGCCGCGGCCGCCCGAGGCCAGATCGACCCCGATACCCTCGCCATGGCCCCCGGCGTCGTCGGCGAAGACCTCATGTTCGGCGGCGGCACCTACGACCACTCCCGCCTCAAACGAGGCGTCAAGGTCATCATCGACGACAACGAACGCACCGTCCCCATGTCCATCCCCCCCGACCCGCTCTTCACCGAAGACCAGCTCGAAGCCTGGTTCGGCCCCGCCCCTCACACCATCGGCCGCACCGCGCTTTACGACCCCGACCAATACTGGATCGGAAACGCCCTCTCCAGCTTCGGCATCGTCTTCAACCGCGACCGCCTCGCCGCCCTCGCCCTCCCCGAGCCCATAAGTTTCGACGACCTCACCGACCCGCGTTACTTCGGAGAAGTTGCCCTCGCAGACCCCCGCCAGAGCGGCTCGATCACCACCGCCTTCGAGTCCATCCTCGACAACTTCGGCTGGGACGACGGCTGGCGCATCCTGCGCGCCCTCTGCGCCAACACCCGCTACTTCACCAACCGCTCCACCAAGCCCCCGCTCGACGTCGCCATGGGCGAGGCAACCGTCGGCCTCGCCATCGACTTCTACGGCAGGTCCCAGGCCCAGGCCGTCATGCGCGAGGGCGAAACCCCTGCCACCGCCCGCGTCGGCTACGTCGACCCCGCCGGCAGCGTTTCAATTGACCCCGACCCCGCCAGCATCATCAGAGGCGGCCCCGACCCCGAGCTCGCCCGCCGATTCCTCGTCTTCCTCCTCACCGAAGAGACCCAGGCACTCTGGCAGTTCCACGCCACGACCACCCCCGCCGGCGCGAACAACCCGATCAATCAGCACGCCCAACCCCTCGGCCCACACGAGTACGAACTCCGCCGCATGCCCATCCGCCGCGCCATGTACGAGCGCTACAGCGACTACTTCGTCGACGACGCCCGCCCCTACGCCATCGCCTCCACCGTCGAAAGCCGCGGCTGGCGCTCCGCCATCGGCCCCATGATGGGCGCCTTCGGCATCGACACCGGCGAAGAACTTCGCCAAGCCTGGCGCGCCTACCACGACGCCAAGGAACACGCCTCCCCCGAATCCCGCGCCGAGATGCACCGCCTCATCTACGCCTTCCCCGACGGCTCCCGCGTCGCGCAGCTCTGGGACGAACTCTTCGCTGGTAATCTCGACCTCGACGACAAGCCCCTGCGAACCAAGGCCGAAAACGCCTTCCAGGACTTCACGCCCGAGAACTACCTGCGAGTGGTCGATCTAGCCCGAGAATCCGCCTGATCCACATGCTCCATGAGCACCACGAGGCCCGCCCCATGCCCAGCGACGTTTCACCATCCCGCCGCATCCCCTCGCGCACCAAGATCGTCGCCACCATCGGCCCCGCCAGCGACAGCCCCGAGATGGTCGAGGCCCTCATCCTCGCCGGCGTCAACGTCTTCCGCTTCAACTTCTCCCACGGCAGCTTCGAAGAGCACGAGCAGCGCCTCAACACCGTCCGCGAGCGCTCCCGCGCCCTCAACCAGTGCGTCGCCTGCCTGGGCGATCTGCCCGGGCCCAAGATCCGCGTCGGACACGTCGAGGGCGTCATCCAGCTCGACGTCGGCGCAGACGTCGTCTTCGACCCCGCCATCGACACCGCCCGCGTCGAACAAACCCCCTCCGGCCCGCGCGTCTTCCTGCCCACCACCTACGCCCACCTCGCCCACGACGCACGCCCCGGCCAGCGCGTCCTGCTCGCAGACGGCGCCATCCGCATGCTCGCGGTCGAACGAGACTGCGACTGCCTCGTCTGCCGCGTCACGGTGGGGGGGCCGATCAGTTCTGGCAAGGGCATCAACCTCCCAGAGTCCGACGTCACCGCCCCGCCCATCACCGACCGCGACTGGGAGTGCGTCGAGTTCGCAGTCGGCCACGGCATCGACTTCCTCGCCCTCTCCTTCGTTCGCTCACCCGACGAGGTCCGAGAGCTCCAGGACCGCCTCTGGACGATGTGCAGCGCCAACAAAGAGAACGCCGACCCCGCCGGCGGCTCCAAAATCAAGGTCATCGCCAAGATCGAAAAGCCCCAGGCTGTCGCACGCATCGACGATATCGTCGAGGCCGCCGACGGCATCATGGTCGCCCGAGGCGATCTCGGCGTCGAGATGGAGATCGCCGCCGTCCCCGTCGCCCAGAAACGCATCATCGACGCCTGCGCCAAGCAAGGCAGGCCCGTCATCGTCGCCACCCAGATGCTCGAGACCATGATCGAGAGCGCTACCCCAACCCGCGCAGAGGCCAGCGACGTCGCCAACGCCATCTTCGACGGCGCAGGCGCAGTCATGCTCTCGGCAGAGACCGCCGTCGGCAAACACCCCGACCTCGTCGTCCAGACCATGACCCGCATCATCGAGGCCGCCGAGGAACGCCAACGAGAGATCGGCGCAACCTATCGCGGCCCAACCGAGATCGCAGAGGGCCACACCATGACCGCCGCCCTCACCACCGGCGCATGGCACGCCGCCCAGCGCTGCGACGCCCGCGCCATCGCCTGCTGGAGCGAGAACGGCGGCACCGCCCGCTACCTCTCCCAGATGGGCTTTCTCATCCCCGTCCTCGTCTGCTCCACCGACGAACGCGCCACCCGCCGCATGACCCTCCTGCCCGGCATCACCCCCATCGTCACCGCCCCGCCCCCCTCAGGCAGCCTCAGCGACTGGAACGACTGGGCCGAATCTCACCTCCGCGAGATCGACTGGGCCCACGACGGCGACTGGGTCGTCCTCCTCGCCGGCAAGCCTCTGGGCCATTCCAAACGCACCAACACCATGGCACTCCACCGCATAGGCGACGAGCACGCCGGCTACGCCGGACACTGATCGGTCCACTCGCGTGGGCGCCGTGGTCTGACGAGGCTCTGCGAGGAAGGCCACGCGGAAATCGCCCGGACCATCGCATCATCAATCCGTTCGTAGCGAAAGAACCTAATCCTACGAGCCGCGACCGTAAGGGAGTGGAGATTGCGCAACGTGCGAACAAGGGTCAATCGCTCCCTCACGGTCGCGGCTCGTTCAGATTTCTATGCGATCCTCCTCGGTACATGAGTTGCATCAGTTCTAGCATCGCCCTCTCGCCAATCGTGTCCCCCGGATCAAGCGCATGCTCAAGCCCCAGCAACGCCAGGTCATCGACCAGGCCAACCACCACTACCAGGCAGGCCGCCTCCAGTTCGCCATGGACCTCTGCCAGAGCCTCATCAAGGGCAAGCGAGGCCCGCTCGAAGCCTGGCACCTCCTCGGCCTCATCGCCATGCGCCGCGAACAAACAGACCTCGCTCTCGACTGCTTCCAGCGCTGCGCAAAGGAACGCCCAAACGATCCCCAGTTCCACTACCTCATGGGCAAGATGCTCGCGATGTCCGCCCGCGCCGATGACGCCCTCCCCCGATACGACTGGGCCCTCACACTCGATCCAAACTACATCCCCGCCATCACCTGGAAGGCCGCCCTCCTCGAACGCGCCGGCGACACCGCCCAGGCCCGCGCCCTCATCGAGCCCTACCTCGACACCCCCAACGCCGACCCCGAGATGGGCCACATCCTCGCCCGCATCGAGCACGCCGAGAAGAACAACGACGCCTGCGTCGCGATCTGCAAGCGCGAGCTCGCCCGCCCCAACCAGACCCTCCGCCTCAACCAACTGCTCACCTTCCTCCTCGGCCGCACCTACGACCGAATGAAGGACTACGACAACGCCTTCGAGGCATTCAGCCAGGCCAACGCCTACCAACAGGAAGTCTTTGACTACGACGGCTTCGAGCGCTGGCTCAACGACACCATCGAGCACTTCTGCGGCGAGTTCGCCCAGGAAATCCCGACCGCAACCGCCGGCGGCGACAAAATGGTCATGATCGCCGGCATGCCCCGCTCCGGTACCACCCTCATCGAGACCATCATCGATGCCCACCCCGACGCCCAGGCCATCGGCGAGACCGCCGACCTCGACCGCGTCGTCCTCCGCCTCCCTCTCACGCTCAACGCCAACGAGCCCTATCCCCAGGTCGCCCGCCGACTCGACCAGCCGACCGCCGACCGTCTCGCCCGTGAGCTCGACAAGGTCTTCGCCTCGCGCGCCCCGGGCGCACAGCGCATCGTCAACAAGCACCTCAACAACTGGCTCTATGTCGCCATGATGAGCCGCCTCATGCCCGCCGCCCGCGTCATCTGGATCCACAGAGACCCCCGCGACAACTGCCTGGGCCTCTACATGCAGCACTTCAACCCCAGGACCGCGGCCTACGCCGTAGACCTGCGCAACCTCGCCCGCGTCCACAAGCTCCACATGCGCACCATGCGCACATGGATAGATCGCCTGAACCTCCCCGTCCTCGAGGTTCCCTACGAATCACTCGTCGAGGATCCCGAGACCTGGTCGCGAAAAATCATCGACCACGCCGATCTGGAGTGGGACGACGCCTGCCTCCGCTTCTACGAGACCAGCCGCGTCGCGCTCACCCACAGCCACGAGCAGGTCCGCCAGCCCATCTACAAATCGGCCGTCGGCCGCTGGAAGAACTACGAGCGCCATCTCGCACCGCTGCTCGAAGAACTCGCGCGCGACTAATCCACGCTCCCGCCGATCAGCCCGCCCGCGAGTACCGCCGGCGTTTCGCGTCCTCGGGCTTCAGCCCCGCCCGATGCGCCAGCCGCGCAAGCTCCGTCCGGCGCGTCACCCCGAGCTTCCGACCGATCGACGCCCGGTGGTTCTCCACCGTCTTCGGCGAGCGATACAACGCCTCGGCGATCTCGGCAATCCGCATCCCCTTGCCGATCAGCGCAAGCACCTCCAACTCGCGAGGCGACAGCACGCTCAGCGGGCCCAGATCCGCGAACTCAGACTCGAAAACCTCGAACTCGCTGCCGTGCTCACCGGACTCGCCCTGCCGAGTGATCACAAGAACCAGCCCCTCGCCAGATCCGACCGGGTGCATCGCAGACTCGAGCTGTACCCCGTGGCTGATATGCCGAAGCAGAATCGGCTTGCCCGTCCGAAGCACCTGCTGGATGATCGTCATCCGCTCGGTCACATACTCTGCGGGAAACACCTCGCGAAGTTCACGCCCCGTCGGGTCCTCCGTGTCCTCACCGCGCAACAGCCGGTTGCTCTCCGCGTTCGCGTACACGATCTGCCCGCCTCCATCAACGATCGCAACCCCAACCCCCGGCACACTCGTCACGGCACCCCAAACCGCGTCGCAGTGCTCCGAAAGCTGCTCCGAAATCACCTTGTTCATACCGGCATACAACTGAAAACCCTCCATGAAGGTCCATAACCAAAATCCCTGGAAACAGAAAGGGGCGTAACACGACGATAGGTTGGTACAAACTAGTGGTTCCGCCTAAGTCATTCCGCTTAGTGACCACTTACGCCCACAATCGCCCACCCAACGCGATCTGAACATGAAATTAGGTGATTCGCCCTATTGCCGCGCAGGACCGCTCAGCGCAGCCCGTTCCAGATTTCCCGCCGGATCGCCCATCGCTCGTGGCCCCGCCACTCCCTCTGGATCCGCAGATACCCCCGGCTGAACCCCTCTAACTCGAACCCGTTCGCCCGCACCACCGCCCGCGAAGCCTCGTTCCCCGGCTGCACCTTCGCCTCCATCCGATGCAGCCCCAGCCCCTCGAACCCATGCCGAACCGCCAGGGCGATCTCCTCTTTCATGAGGCCCCGCCCGCCGAATTGCTCCCCGATCCAGTACCCCAGAAAGCACTGCTCGAGCGGCCCGCGCATGATCTCCGAGATCCGCCCCACGATCGCCCGAGACCGTCAAACCCCTTCACAGCACGAAGCTCAAGGATCATCCAGAAAGTCGGCGTACGGATTCTCCGCCGGCGGTGGGGGCGTCGGGTTCAGCAGCCACGCCGAGACGCCGCCCGCCGCGCTCAACCCGACCACGCCGACCACCGCCGCGGCCGCCCGCACGACGAGCCCGCGGGTGCGAATCCAAGGCAGCCGCACGACCCCAACCCCGCCCGGCGCAAGAATCAGCAACACCAAGCTCACCCAAGGCAGCCCCGGCGTCCATCCGTCGCTCGTCCATGTCCCCCCTAGCCACCTGCCGCTGACAAGCAAGGCAACTAGCAACGCGAGAATCACGACCGAGCCTCCGCGATCCACCCGTACATCTCGGCACACCACCCAGAACGCCGCGATTGCGGACAGCATCGCAATGACCGCGCCAGTCAGTCGGGCGGCATCCGCCGAGTGCGCAACCTTCATGAGCACACCGCTCATCACCGCCGCGCCGATCGCACCCGCCACTGCCACCACGAGCAAGGCCATGCGCCGGCTCGCCGCGTCAAAGAGCAGACTCGCGATCGCGCCCGCGGCCCCGACCACCCCGACCGTCAACCACAATCCCGCCTCATCGAACCGCCCGCTCGCCCGCAGCCCCTCCAGCAGCGCCCACGCCGCGAACCCGCACACCGCCAGCCGGAGCATCGCCACGACCGCCATCGGCAAGGCCACGAGCCCTTCCAGCACGCCGACCACCGCCGCCGCCGCCCCGACATGCACATACCGCTTGGCTGTCTCCGTGGGCCAGACCTCCAGCGTTCCGTGCAGCCCGTAGTACGCCGGCACGAACCCCGCCGCCAGCAGCACGGGCAGCGCCCAATGCGGCAGATGCCGGCGCACCCGCCGAGCCCACGCCGCCCCGCACACCGCGCAGCGTCGCCCACCCTCTTCCGGCTCGCACCCACACCGCGGGCACGCCGGCGCATCGCCCTCGTCCTTGCGCCGCCCGATGAACACGAGCAACCACGCGACGCCCAGCCCGACCAAAACGAAAGAGGCAGGCAGAAGCCCGCCCCAGAACATGATCGTTGTGAAGCTCATGCCGCGCTCAGGCCTTCGGCCGGGCCTCGACCGCGATCAGAATTGCAACGGTATTGCCCAACGCCCCGCCGTCGCCCTTGTCCTCGGCCAGATACTTGGTCATCCCGAAGTCAGAGCGTTTGAACTCGAAGCTCGCCTCGAACGCCGCAATCGGTCCGCGGAAATCCCCCGTGCCCAGCCACTTCAGCTCCGCGGTCACCGGCTTGGTCTCCCCGTGCAGCGTCAGGTTCCCCTCAAGCTCGAACATGTCATTGCCCTTGGCCGTGATCGACGTGCTCTTGAAGCTCGTCGTCGCAAACTGCGCGACATTGAAGAAATCCGCCGTCCGTAGGTGGTTGTCCCGATCCTTATTACCGGTGTCCACGCTCGCGTTGTCGATCACGAACGAGAACGACCCCGCCGAGGGATTCTCCGGGTCGAAGCTGAACGCGCTCTTGCCCACATCGATCCGGTTGAACCTGCCGTAGAAGTTCGTCGCCCCGCCGTGCTTGATCCGGAACATCACCGTCGAGTGCGCGGCGTCGACCTCGTAGCTGGCGACCGCCGCTCCATCACTCCCGACCGTCGCTTCCCCGGGCAGCGTCGCCGCTCCCGCCAGCGTAATCCCGCCGATCCCCGCCGCCGACCACAAAACCACTCGCATCAGACGCATCAGAATCTCCTTGCTCTTGCCCCCGCCCGACCTTGGATCCGAACTCGACACAGTGTATGGATGTCCGGTGTCCGAGGTTGAGCACCCGACTCTCGCAGGCGGGCTCACGGCTGCTGCTCACGGGAAACTACCATTCGTATCCCATGTCCTCCGCGATGCGGTAGATTGCGGTGAGCAGCATGGAGTGCTGACGGAGCACGAACGCGCTCTGTGCGTCCCCGCCGGATTCAGCGCTTGTCGCGCCCATATTCGCCGAGTGAATCGCGGGAATGACGCGGCCGGCTTCCATGATGGTGGTGAATCGCTCCTCGTGAGCCCCCGCGGTGATGCCCTCAAAGGTCTCGGCGAGAGCTCCGTATTCCAGAGTCCCGAAGAACTCGCGCAACTCCAAACTCGAACGAGGCCTCGTGTTCGCGCCGAGCCACGCAGCCAGATCCTCCTTGGACATGGCACCCTCTGCGACACTCAAGATCACATCCGCCGCCTCGATTTCCGCTGCGATCAGAACCCAGCCGTTCATTCGCAAGAACACCACAGTAGAGCCGAACGCGGCCCGCTTGTTCCCATCCACGAACGGGTGATTCTTGCAGATGTGAAAGCCATACGCCGCGCCCATCTGAAACGGGATCTCGTGCGCAAACTCACCCCCAAACTGCTGACGAGGCATCGCAAGTGCCGAATCGAGCAATCCGCCATCTCGCACGCCGTGCGCTCCGCCGTGCTGATCGATCGCGGTTTCCTGGATGGTCAGAACCTCGTCCCGAGTCAAGAACCGGGGCGGATGGGCCAAGACGCCCCGAATCACTGGGAGAGTTTCCGCAGAGTCTCAGGGTACTTCGAGAACACATGCCGGACGGCGTTGCGGAACTCCTCGTCATGTTTGCGCAATCCGACACGCGCCAGAAAGGCCACATACGCCGCCAGCGACATGCCCGCCTTTTTGGCCTGCACCTCAAGATCCTGGGCGAGCTCAGCAGGTATCGGCACGTTGGTCATCGAGTCAGGCATCTCTCAATTATCGGCTATCGGGCACCGCTGGACCACCACCGCCCGAATCTCGCTCACTCCCATTCAATCGTCGCCGGCGGCTTGCTCGAGATGTCATATACCACCCGGTTCACCCCCCGCACCTCGTTGATGATCCTGGTCGAGATCCGCCCCAGCACCTCATAGGGAATCCGTGCCCAATCCGCGCTCATGAAGTCCTGGGTCTCCACCGCCCGCACCGCCACCGCGTGCTCGTACGTCCTGCCGTCGCCCATCACCCCCACGCTCTGGATCGGCAGCAGCACCGCGAATACCTGGCTCGTCTTGCGATACAGCTCGCCCGCGACGATCTCCTCCAGCACGATCTCGTCGCACTCGCGCACGATCCGCAGGCGCTCGGGTGTCACGTCGCCCAGGATCCGCACCGCAAGCCCGGGCCCCGGGAACGGATGCCGCCACACCATTGCCTCCGGCACCCCCAGAACCTCGCCCAACCGCCGAACCTCATCCTTAAAAAGCTCTCGCAACGGCTCGATCAGCTCGAACGGCAGATCCTCCGGTAATCCCCCCACGTTGTGGTGCAGCTTGATCCCCGCGCTCTTGCCCGCGTACCCATGCCCCGACTCGATCACGTCCGGGTACAGCGTTCCCTGGGCCAGAAACTCCGCGCCCTTCACACTCTCTGCGGCCTCGCGGAACACCTCGATGAACCGATGCCCGATCCGCCGACGCTTCTCCTGCGGATCGACCACGCCCGCCAGGTCCGCCAGAAACGCCTCCGACGCATCCACCACCCGCAGATCGATCGCGAAGTGATCCCGAAACGTCCGCTCCACCAGCTCCCGCTCGTTCTGCCGCAACAGCCCCGTATCCACGAACACGCACGAGAGCTGGTCCCCGATCGCCCGGTGCAAGAGCGCCGCGGTCACCGCCGAATCCACGCCCCCGCTCAGCCCGCAGATCACCCGCCCGTCGCCGACCCGCTCACGAATCGCCTCGGCCTGCTCTTCCGCGTAGCTGCTCATCCGCCAGGTGCCGGCGCACCCGCAGATGTCATACAGAAAGTTCCGCAGCACGTCCGCCCCGTGCGGCGTGTGCGTCACCTCCGGATGGAACTGCACCCCCCAGAACCCGCGATCCCGATCCCGCACCGCCGCGTGCGGGCACGACCCCGTCCTCGCGATCGTCACCATCCCCGCCGAGCGCAGCTCGCTGATCTGATCCCCGTGGCTCATCCACACCGTCGTCCGATCCGGCACCGACGCGAACAGGTCCGACGTATCGCAGATATCCAGCGACGCCCGCCCGAACTCCCGGTGCTCCCCCGGCTCCACATGCGCCCCCAGGATCCGGCACGCCAGTTGCATCCCGTAACAGATCCCCAGCACCGGCACGCCCAGCTCAAGAATCGCCGGATCGCACGCCGGCGCGCCCTCCGCGAACACGCTCGCCGGCCCGCCCGACAGCACGATCCCCTTGGGGTTCATTCCCCGCAGCTCATCCGCCGGGATATCCGGACGGACCAATACCGCGTACACACCCGCATCGCGGATCCGCCGAGCGATCAACTGCGCCGTCTGCGACCCGAAGTCCAGGATCGCCACCACCTCGTGCCCGTCGACCAACCCTGTCTCGTGTGCGCCCATGGGCCTCCCTGCATGCCGAAGCGGTAAGGCTAGACCTCCCCCCAGCCGATTGTCAGGATCCCGCCCCGCGATCGGACCGATACGATTGCGCCGATGCCCGCTCTCAGCCCATGGAACATCGCGTGGCGTTCGACCAAGGCTCTCACCGCCTCGGCCCTGATCGCTCAGCTCCCCGCCTGCGCCTCGGCACTCCCCGTCGGCTTCGACGAGGAAGCCCCCGACGGCCGAATCCACGCCATCGTCGACGCCGCCCGGACGGGCGACCAGAGCCGGATCCCCGACCTCATCGCCCAGCTCGATTCCGACGACCCCGCCGTCCGCCTCTTCGCCATCCGCGCCCTCGAACGCCTGACCAACCAGACGCTCGGCTACCACCACGCCGACTCGATCTTCGTCCGCGACCAGGCCATCGACCGCTGGGTCCACTGGCTCGAAGACCGCGACAACCCAACCGAATCTCCCGTCGCCCAGGGGCCGACCCCATGACCGCCCCGCTCATCCACATGGAGCTCAAAAGCGACCCGCGCGTGCTCAGCGGCGTCCGCGAGATGGTCTCGGCCGTCGCCCGCCGACTCGCCTTCGACAGACCGACCGCCGACCAGATCGCCCTGGCCGTCGACGAGGCCCTCGCCAACGTCATCTGCCACGGCTACGAGCGCCGCCCCGTCCACCCCATCTGGATCTCCATCCACGAGATGAAGAGCGACCAGCCCGCCATCAAAATCATCATCGAAGACGAAGCCCCGCCCGTCGACTGCGACCAGATCAAGGGCCGCGACCTCGCCGACATCCGCCCCGGCGGCCTCGGCGTCCACATCATCAAAGAGGTCATGGACGACGCCATCTACGAAAAACGAGGCGACGTCGGCATGCGCCTCACCATGACTCGCACAGGCAACCGACAATCCGATCAGTCATCCGCGTCCCCACAGAAAGACCCCCCATGAGCACCGACGGACTCCAGGTCAATATCGACGACAGAGACGGCGTCGCCGTGCTCAGCCCCGTCGGCGACGTCGACATGAACGCCTCCCCCGACCTGCGCGCCCGCCTCAAGCCCATCGTTTCCAAGGACAACCCCCGCCTCGTCATCGACCTCTCCCAGGTCCCCTACATGGACTCCTCCGGCGTCGCCACACTCGTCGAGGCCATGAAGCTCGTCCGCAACCACAAGGGCTCGCTCGCCCTCTGCTGCATGAACGATCGCGTCCGCGGCATCTTCGAGATCGCCCGTCTCGACCAGTACTTCTCCATCCACGACTCCCTCGACGACGCCGTCGAACAAGTCTGACCCGACAAGTCTGATCCCACGCCCTCACCAGTACATGGCATCACCCGCACGCATCCTGACCTCCACGATCACGCTCCCCGCGCGGGCCAGCGCCTACCTCGGCAACCGCGCCTTCGACGTGCTCGACCACATCGGCGACGCCATCGACGTCTTCTTCCAGGCCATCCGATGGATCGTCCTCGCATGCCTCCTCCGGCGCGTCCGCATCGGACGCAACGCCGTCGTCAGCCAGATCATCCGCGTCGGCGTCCGCTCCATCTTCATCGTCTCGCTTGTCTCCGGCGCGGTCGGGCTCATCCTCGCCCTCCAGCTCTCGCCTCCCCTCGACGACTTCGGCAGGCGCGACCTCGTCGCCAACATCATCGGCGTCGCCGTCCTCAGAGAACTCGGCCCGCTCATCGGCGCAATCGTCCTCACCGGCTTCGCCGGCGCTTCCATCACCGCGGAGATCGGCACCATGGTCGTCTCCGAGGAAATCGAGGCCCTCGAGGCCCACGCCCTCAACCCCATCCGCTTTCTCGTCGTCCCCCGCCTCTTCGCCTCCATCGTCTCCATGACCGCCCTCGCCGTCATCGCCGACGTCGTCGCCGTCACCGCCGCCCTCGCTATCTCCATCTCTGTCCTCGGCATCCCCTACGCCACCTTCATGGACAACATGCTCGACCAGGTCAAGCTCGTCGACTTCCTCACAGGCGTCGCCAAGGGCGCCGTCTTCGGCACGCTCATCGGCCTCATCGCCTGCGTCAACGGTCTGCGCGTCTCCGGCGGCGCCGCCGGCGTCGGCATCGCCACCACACGCACCGTCGTCCAATCCGTCGTCGCCATCATCATCGCAGACCTCTTCTTCACCGCCATCTTCTACGCCCTCGGCCTCGTCTGATCTCAAATTTCAAGTTTGAGATTTGAGATCTCCTATCGTCCCCCTATGCCCATCCCCCTCGCACTCCTCGCCGCCGCCGCCCTCGCCCAACCAGCCCCTTCTCCCCCCAACATCCTCTTCATCATGGCCGACGACCACGCCTACCAGGCGATCTCCGCCTACGGCTCGACCCGCAACGAAACCCCCAACATCGACCGCATCGCAAACGAAGGCGTGCGCCTCGACCGCTGCTTCGTCACCAACTCCATCTGCGGCCCATCCCGCGCCGTCATTCTCACCTCCAAGCACAGCCACATCAACGGCTTCAAGCACAACGGCGATCAGTTCGACGGCACGCAGCAGACCTACCCCAAGCTCCTCCAGCACGCCGGCTACCAGACCGCCCTCATCGGCAAATGGCACCTCAAAACCGATCCCACCGGCTTCGACCACTCCGAACGCCTCATAGGCCAGGGCCCGTACTACAACCCGCCCATGATCCGCAACGGCCAGCGCATCGAACACACGGGCTACACCACCGACATCATCACGAATCTCGCCCTCGAATGGCTCACCTCCGCCCGCGATGAAACAAAGCCCTTCTACCTCATGGTCCAGCACAAGGCCCCGCACCGAAACTGGCAACCATCTCCCGACAAACTCCACCTCTACGACGATATCACCATGCCCGAGCCCGACACCCTCTTCGACACCTGGGAGGGCAAAGTCGCGGCACAACAACAGGAAATGACCGTCGCCCACCACCTCTCCGACTTCGACCTCAAGCTCACCCCGCCCACCAACCTCACCGACGCCCAGCGCGCCGCCTGGGACGCCGCCTACGACCCCAAGAACCAGGCCTTCCGCGAGGCCGAACTCACCGCCGACGACCGCACCCGCTGGCAATACCAGCGCTACGCCAAGGACTACCTCCGCTGCATCGCCAGCGTCGACGAGGGCGTCGGCAAGATCCTCGACACGCTCGACGAGCTCGACCTCGCCGACAACACCATCGTCGTCTACACCTCCGACCAGGGCTGGTACCTCGGCGAGCACGGCTGGTGCGACAAACGCTGGATGTACGAAGAGTCCTTCCGCACCCCCATGCTCATCCGCTGGCCCAACGCCATCAAACCCGCCACCACATCCACCGCCCTCGCCCAAAACCTCGACTTCGCCCCCACCTTCCTCGCCGCCGCCGGCGTGGATATTCCAGACGACATGCAGGGCATCAGCCTTTTGCCAATGCTGACCGCCGAAGATGGTCTTGCGCCGGAGGGCTGGCGTGAGAGCCTCTACTACCACTACATACGAATACCCCGCCGTCCACATGGTCCACAAGCACGAGGGCGTCCGCACCGACCGCTACAAACTCATCCACTTCTACGAGCTCGACGAGTGGGAGCTCTACGACCTCCACAAAGACCCCGACGAGATGGCCAATCTCTACGGCAACCCGGCATACGCAGAAATCACCCAGAGCCTCAAGCGCGAACTCGATACACTGAAGGCCCAGTACCAGGTCGAGCAGCCCTAGCAGCCACCCCCGAACGCCGATGGAAGCGGCTCGTCACAGAGCAATGCAGGAAGAGATGATTCACCACGGAGTGTCACGGAGTTGCACGGAGTGCAGAACCAGAGCACGCTTGTCCTGTTCTCCACTGCGGTATCCTGATTCCCACTCCGTGAAACTCCGTGTGACTCCGTGGTGAAATCGCGTCTTTCTGAACAGTCGGCACGACAACACAGAGGAGCATCCATGCAGCTGAGCCGAGCAATACGCGCCCTGACCACGACCGCCGCCTGCGGCCTGCTCGCCTCCTGCACCGCCCACCACAGCGCACACACCCGCCTCGCACACACCGACCAAGCCCTCACACGAGCCCACGCC
>JAJDDM010000155.1 GCA_029260315.1 Phycisphaerales bacterium | reverse complement strand
CTCCCGCCGGCCGATGCCGAAGCGTTCGAGGATCGCCTGCGATCCGGCGACCAACGCGCGATCGACGCGTTCGAGCGGGTACGCCTCGCAAGCGACGCGTTCCTCGGCGACGCGCGGCCAGTCGAGCCGACGGCGGCTCTGCGCGCCCGCGTCGCGGCGATCGCCGAACTCGACCCGCCGAAGTTCGCGTCCCAGGCGCAGACCGATCCAAACGTCACGGACCTCTCGCAGAACGTCGTGATCCGCGCGGCTGGCGCCGAGTGGTCGCCGATGGATGTCCCCGGCGCATACTCGCGCACGCTGTTCGTCGATCGCCAGGCCAAGCGGCTCACCCTGCTCATCAAGCTTGACCCGGGCGTGGTTTATCCCGACCACGATCACCCCGGCGTCGAGGAGTGCCTCGTGCTCGAGGGCGACCTCACGCTCTCGGGCCAGACGCTCGGGCCCAGCGACTACATCCGCATCCCCCCCGGCGGACGCCACGGCGACCCCACCACCAGGAACGGCTGCGTGCTGCTGGTCACCAGCCCGCTGCTCGACGCGGCTTGAAGTGGGTCCGCCTCCTTCTTCCGCCTCGCACATAGAGCCCCGGGCACGGGAGATCTCCGTTCCGGAGCCGTGCTCGACCCTGCCCAGACGAACCTGTCCGATCGGTTCAACCGTGGCAACGCCGGCGTCATCCTTGCGTCACTCTTGCGTCAGGTTGGCGAGCGATCAGCCCGATTCGCTCAGATCGAAGTACGACGTAATAAACGCCTGCATGTCCGCCTCCCGGCTCATCTTCACGACCTCCAGCAGGCGCATCAGATCCCGCCGCTTCTTCTCCTCGATCTCCCCCTCATCCACCTCCTCATCCCGCAGCGCCCGCACGAACCGATACCGCCCCGCCACGATCGTCTGCTCCACGACCCCCAGCTTCTCCAACTCGATCAGCGCATAGTCAAACCGCCCGTCGCCCCCGACCTTCCCCCGGATCGCCAGACGCAGCTCGTCGGCGTCGAAGTCCGCGTGGTCGCTGCGATCCATCGCGTGCGCAGCCTCGCGCAGCAGGCTCGCCGGCGGGTTCATCCACTCGATGAACTGCTGCTGGATCACCAAATCATCCTGGGCGAACAGCAGCTCGCATCTCGAAGCCTCGCCGTCGCGCCCGGCCCGCCCCACCTCCTGGTAATACGCCTCGACGCTCCCCGGCACCTGAGCATGCACGATGAACCGGATATCCGGCTTATCCACGCCCATCCCGAACGCATTGGTCGCCAGCAGCAACAGCCCGTCCTCCGGCTTTGCCTCGACGAACAGGCGCGACAGGCGCTTCTTCTCGCGCGGGTCGAGCTTGCCGTGATAGATCTCCAGCCGCCGACCGCCGACCCGCCGGCGCAGCTGGTCCGCGAACCGCTCCAGATCCTTGATCAGCGCGAAGTAGACGATGCCCGTCCCCGAGTACGCCTCCGCCGTTTGACCGATCGCGTCGAGCTTGTCCTCATCGTCCCACACCTCGCGGGCCCGAAGCTCCAGATTCGGACGCTCGATCCCCGCCGCGAACAGCGGCATCTGCTCGTGCGTCCGCCCGGTCACCTCGCGGATATCGTCGCGCACCCGCGCCGTTGCCGTCGCCGTCAGCGCGATCGTCGTCGGCGGGCCATCTACCGACGCGTGCTCGCCCAGCCATTCTCGAAACTCTCCGATCCGCTGGTACGCCGGTCGCAGATCGTGCCCCCACTTGCTGATGCAGTGCGCCTCATCGACCGCCAGCAGCCGCACCCCGCCGGGCACGCGCGCGAGCGCGTCGCGAAACTCCTCCTTCAGCATCCGCTCCGGCGTCGCGTAGATCAACTCATAGGCCCCCTTTCCGAGCTTCGCGTACCGCTTCTCCCGCTCCTTGCGGGAGAGCGTGCTGTTGATGTACTGGGCCCGGATCCCGCGCGCTCTGAGCGCCTGCACCTGATCCTCCATCAGCGCGATCAGCGGGCTGAACACCAGCGTCACGCCCGCCTCCGACGCACCTCCCCCGATCGCCAGCGCCGGCAACTGAAAGCACAGACTCTTGCCCGAGCCCGTCGGCATCACCACCAGCGCATCGCCCCCCAACATCACCCGCTCGACGATCCGCGCCTGCAACGGCCGCAACGCCTCAAACCCGAACCGCTCGCGCAGAATGTCGTGGAGCTCCGAGGACATGGCCACAAGGCTAGAGCCCCCACAAGGCCCCATCCGCCCACGCGCATCCTTAGGACGCCGGATCTGAGGCTCTGCGAAGATCCGGGTCTCCAACGGACCCACACCCGCTCATATCATCGTTCCATGTCCCAACCCACCGTCCTCTCGGTCAACGTCTCTGAGATCCAGGAGTTCGAGCGCAACGCCAGGGCCTGGCGCAGCGCCATCTTCAAAGAGCCCGTGAGCGGTCCCGTCCCCGTCCACTCCCTCGGCCTCCAAGGCGACGCCCAAGCCTCCACCAAGTCCCACGGCGGCCCCTACCGCGCCCTCTACGCCTATCCCCACCAGCACTACGCCCACTGGGCCCAGCACGCCGACCTCCACGACTGGCCCCTCGGCGGCTTCGGCGAGAACCTCACCATCATCCACCTCGATGAGGACAACACCCACATGGGCGACACCCTCCGCCTCGGCACCGTCCTCGCCCAAATTACCCAACCCCGCGGCCCCTGCGCCACACTCGCCATGCGCGTCGACAATCCCCACTTCCCCAAGCTCATGAGCGAATCCGGGCGCACCGGCTTCTACATGCGCGTCCTCGAGGAGGGCCACATCGCCGCCGGCGACACGATTGAAATCGTCGATCGCGACCCGCGCGCTCTGACCGTCCGTCGCTGCTACCGCCTGCGCTACTTCGACAAGGACAACCACGAGGCCATGCGCACCGCCGCCGAGATCGAAGCCATCGAACCCTCCTGGCGAGTCTGGTTCGCCGAGCGAGCAAACGCCTGAAAGCGTCATGGTGGTGCCGTGGTCTGAGCGAGTCTTCGAGCGAAGGCCACGCCGGACACACGGAGGCCATCGGAATCTGCGCCAGTAGCGACCCGCTCGCGTGGCGTTCGTCGCGCAGTCCCCACATGCCACAGTGCCCGCTTCCATCCAGCCGCGCAATCTCCTATCCTCGCCTCGGAGACCAACCATGTACCAGCGATTCCAACGCTTCTTCCAGTACGACATCGACAGCAACGAGAAGGTCTTCGAATCCCTGCGTTCGGTCCCCGAGTCCGGACGGGCGACCCCGGAGTACCAGAGGGCGCTCGACGTGCTCAGCCACATGCACGCGGCCCGCCAGCTCTGGCTCAACCGCATGACCGCCCGGATCGAGTATCCCGAGGCCCTCTTCCCGAACAACACGACCCTCGAACAGTCCGAATCCTGGTTCCGCAAGATCAACGACGCCTGGCGACCCTTCATCGATGGGCTCACCGACGCCCAGGTCCGCCAGACCTTCGACTACGAGTCCATCGAGGGCGATAAGTTTCGCAGCCGAGTCGAGGACATCCTCACCCAGCTCTTCGGGCACGGCTGGTACCACCGGGGCCAGATCGCCAGCCTCGTCAAGAAGGCCGGCGGCACCCCCGCCACCACCGACTGGATCTACGCCACCCGCGAACAAATCTGACACCGGACGGTGCCGTGGTCGAAGCGAGTCTTCGAGCGCAGGCCACGCGAAACGCCCGCGACCTCATCGCTCCATCCGCGTGGCGTTCGTCGCAAAGCCTCCTCACACCACGGCACCGCCCTCCCGCGTTCATTCGCTCCTCTACACTTGCCCCCCATGACTGTTGAAAGACCCCGCATCCTCACCGGCGACACCCCCACCGGCAAGCTCCACCTCGGCCACTACGTCGGCAGCCTCGAAAACCGCCTCGCCCTCCAGGACGACTACGACTGCTACTTCCTCATCGCCAACCAGCACGCCCTCACCACCCGCGCAGACAAGACCCACGACATCCGCGCCGACACAGTTGGAATCGTCAAGGATTGGCTCAGCGTCGGCATTGACCCAGACCGCTCCACCATCTGTCTCCAGAGCGAGATCCCCGCCATCGTCGAGCTCTGCTGGTACTTCGCCATGCTCCTGCCCTTCAACCGCGTCATGCGCAACCCCACCCTCAAGACCGAGATCGACGACAAGGGCCTCGGCGACACCTACTCCTTCGGCTTCCCCCTCTACGCCGTCGGCCAGTGCGCCGACATCCTCGCGTTCCGCCCCGAACTGGTGCCGGTGGGCGAGGACCAGGTGGCGCATATCGAGATGACCCGCGAGGCCGCGCGCCGTTTCAACCAGTTCTACTGCGGCGTCGATCCCCACACCGAAGACGCCGACTACGTCAAGGAAGGCGGCCTCTTCCCCATCCCCGCCGCCAAGATCGGCCGCGTCGGGCGCCTCGTCGGCATCGACGGCAAACAGAAGATGAGTAAGAGCCTCAACAACGCCATCTTCCTTTCTGACACGCCCAAGCAGGTCAAGAAAAAGATCAACGCCATCTACCCCGGCCAGAGCCGCGAGCCCACCGACCCCGGCGACCCCGACATTAACCCCGTCTTCGACTACGCCGACGCCTTCATCAAGGACAAGAACCTCATCGACGACCTCCGCACGCGATACCGCAAGGGCGACAACCTCGGCGACGGGCACGTCAAGGCCCACGTCATCGACGCCGTCAACGAGCTGCTCGAACCCATCCGCGAGAAGCGAGCCGCCCTCGAAGGCCCCGCCGGCGACGCCAAGGTCCTGGAGATCATCAAGGACGGCGCTCGCCGAGCGAACGAGGTCGCCGAGGAAACCCTGGCCCTCGCGAAGGAGAAGATGGGCTTCAACTTCGCCAAGCGTGAACTCACGCTAAGCTGATCACAGGCCCGACCGTGAGGGAGGGCGTCTTCCACTTCTACTGTTTCCTCTTTGCCTCATTGCACACGTCACGCATTCACGGTCGACGAGCCTTGATAGGAGCCGTAGGACGAGAGGACGCCCTCCCTCACGGCCAGGCCTGCGGCCGGTGGCACGGGCGTCCCGCCCGTGCGAACAATTTCCCAGAACCCGAAACCCACCGCCCCCGACGCCGATCAACACACCGGAGGAACACACCATGCCACTCGCCATATCGCTCTGCTCGCTCGCTCTGCTCGTCGCGCCGACACTCGCTCAATCGAGCGAGCCTCCGAGACCGGAAGAACAAGTCGCGCCGCCCAGCCACTTCGCTGCCCTCGACACCCACAAGATCCACTACGTCGACTCCGCCCCCGATTCCGACGCCAACGCCATCGTCCTCATCCACGGCTGGGCCAGCGACTGGACCTTCCTCGAAGACCAGTTCCACGGCCTCAAGGGCACCGCCCGCGTCATCGCCATCGACCTCCCGGGCCACGGCAAGTCCGACGCCCCCAAGATCGACTACACCATGGACCTCTTCGCCGGCGCCATCGCCGCGGTCCTCGACGCAGCGAACGTCGAGAAGGCCGTGCTCGTGGGCCACTCCAACGGCGTGCCCACGATCCGCCAGTTCTACCGCAACTATCCGCAGCGCACGCTCGCGCTCATCTGCCTCGACGGCGCGCTCTTCAACGTCTTCCCCGCCGCCATGGCAGAGCCCGTCATGCAGGCGCTCTCGGGCCAGGACTATAAGACTTTCATCGACACGATGCTCAACGGCATGATGGCAATGTCCTCGCTCGACGACGACGCCAAGGTCCACATCCGCGAGGTCATGATGAATACGCCCCAGCACGTCCTCGTCGGCGGGCTCATGGCCGGCATGGACCCCAAGATCTGGACCGAGGACACGATCGACGTCCCAACCCTCATCATCAACGCACCCAACCCGATGTGGTCCAGCGACTACAACGAAAAGCTCCAGTCACTCGGGCCCGACATCAAAGTCCAGAACTGGCACGGCGTGAGCCACATGCTGATGATGGAGGAGCCCGAGAAGCTGCGTGGAGAGATCGAGGCTTTGCTGGACCGCCACGCCCTGGTGCGATGAGTGACCGCGATGGTTCGCTCGCCGCTCCGGGATCACGATGGAGAATGTCGGCCTCCACCGCGGGGTCTCACATGCGTGCCGTCGATGACCCTGCGAGCCCCTTGTGCCTTCGTCGAGAAACGATGGTCACGGGCACCCCTGGGCGAACTGGTCAAGGAAACAGAAGAAGTCGTCGGCGTCGCAATCGCCATCCTCATCGCAGTCGCACACGCCCAGGTCACCCCCGGCAAACGCGTCGAGATAGAGGAAGAAGTCCTCGGAGTCCAGGCAGCAGTCGCCGTTGAGGTTGGCGGGGACGGGGCAGCAGTTGCCGCTAAGACACTGGAGCGAGATCTCGTAGCCGCCGGTGTTGTCCGAGCCCCATTCGTCAATCATGATGTAGTACAGACCAGTGGCGGGGATCGTCTTTTCGAGTGTGAACGAGCAGGGGTTGCAGCAATTGGCACTGCACCGGTCGGGGTCGCTATCCTCAAGGATGCTCTCGCCGTTCTCATTCATCAGCCGGATGCGAGGATCGAGATCGTTGCGCGTCCCACGCACGATGATCCGGAAGCGCGTCCCCTCCTCGGCCTCGAAGGTCCAGAAGTCCGTGTCGGTCGAGGGCGCCAGGGTATCGGCGATCGTGGAATCGTACGCGATGGCGGGCGGGAGGTCGTCCGGCAGAATTTTCTCGATCTGGAGCGTGTAGGCCCCCGCGTTGTTCGTCCCCGCGTCTGAAAGCAGGATCGTGTGCAAGCCCGACGACTCCAAGACCAACTCGAAATCGAGTGTACAAGGATTGCAGCAGTTGGCATTGCAGGACTCGTCCAGGATCGGGTTGCCCTCGGGATCAAGCAGCTCGACGCGAGGGTCGAGGTCGTTGGTGTTGCCCCGGACCACAATTCGAACGAGGTCACCCGCGTCCCCACGGAACCGAAATCGATCGAAGTCCGTCGGGATGAACAGATCGCAGTTGGAGGTGTGCTGGCCATACTCGATCAGCAGCGGCTCGTTGCCCTCATCGCACTCAATGGAAGACTCTTCCTGTTGGCCCCGAGTCGGCTCTGCGCCGAGAATCACAAACGCACCTATCGCGATCATCCGCGTCATCGGTCGAACTATGTCGAACATCGTTGCTTCTCCTCTTCTCCCTTCGCCGCCGCACCCTGCGCCAGAAAAGGCTTCTCGATCCCGGATCCTGAACGCCAGACCCGGCAAATGACACCGACGGCACAACAAGCCCCGCGCAATTCGCGCCAAGTCCTTATCCAAATTCAAGCGAGAATCTGCTAACTTACCCGTAGAAAAAATCACTCGTCGATTGAAAAAACAACGAGGACCTATGACCGAATCAGGAGCACAATCGCTCGCAGACTCGCAGGCCGACCTGCCCACCCTCCTCTACGACCGCCTCCGCGAGCTCGCCGCCTCGCGGATGCGGGGCGAACGCGCAGGCCACACCCTCCAGCCCACCGCCCTCGTCCACGAGGTCTACATCCGTCTCGCGCCCCGGACATTCACCGAACGCACGGAGTTCCTCTGCGCCGCCGCCCGCGCCATGCGCCAGGTCCTCGTCGATCACGCCCGCGCGAGGAACACCGCCAAGCGCGGCGGGGGGTGGTCGCGCCGGGATCTCGCCACGCTCATTCTCGTCGACGGCGACTCGGTCCTCGATGCCGTCGCCCTCGACGAGGCGCTGACAAAGCTGGAGCGGCTCAACCCCCGCCACGCGGCCATTGTCGAGCTCCGCTTCTACGCCGGTCTCACCTGCGAAGAAATTGCCCAGGCGCTCGCCTGCTCGCTGAGCACGGTCGAGAAGGAGTGGCGAGTCGCCCGCGCCTGGCTCCACGCCGAGCTCGCGGCAGAGCCCCAGTGAGACCGGCGACGATGGACCAGAACCGCTACGAGCAGGTCTGCCGGCTCTTCGAGGATCTCACCGGGCTCTCCGAGCAGCGCCGGGAGAGCGCGCTCGCTGATCTGGAGCCCTCGCTGGCCCGCGACGTGCGCGCCTGGCTCGACGCCGACGCCGCGTCGGGCCCGCTCGATCACCGCTCGCGCCTCGGCCCCGTCCCCGACGTGCGCGCCATGGTCGATCACCCGCGCGTGCCCGAGCGGATCGGACCGTACCGGCTGATCCGGCGGATCGGGGGCGGCTCCTCGGGCGAGGTCTACGAGGCCGAGCAGGACGATCCCCGAAAGCGCATCGCCCTCAAGATCCTTCGGGTTGAGTCGTCCAGCGCTCGGGCGCGATTTGAGCGCGAGGCGGAGATCCTTGCGAGGCTGCGCCACGCCGGGATCGCGCAGGTATTCAAGTCGGGCGTGCATGAAGACGGACCGCTGCTCTGGATCGCGCTGGAACTCGTGCCGAGCGCGAGGTCGATCACGACCTACTGCCGCGAGGAGGGCTTGCCGCCGCGCGATCGGCTGGAACTGTTCGCGCACGTCTGCGACGCGATGAACCACGCGCACAGCAACGGCGTCATCCACCGCGACCTCAAGCCTGACAACATTCTCGTCGACCCCGAGGGCAACCCCAAGCTCATCGACTTCGGCATCGCCCGCCTGGCCGATCCCGCCGCAACTGTGCTGACGACGACACTCCCGCCGGGCACGATCCTCGGCACGATCGCCTACATGAGCCCCGAGCAGTGGCAGGGCGACGCGCGTAACGACGACGTGCGCACGGATGTCTACTCCCTCGGCGTCGTGCTGTTCGAGCTGCTCGCCGGATGCCCGCCGTTCGACCTTTCCGGGCTGTCGATCCGGGAGGCGATGCGGGTGGTGCACGCGTCGAATCCGCCCGATCCGGCGTCCATCGACGCGCGCCTGCGAGGCGATCTCAACGCGATCATCCTCAAGGCCATGGCCCGCGATCGCAGTGATCGATATCAGTGGGCCGAGGCGCTCGCCGCGGACATCCGCAGCCACCTCGCCGGAGAGCCCACCACCGCGCGCAGCCCTGGGCGGTGGCAGCGGCTGGGCGCGTGGATCGGAAGGCACCCTGTGTGGTCGGCGGCGACGGCCTCCCTCGCCGTCGCGGCAACGATCCTGGGAGCCACCTTCGCTTCGATCACCATCCTCGCCAGGCGCCCGGCCCAGATCGTCCTCGACGACCAGCATCGGATCGCGTCGCTCCGATCG
This sequence comes from Phycisphaerales bacterium, assembly GCA_029260315.1. GTDB lineage: Bacteria > Planctomycetota > Phycisphaerae > Phycisphaerales > UBA1924 > S146-42. The sequence continues at coordinate 6,709 of JAJDDM010000155.1, read as the reverse complement.
GTCGCGGGACATGATCTCTTCTATTGGCGCGACGGCGCAGCCGGCGGGATCAATGGCGCAGAACTGATCGAGCGGCCCGCCGAGCTCGGCGGCGGACGCCTTGCCGTCATCACCCGCACATATAGGTCTGATCATCCCGAGCTGGCGGGGCACGTCGCGGTCTACGACGCCTCGCGCCCCGCCGCGCCGCTCTGGTCGACCCGCGATGTGCCGCTGACGATCCCCGCAGGCTACGAGGATCGCGTCGAGATGCAGCTCGACGCCGGATTGACAATGGTCGCCGATATCTTCAGTGAGATCCCGGGCATGGAGATCGCGACCGTTCAGGGCCTCCTTCCTTACTCGCCAACCTGCACGCGAGTCTTCGATCTCGCCGGAAACGAGCTGTACGCCGCGTGGCACGACGGCGGCATCGTCGACATGCGATGGATCGCCCAGCGCGGACAGCTCGTCCTCACCGGCCTGTGCAGCGCCAACCGATGGGATCAGCGCGGGCAGGCCTGGGCAAGGGGCGCATACCCGCGCGTCGTCTTCGCCCTCGCCCCGCGCCTGGGGCGTCTCGGCGAGCCGTGGACCCTGGAGAACGACCGCCTGCGAGATCCCACGATCCTCTGGTGCCGGTGGATCGGGCCCGCCGAGCAGCTCCGCCAGGTCAGGGACGTGACGCTTGTCCTCGATGAACGCCCGGGCGCCATCGGCGGGTATGCGCTCGTCGCTCGGGCCATCATCTCCCTCGAGCACGGCGCGGGCGCGTACCTCGACTTCGTCGTCGACGCCAAGGGGCGGGAGATCCGACGCTCGACGTGCGATGATTACAAGGCCGCCCAGAGCACAGGCGAGCTACCAGACCCCGCCGGGTTTCGTCTGTTGGACATCACGAAGTTGCCGCCGCGGCTCACGCCGGACAAGACAAGCGGAACGCCTTGACGTGCATCACGCAGCGAGCAGTCGGCGCGAGTGCGTCACCGCAAGCCCATTGGCAACCCCGACGCCAGCCAAGCGAGAACGTCGCTGACTCTCTTTAGGCGCTCAATCCTCCGGCACATCCTCACTCGTCACGACATCCGTAAACGCCTGCCGCAACTTCTTCGTCACCGGCCCCTCGCCATCACTGATCCGCGTCGTCGCGCCGCCCTTGCTCGCGCGCTCCTCGACCTCGGTCACCGCGATGATCTCCGCGGCGGACCCCGTCAGGAACACCTCGTCCGCGCTCAACAGGTCCTCGATCCGGTAGAGTTCCTCGCGCACCTTCAATCCCAGGCTCGGCGCGAGCTCGGTGATCACGAATCGCCGGGTGATCCCCTCCAGCAGGCTCGCATCGGTCGGCGCTGTGATGATCTCGCCGCCCTTGACGATGAAGATGTTGTCCCCAGAGCCCTCGCACACATGCCCCTCGAGGTTCAGCATGATCACCTCGAACAGGCCCTTATCCAAGGCCTCGGTCTTCGCAAGAATGTTGTTCAGGTAGTTCAGGCTCTTGATCCGCGGGTCCAGGCACGCCACGGGAATCCGCGGGCGCTCGGCGACCACCACCTTCATCCCGTTCTCGTACATCTCCGGCGGGTACAACCGGATCTGGTCGGCGATGCAGATGATCCCCGGCACCGGGCAGTGATACGGATTCAGCCCCAGCGTCCCCTCGCCGCGCGTGACCAAGAGGCGGATGTAGCCGTTGACGATCTCGTTCGCCTCGACGCACTTGCGCTGGATCTCCAGCATCTCCTCGCGCGAGATGTGGATCTTGAGCCCGATGCTCTCGGCCGAGTTCCACAGGCGGTCGAGGTGCTGCTGGGCCTTGAAGATCCTGCCGTTGTAGACTCGGATCCCCTCGAACACGCCGTCGCCGTAGAGCAGACCGTGGTCGAACACGCTGACCTTCGCCTGGCTCTTGGGCACATACTGCCCGTTGACGTAGATCAGCGGGCGATCCTCGCTGTGGACCTGGATGGGTGCGGTGATCGTCATCTCGCCCGGCTTGGTCGTGCTCTGATTCATCGGTTCTCCCTCGGCTGGATACCAACACACATGATACGCGATCCGTCAAGCGGGGGTCGTCAATGTTGCGAGCACGGAGCGATCAAAGATCGTACAAAGCGCGATCAAACATCGTTGTGCCTACCCGCAGATTGCCCAGAATACCCTGCGACCGACGCCCTCTCAGGCCCGCAGTTCCGCGCCCACGCTTGATCGCAGCGCCGAGACGATCGCGTCCACCTGCGGATCGACCTCCTCGTGTCGGAGCGTCCGCTCGCTGTCGCGGAAACGCATCCGGAAGGTCAGCGACTTCCGCCCCTTGCCGACCTGCTTGCCCCGATAGGTTCCCATGAACTCCACCCGCTCCAAACGCTCGGCGTTGACCGCCAGCACCGCCCGCTCCACCTCGCGCCACATCCGCCCCTCGTCCAGCGCGATCGACAGGTCCCGCTCGATCGCCGGGAAGCTCGGCAACAGCTCGGCCTTGGCCTTCGGCGGGTACAGCGCGATGAACGGGTCGAGGTCGATCTCCGCCGCCAGCGCCGGCAGGTCGAGGCCGTAAGCCTGCTGGACCGCCTCGCCGATCTGTCCCATCTCGCCGAGTTCCACCATCTCGCCGCGCTGATCCCGCACGCCGATCTTCGCAAACGCCGAGGCGTCCCAGCACGAGCGCGTCGCCGACGCGCTCGTCACGACGAGCTGCGCATTCGGTCCCGCGACCGCGCGCGCGAGCGACTCGAGCGCGCCCGTGAGCAGACGCATCCCCCGCTGGCGATCGTCGAATGAGCGTTTGGCGCCGTCGCCGGGCGCGTCCATGAGCAGCGCGAGGGTTTGTCGCTCGACGGACGTGCCTGATGCGTCCTGCGCGAACGCCGCGGCCCGCTCGAACAGGCGCACGCCGCCCCGCACGTCCACCTGCCCGTCCTGGTTCGCCTTGCGGCACGCCAGCAGCCCGCTCAGCACGCTGGGGCGAAGCGTCGGCTCCCCGCCGCGACGCTCGTCGTCGATGCCGATCTCTTGCAGACCCTCATCAATGAAAGGCTTGGCGCGATGCGGGCTCGTGAAGCTGAACGTGATCGTCTCATAGAACCCCAGGCCCGTCAGCACGCTCGCGATCTCTCGCAACGCCCGCTCGGACTCCTGCGGCCTTGGCACCGCGATCGGCAGGCGCTCGCGCAGCGGGATCGCGTCGTAGCCCTTGGTCCGCGCGACCTCCTCAATCAGATCGATCTCGCGCGTCAGGTCCAGACGGAATGGCGGGATCACGCACGAGAGCGCGCCATCGTTCGCCTGAGCCTCAATCTCCAGGCCCTTGAGTAGCCCGACGCATTCCATGGACGTGACCTCGATGCCGAGCACGCGGGCGACGCGCGCCGGACGCAGGCTCACGCGGGTCGGCTCGGCGGGCGGCGCGCCCTCGTCGAGGACGCCGTCGGCGAGTTGACCACCGGCGAGTTCCACGATCATCGCCGCGGCTCGACGCGCGGGCTCGAGAATCGTGCGCGGGTCCACGCCTCTCTCGAAGCGATGGCTGGCGTCGGTGCGGATATTCAATCTGCGCGCGGCGGTACGGACCACGACCGGATCCCACGTCGCCGCCTCCAGCACGACATTGACCGTCCTCTCGGTCACCTCCGTCGGCTTGCCGCCGATGACGCCCGCGAGCGACTGGGCCTTTTCTGCGTCAGCGACCACCAGATCGGTCTCGACGAGGGTGCGATCGACGCCGTCGAGTGTCCGGAGCGTCTCGCCCTTGTTCGCGTAACGAATGACCAGCGACGGCCCGTTGAGCGTGTCCAGATCGAAGACATGGCTGGGTTGCCCGAACTCGAAGGTCAGCCAGTTGGTGACATCGACGACGTTGTTGATCGAGCGCTGCCCGACAGCGTCGAGCAGCTCGACGAGCCAGTCGGGGCTCGGGCCGACCTTGACGCTTCGGATGACCTGGGCGGTGAATCGCGGGCAGACGCTCGGCTCGCGGTTCTCCAGAGTCAGAGAGTCGCGGACCGGTCCCGTCGCGGGCGGTGTCGCGGGCGCGGGCATGGCCAGCAAGCGTGCCTTGCGGGCCTGTCGCGACGCGGCGATCTCGCGGGCGAGGCCGATATGGCTCAGGCAGTCCCCGCGATTGGAGGTGATCTCGACGTCAAAAAACGTGTCGCCGGAGGGCAGGTCTGTCCGGGTCTCGATCGGGAACCCGGCCTCGGTGAGGACGTGGTCGAGCTCCTCGGGCGAAACGTCGCCCGGGTCGAGATAGCGGTTAATCCAGCGCAGAGAGGTGTCCATGGCGGGCAAGGGTAGGAGGGTGGTCCAAAGACGCCGGGGGATCCGGGCGATTCGGCTTGTCTCGCGCGGGCGTGTCGGGTACCAAGGGAGCCAAGCTCGAGTGGGCACCCTGCGAATCGGCAGGGTTCGCGACCTCGGCAGGGTGATCGGGTACAAGGCCCGAAAGGAGACAAACTCATGCTGGATTCGCTGCTCGCGAGCGCCTGCCTCGCGCTGGTTGCTCCCGCGGCGCAGATCGCGCCAAACGCAACATTCTCGGACGTTGGGGTGGAGCATGCCGACGTGTTCCAGCCGACCTTCGCGAACATCGGCGATCGGGTTGTCGCTCAAATCGAGTTGGACGGACAGCCCGCGACGCTCGGGCTAACGCCATTCGACATACGGGCGCCAAGAGCGCGGGTGCTGCTGGACGACGGCACCGGTGATCTTTTCGACGCCGGGCACTATCCGAGCCATACCTATCGCGGCAGGATCGAGGGCGCGCCGGGCTCGGCGGTCGCCGCCAGCGTCGTCGACGGGACAATCCGCGGCATCGCGATCCTGGGTGACGGGAGCGTGCATGGGTTCCAACCGGCGATCCGCGGGGTGGCGGGCGCGCATGTGAGCTATGCGATCTCGGACATCCTGCCCGGGGACGGTCACTGCGGCAACGCGGACGAGGGGCCCGATCACGCGCACGACGCCGGCGGGAGCGATCTTGGGCCCGAGGGCCCGTGCAACCTGGCGACGCTGATCGCGACCGACTCGGACCACGATTATTTCGTGCTCAACGGCTCGGACGTGCAGGCGACGATCGACGACGTGGAATCGATCATCAACGGGATGGACCTGATCTACACGATGGACACGCGGGTGACGTACTTCATCGGCGACCACATCGTCCGGACCGATCCGAATGATCCGTACACGACCAGCAGCCCGTTCGGGCTGCGCGGCCAGTTCCAGAGCGAGTGGAACAACAACCAGCAGGGGATCGATCGCGACATCGCGCACCTGTTCACAGGGATCGACCTGGACGGCGGCGTGATCGGGATCGCGTTCTTCAACGGCGTCTGCTCGAATACCGACGGCTACGCGCTCAGCCAGAGCCGATTTTCCAACAACTTTGTGACGCGCGTCGGGCTGACGGCCCACGAGCTGGGGCACAACTGGAACGCGATGCACTGCAACGCCGACCCGGATTGCTTCATCATGTGCAGCGGGATCAACGGCTGCGCGGGCGATGTCACGCTCTTCGGCAGCTCGAGCATCGCGACGATCGTGAACTACGCGAACAACATCGCCGATTGTCTGGAGGGCACCAACGACGCGCCGAACGTGCCGCCGAGGGCGTTGGACGACATCGGCGGCTCGGTCGACGGCGCACGGTCCTTCCTCGACGTCCTGGGCAACGACATCGAGGGCAACTGCCAGGCGCTGTCGATCGGCTCGTTCGACGCCACCTCGGCGTTGGGCGGCACGATCGAGCTGAGCGTGGGCACGGGCCCCGAGGGACGCGACGAGTTGCTCTACACGCCGCCGAATGACATTGGTGTCGCGATCGACACCTTCAGCTACGAGGCCAGCGATCCGGACGGCAACACCTCGCCGGCGACGGTGACGGTCATCCTGACGGTCTGGCTGGAGCCGACGTTCAATGGCGCGACCGAGCCCGGCGTCGAGACGGCTTACTACGACCTCAGCGACGTGGGATTCGTCCGCGAGCTGCCGGACTTCGATCTGCTCGATCCGATCGGCGAGGAGATCGTGGCGAACATTCGCTATCCGGAGACCGGCGGCAACTTCGCCGGCAGCGGGCTGGACGACTTCGTCGGCGCGGTCTTCGAGGGCGTGCTGCTCGTGCCCGAGGAGGACGTGTACACGCTGTTCATCAACTCGACCGACGGCTCGAACCTGTACATCGACGGCGAGCTTATCATCGACAACGACGGGCTGCACAACATGCGCGAGCGCGAGGCGACCTTCGGCCTGCGCCAGGGCATGTACCGCTTCCGCCTGGAGTACTTCGAGAGCCGGGCGACCGCGGGCATGATCCTGAGCTGGCGGTCCAATGCGATCTCCAAGCGGCCGATCCCCGCGGGTAACCTCGCCCACGCCGTCGGCTGCCCGGCGGACCTGGACGGTGACGGCGACGCCGACGCCGAGGACTTCTTCATGTATCTCGACGCCTTCGCGGGCGGTGATCAGAGCGTCTGCGACATCGACGGCGACGGGGACTGCGACGCGGAGGATTTCTTCGGCTATCTCGACCTGTTCGCGCAGTCCTGCTGAGCACGATCGAGGGCGGGTCAGGGTCTGGGAATGAGGGTCGGGTGCCGTGGTCTGAGGAGGCTCTGCGACGAATGCCACGCCGGGGGTGCAACCCCGTGGCCGACGCACGAAGACACGCTGTGACCACGGCACCGGCAGGCCCGCCCAATCTCGTGCGCGGATACACTGGGCGCGATGTCGC